>DKBG01000107.1 GCA_002451155.1 Ignavibacteria bacterium UBA6906
AGTCCGACGCATCGCGAAGCGACGCAGAAGGCTTCGTCCCCGCAGTGGCGGTGCTCCACGAATGTGAAGAGCGGAGGGCCGCGGCGAGCCGGTCGATGATCGTGCCGATCAGATACCGCGTGATCGCCGCACTGTAGTATTTCGCCCCCTTCTTCAACAGTACCCGGGTCATCTGCAAGCCGCCGACGTTTACTGTCGCACGGTCTTTCGGGGTGGCCTCGTGCAGAGCGAGGAGCTCGTCGCGCCCCCGCCGCATCCGCTCGACGGTGTAGGGTGAAAAGATATCAAAAATGATGAGATCACGCTTGTCGGGGGCCTTCCGGCCGTCACGTGTGGGCCACTTTTCCCCGTCCCGCGCAGTCCCGACCGAAAACAAATTCATTGCGGGGACGATGGTGGATTCTCCCCCTTTCTCGGAGATGTATGAAAAGGGGAAGTTCGGCGTGTGGATATTTGTGAAATGTTTGCCGATGACGACGCTGAATGCTCCGACATGGGATTCGTACAAGACATACGAGAACGACCCGGTTTTGCAGCCGCGCTCGAAGACACCCTGATGGACAGGGCCGAGCTTGTACATGTGGTTGCTCTGGTTCGTGCCGCTGCCGGCGTTATAGAACGAAAACAGCCCTGCAATCAGCAGGGTGGATTTGTGATGGGTGACTGTGTAGGGACCGGCGAAAACTGAGGCCGCCTCGCCGTGAAACGCTTCGGCGTTGGCGAAGAACAGGGAGTTCTCCGCGGAGAACTGCTTCCCCATTTTGACTCCCTGTCCGACGAAGACTTTGTCGAGAAGCGAGCCGCTTTCGACACGGGCGCCCTCGCTGATCACGAACTCTCGGGCCTGAACTCCATGTCCGATCACTGTGGGGTGTTCCTCACAGCTATTGACCGTGCCGTTTTCAAGGAGGGCAATTCCTTCGATACGGGCGAATGGTCCCACCACCACATTGCGGATTGACGCAGCTCCAATAATGTGCGCCCCCCTCGCCACGACTCCTCTGACCGGCCTCCGGGCAGCACAATCATCAGCCGTTAGCCGCTGGAGTGCCTGGATGAAGGAGGAGTCATGCCGATGCATAGCATTGAGAAACGCCGTCTGCGCCGTCAGACGATTGTGGATGGTGGTGCCTCTTCCACCTGCCTCGTTGACGACGTCGATTTCAATCCCGTTCCCGAAGGCGCCCCCTCCCTCTGCCGTCATGGTGCCGACATCCTGAATGCAGACACCCTCTTCGATGTCGTACCCGGAAAGGATCGTCCTGATTCCGGCGATTCTGGCCCCTGAGGCAATATGGCAATCAGAAATTGTCGCATTGTACAGTCCGCACGGGAGAGTAGTCCCACCGGCCGGGACGGTCCCGCTCAAGGTGCCGACCGTGACCTCACCGATAAACACAACGTTCCTGATTCTGGTCAGGCTTTCGTCAGGAGAGACCCTGACAGCTGTCCAGTCGGTCGCGCTACAACCCTGTTGTTCGAGCTGACGGATTTCTTTGTCGGTGCACTTTTGCGGTTTCATTGTCGAGTAATGTGGTTTCTGGAACTGGGATACGTGGAAGCGCCCTGCGCGTGGGATTGTCGCGCGGCGCGACCGCAAGATAGGAAAAAGTCTCGAAAAAGGCGTCTCAACCGGGAGCAGATGTGATCCAGCGTACCTTCCCGTTCCTCCCGCGCGTTCACCGCGGGTTTTTTGCCCCACTGCCCGCGTCCGGCCCGATGAGGTCAAAGGGAATTGGCGTGAATCCGGGGATTTCTCTGTAAATCCGCGAGTCACGTCTGAGAAGGAAGTTCATTCGGGCCCCGTCAACAAATCCCGGGTCATCAGCTGTCTGCAAGGTGTTGCGCTTCTCCATCTGGGCGTACTCACCGTCCAGGACCAGCGGTGCGGAGCAACGCACAACACAGTTTCGATCCATGAGGTTTCCACGGGGGCGCATCCCAACATATGTGATACCGTCGGGAAGCAGGTTCAACCAGTCCCTCAGGTCCGGGTATCGTGTGCTGTATGGCGGTTTCCGGATGTCCACAGACTCGAGGAGCTGCCGCGCGTACAACCCGCCGCTTCCGAAATACCGGGCCACGGTTTCATCCGTTCGTGCCATCCAGACGGAGGTTGCACGCACAGCCGGTCCGGCGCAGTCAATGAAGATGTTGTTCCGGACGGTATTCGCATGTCCGCTGATCGTCAGAATTGCCCCACCGGCTATCCGGACAAAGACGTTGCCCTCAATGCTGGTGCCGCTTGCCCCCTCACCGAGGATCACTCCCGACGGGGATCCGTCACTTCGACCGATGTCATGGAAGAAATTGTGGCGTATAGTGTTTCCCCGGTCGCTCGGATCCTGTCCGAGATACCATGCGGACACATTCTCCCCACTGAGGGCGACATGATGGATGTGATTCGACTCGAAGAGGTGGTCATTCCCACGGGCGATGATTGCCTGACAGGGGATACTGAAAAGTTCGTTGTGATCAACCCGGTTTCCGCATCCGTCTACGGCGATCGCCGGCCATTGAAAAGTGATCCACCTGTTCGTGTCATGGATCCGACAATCGGTCACGGTGTTTCCGCCCGCGCTCAGCTCGCTCTTGCTGCCTCCGCCGAGGAAGATTCCCCCTGATCCGGTATTGTACACCTCACACCTGATGATGCGGTTATTCCTGCCGGCCTGCCGATCCCACGAAGTGTACCGGGAGATCTGGTTCTGGAGGGATCCGACGATCCGGCTCGCCGGAACGCCGTCGTACAGCTCGGGAAGGGGAGAAGGCGAGGTCTTCCGTGCTCCCTGGCCGAACAGGATGCCCAGGGTTCCCACATTCCGTACGACACAGTCCTCGATCTGATTCCCCTCCCCACCCTCGATCGATACTCCAATTCCCCTTCCGGCCTCGATCGTCAGCCCGCGGAGGGTTATGCAGGTGGCTGATTCCAGGGAGAGAATCGGCTCTTGAAATATTGTCGCTATGATTTCGGCGTTTCGAACGTCGGAGGGAGGCCAGAAGTAGATTTTCCCCCGCTTCCGGTCGAGATACCATTCGCCGGGCGCGTCGAGCTCTTCCGGGATGTTCAGCGCGACATAGGACTGAAAAGGTTCCCCTCCCCCCAATCCGTACACATGAGGACTTGACAGGAGAATCCGCCGCGAGAGCGTGTCAATCGATGCGACGCGAATCATCTCATCCGCCCACCCCCAGCGAAATGTACCGTGAAGCCAGAGATCCCGTTCCCTTGTCCAAGTCGAATGCCTCCGGTCATTGTACACAAATGACCCTCCGCGAGTGCTCGTGTCCCCCCGGGAAGGGTTGGAGCCGGGGTCAATGACTTTTCCGATCGGGATACTTCCTGTGTTTGGATACCTGGCGAGAGGGAGAGGAACCGTATTGAAGATCACTTCGAGTGGGGCGGGAGGGACCGGGCGGCCTGACCCGATTTGCGCGAGCGCCCCGTACTCGGTGATATCAGCCTTCCAGAGGTCAATCTCCAGTACGTGTGGGCGTGCCGCCGCCGGGAGGCGGGCAACGATGCTCTTCTCTGTTACGGGAACGCAGAGCCCGGGGTCTATGGTCTTTCCGCCCAGAATTCGAACATTCGCTCCACGAACGGAGCGAAAGACCACCCTCGATTCCGGCGTTCCGGAATGCTCCCTTCCAAGTCTGAGAGGATCCCTGAGTTCATACACGCCCCCATGGATCCAGATAGTGAGCCCTCCACCGGGGAGTCCGCGGGAAGCCTTGATTCCCTTTACCGCGTTTGACGCCCGTTCCAGCGTGCGGAACGGCTTTCCCTCGGTTCCAGGCCACCCGTCATTTCCCGTCGGGGACACGTACAGGTCATTCCCTGAAACGAACAGGAACACACAAAGGAGAACTGTAGGCATAGCCTCTCAATACGTAATGAAGGGCGTTGGCACGCCGGTATTCTCAGGAGGTACAGCGTGACGACGTGGGAGACAGGCGCCTGCCTCGCTGACAGGCAAAACCTCCAGCTGCCGCGCAGATCACCCGGAGACCGGCTGTTTGGCGGACAGACTGCTCTCCATGAGGGCGTGAATGTCCAGGGGGATGCCGCGCGAGGGCTCGAGGGAGAGAGCGAGTGCTTCATGGGGACATTTGCCCGAGCAGACCCCGCATCCCATGCACCTTGACGAATCAACATGATTCTTGCCATTCACAATCACTAATGCCCCAAACTGACAGAATTCGATACAGGTGCCGCACCCGATACAGAGCTGCTCTGCGACCCGGCTGATATATCCGGAGGAAGCGAGCATTGGTGTGCCGTGACGATGCGCCTGTAGAGCACCGCAGCAACAGCTGCAACAATTACAGATTGCATAAAATCGATTCAACATCGCGTCTTTGAAGAACGCATGATGCACATGGCCCCGTTCGTGTTCCTCCCGCAACACGACGAGAGCTTCAGCCTGGGTGATACGTCTTGCTTTTTCCGGGTGGTGCTCAAGCATGAAGCCGGCAAAAGGCTCGCCGATAATCAGGCAGACATCCAGGGGCTCGCAGGGCTTTTCTCTCGAGGCGCGACAGGGACACCTGAGGAGGGTGATGTGGTCGGGATTCTTCAGAATGATGTCCCTCGCGCGGGCAAAAGGAATGACCCGCTCAAGATCTGTCACACGGATCTCCTGCTGGACCGAAACAAGCTTTGTTGCCTCCTCGTGGGGGACTACCTTCCCGTGATAGGTGTCGGCGAACGTCACATCCCCGTTCTTCAGCGGGCTGTAGCTGGAACTCACCCTGGCGAGCGATTCAACCCGTGCAAGGAATGGCTGGAATAGCCAGGCGAACGGGTGCTCTCCCGTCCCCAAGCCAATATAGAGGTATGGCCAGCGGCCGTACAGGTATCCGTGCACGAATTCAAGTATTGAGGGATTGGGACTATTCCGCCATTCCTTGAAGAAGGCGCGTGTCGAGGGCCGTATGAATCGGTCTACCCATCGTGGAAGCATCACGTTCTCCTGCCGTGGCACATCCATCCCAGAAAAATCTATTGAGAAATCCAGCCAATGGCAACCAGGGGTCTGAGATTCTGGCGGGGCGGCCACGATCCCGCCGGCGGTATGTCTCTTGACACTTCAGAAAATTCTCTCTACGATAGCACCATCGAGCTGCACTGGGAACGCCGCCCCCGGCCGTTCCACCAGTTGGTGCCGTTGTCACCGATCCGGGCCCAGATTGGCGTTTGTACACCCTGTGACCTGCACCCTTCTCCGGAGTATCCATGGCAGAGTTCGAACGAGAACCGGTACCGCAGGAGAGACTGAAATCCCTTCGGTCATTCGTCAGCCTGTATGCGGGAGAACATGTGGCGGGTACGGAATTCATGATCGGCCCGCTCTTTCTCGCAGCCGGGGTGAGCGCGTTCGATCTGCTCATCGGTCTCCTGGTGGGGAATATTCTGGCGGTTCTCAGCTGGGCGTTCATCTGCGCCCCCGTCGCGGTATCGGAGCGATTGACCCTCTATTACAAGCTGGAACGAATATGCGGGTCCGGACTGGTCCGGATCTACAATGTGGCGAATGGCGTGCTCTTTTGTATCCTTGCAGGTGCGATGGTGTCGGTGTCAGCGACTGCTGTCGGTCTCCCGTTTGACATGAAGATGCCATCCCTTGAGGACATCCTGCCAAACAGTGTCGGCTGGGTCGGGGCTGTGGTGCTCATCGGTGCCGTTTTCGGCTTCGTCGCCGCGAAAGGGTATGACGCGATGGCGAGGGTGGCGTCACTCTCCGCTCCCTGGATCGCGCTGGTTTTCCTGGCGTGCGGCATTGTTGCGCTCCCCGCGCTGGGAATCAATTCGCTGGCCGAATTCTGGGAGGTGGCAAACCGGAAAATCTGGACGGGTGGTGATCCGATGACCGGACAGACGAAATTCACCATCTGGCATGTCATATTTTTCGCCTGGTTCTGTAATGCGGCGATGCACCTGGGGATGGCGGATATGTCGATCTTCCGGTATGCGCGGAAATGGCAATATGGATTCTCGTCCGCTGCCGGCATGTTCGTAGGTCATTATATGGCATGGATCTCCGCCTCGCTCCTGTTTGCCGTGCAGCTCATGGCGGATCCGTCGAACGGAAAGGTTGCGCCCGGCCCGATGGCGTACAGTGCGGTTGGGGTCACCGGACTTCTCTGTGTCGTGATTGCGGGATGGACCACGGCAAACCCGACTATATACAGAGCTGGGCTGGCATTTCAGGCACTCTATCCGCGCTCGTCCCGGTTTACCGTGACCCTTGTCGCTGGAGGGGTTGCCACTGTCGGTGCGCTGTTCCCAGGCATTGTGATGAGACTTCTGGATTTTGTGGGGCTGTACGGGACGATTCTAGTGCCCATGGGTGCCCTCATAGTCGTTGAGCACTACCTTTTTCCCCTCTGGGGGCTCGAAAGGGAACTTGCCAGCAGGAGAGGAATCCGGTTCAGTCTAACGGCCGGCGTGTCCTGGCTGGGGGCCCTTGGTGTGTGCGGAATTCTCAACCTGGTATTCGGGGTGCAGGTCTTCTTCCTTGCACTTCCAGGGTGGCTGGTAGCGGGACTGCTCTATTTTTCCCTCTCATTTGTGCGAAAACCGGGGGCCCGCCCGACTCACACAGCCGCGGGTGAGGTGCCCAATGCGTAATGCCCTGTTGCTTCTCTCCTGGTGTGGCCTGGTGCTGACGGTTCTCCCTGCGCTCCTTTACTTTTCCGGCGTGTCGGATACCGGTACTATGAAGGGTCTTCTCCTGGTGGGGACCGGTCTCTGGTTCTGTGCCCGGATCCCTCTCCCGGAAAAGAGAGACAGGGACGAAGACGCGTTGTAGACTTGAACTTTTCGCTTCCAGTTGCGTATGTTCAAGAGAGGACCTGATCCTTTGGGCCCTGTCACGATCGTGGAGGGTGCTGCGATATGCGACACACAATCACATTTCTCACGGCCGTGCTTTTCCTGATCATAATCATCGGATTGCTCACGGGGTGTCCGTCCAGCAGCGGGGGAGGCGGCGCCACTGAAGGGATCGTGGAGGTGGACGTCCAGGCAACCGGTGAGATCTCGGGCCGGATTATTTTGCTCAACAGGCATCAGCAACGCCTCGGTGACAAATCGGGTGTGATCGTAAGGACCGAAGAAAGCCAGGCCCTGGCCGTAACAAACACTGAGGGGGAATGGACTTTACGGGGAGTTCCCGGCGGGCTCATCACGATCATCTGGGAGAAGCCCGATTTCGGGCTGACGAAACAGGTTGGGTTTCCGTTCTCCGGAGGGAAGCTCTCGAACGTGAAGGTCTTTGTGGTTGAACGTCCGAGGTATGTCGTGGAAAGGTTCAGGGACTCGGTCTCGGGGAAGCAACTGTTCTTCATCGGCAGCATTGCAGGTGAATTTTCGCTCCCGTCCAGTGCTGTGAGAGTCTTTTTTGGCTCTACTCCGGACGTTTCATCTGACCCTGTTACCCATCTCGCGTCAATGAAGGAGTACGTCTATGTGGAGAGTTCCGCCGGGAGTTCTGAGGCGACCACGCAGGGCGGGTCTCTGATGCAAAAGGCGTTTTCCATCTCGATGGATCCGGTGATCGCGCAGCAGAATTCTTTCGCGTCAGGATCTGTCGTATATGCGATCGCATACGCGGATGCATCTCCGTCACTCTATTATCGCGATCCTGTAACGGGACGAGACGTCTACACAACACTCAACCCGGTCCCCTCACCGGTCGTTCGCATTGTTATGCCGTAACATTGGCGTTGAGTCGGGCGGTCTACTTTCGGGACGGCATAAAGGGCTCACGCCGATGTGACCCGCATCTCTCCGGCACCCCCCAATGTTCAGGAAGCGAAACGGCCCGCGACGACTCGAGACAATCTCCACCCTGACGCTCCGTATCGCCACGGTTATCCTGCCATAACCCCCACCGGCTGCATGCCCGGCGTTCCGACGCGGAAGCGGGCACCACATGCCGGCATGCGGAGAGGAAGGCATTGTCCGCATTCGGTCAACGGTTCCGCTTTCTGTCGTTCCTCTCGATCAGTCCTGGAATGCCCGGCCAGAGCCAGGGGTTCGGTGCCGGAGAGATCCTGGAGTTACCGGTCGTGCCTGTGAGTCATCTCACACATGTATGGGAAATGACGTGATCGGGAACTTGATTGAAATCATTCGTGGTTGAATGGGTTTGGAAATANNCCGTTGCTTTTCTCTGCTCAACGCTCGTCTTCCTGTCGTGCGAAACAGAGACGACTGCGCCCGTTTCTGTGTCTTCCGGTTTAGGCAGGCTGCGCGTTCTTCTTACTGACGCCCCCGCGACCTATCAGGCCGTCAACATCTCGGTCTCCCGCGTTGAAGTGCATCGCGAAGGGGCTGACTCGCTCTCCGGTTGGTTCACGATCAACAGTGTGCCTGGGATGTACGATCTTCTCGCTCTCCAGAACGGCGCTCAGGTAGTTCTCGGCGATACGGCTCTCCCTCCAGGGACTTACAGTCAAATCCGGCTGATTATCGGATCAGGGAGCACAGTCGTTGTGAACGGGACTTCTCATGAACTGGAGGTGCCGAGCGGTCCGCAGACAGGTCTGAAACTCAATCATTCGTTTGTCATTGCGCCGGACGCTCTCTACGAATTGGTTCTGGATTTTGACGCGGCCCGTTCAATTGTCGTCACCGGGAACGGCAGGTACAAGTTAAAGCCGGTCATCCGAGCGCAGGCACGGCAAATCTCTGGCGATCTCAAAGGGAGGATCGAGCCTGTTGCGGCGAAGGCCCATGTTTCCACGATGGTCGGCTCGGACACGCTCTGGGCATTCGCGGACACCACAACGGGAGATTTCAAATTCCTGGCTCTTCCGGAGGGTGTGTACTCGCTCCAGATCCTTCCCGCCGACACGACCTATCGTGACTCCACGATATCTGGAGTTCCGGTTGTTCGCGGAGAGACAACGGACGTGGGGACAATCACGCTCGCAACGAAGTAGGGACGGGATGATTGTCCGGCACGGAGGCCCGGGCTTTGTCCCGGGCCTTCGATGTTTCAGGGGAGGAGTTTCTGGTGTCGGCAGATGATTCGATCCTGGCGGGACGGAACCGGGGCTCATTCAACCGCAAACTGTTTCTTGAGCATCTCGAGATAGTGCAGCTCGGTGCTCCTATCGCGGCAGCCCAGCACCCCTCCCAGTCGATGTCCCTGGCGCACCAGGGCAATCCGGCCGTTGAGCGGATCGTTGATCAGGGTGTAGCCGCCTTCGGTTCTGATCGAATCACGGGGCATGACTCCGACAAATTTTTCCAGCGCATCGCTCGCCTGCTGATCCTGCTCAAAGGGCATAGCGAAGAGCTGGAGCGGAGGGTCTTTTCCGTAGCGGGCGGTTGCGACGGACGGGAAGAAAGAATATCCGAGGAAGTCTCGGGCAATCAGCACCTCAGAGTTGGGAACACGGCCAGCCGGGGGGAGCAGTCTCAGGATGGTCGGCCACTCCTTCGTCCCTTTCAGATGATCAGCCACGGCACGAGCGACGGTGGTCAGTGCTTCCTGCGCGCCGTGACCCCGGCCGTGCGTGGAGCATTTGACATAGTACTTCCCTTTAAAAAAGTTCAATACCTCTGACTCAAGGTACCCCTGGGTTCCCACTTCCAGGAAGCGGTATTCGGGGTTCCGTTCCTGGCTGTACATGCCGAATGCGTTCTCTCCGGAGGAATGCTGATAAACTTCCACGCGCACGTCGACTGAGTCTGGGCGCCGGTATTCTCCAACGTGGAGATTCTCGAAGCCATACACCAGAAAAAGGTCCGCTGCCCCGTCAATGAGATCCCAGAGATTGTCAGGGGCGTAGGCCGTTGAGTCACGCCATAACGTCCAGCCATCGAGGTCCGGGAAGGTCGGTGCCGTCGATACAGTCTGCGGGAAAGAAGTCGCCACAGACAGGATTATGGCGAGCGCGATTCCCCCTCCGGTTCTGCCCCAGGTGCCCGGAAGAGGTTTGATGTTACGCATAGAGGCCGCCGGACAGATACTGTTCTGGGACATCGACAATGCGGATGACTTCCGAGATCTTCGTGCGCAGATCAAATCCTTTCACACAGTCTGCGGTGCATTCTGTGCACCCGGTGCAGGGATCCGTGCGGAGGCCATTCTGCGTGAGAAGGTCGCGGGCCATGACTGCGTTCCCGTATCCGTAGGAATACATGTATGCGCGCATCATGTCAGGAATCGGCAACTCCTTCGGGCATCCCCTGACACACTGTTCGCATCCGTTGCAGTAGAGTGATCCCTGCAGCGCGCCTGTGATCAGATCATCTTTTTCCTGGCGGGTAGTNNGTGTTTACCGAGACGTTGTCCTCAAGGTGGTCGAGCGACGTGATTCCCGGTATGGAGGTCGTAATATTCACATCCTGCATCACCCATTTCAGCGCGGCACGGCAATTGATCGGGCGTTTTCGGTCCTTGTCGAAGAACCCGCCGGCCATCGTCTTCATCGCAACGATACCGATGCCCGCCGCAGCCGCCCGGCCTATCGCCTTCCGAACCTCCGGATAGTGGTCCTGCTTGAAATTCACAGCGGTGAGGACCACATCGTAGACACCGCTCTCAACGGCGGCATCGATCACGTCCGGCTCGTTTCTGTGCGTGGACACCCCGAGGAAGCGGGTTTTTCCCGAATCTCTGACGGATTTCATGATTTCAAGCATCTCATTGTCGAGCACATTCCCTTTCGATGAGGCACCGTGTAGATAGAGGATGTCTACATGGTCAAGCTTGAGGCGCGAGAGGCTCAAATCCAGCTTTGCGAGGAACGACTCCTTGTCGTCCGGGGGGACCTTCGTGGCGAGGGTGAAGGATTCGCGCGGATACTCCTTCAGGACCTCCCCGAGCATTTCTTCGTTTCTTCCCTTCTGGTATCCGTGAGCGGTATCGAAGTGGGTCATACCTGCCTTCAGGGCGGCCCGCACGAGTCCGGGGCTGTCCGCCCGCATGACGCCCATGCTGACGATCGGCAGCGCAAGACCGGTTCGCCCCAGCGTTCGCGTGATCGGGGCCGGCGTTTTCTCGTCATCTGTGATGGGTCGTATTCCTGCCGACAACAGCGGGGGGGCGGCAAGAGCACCCGAGGCGCACAGAAGAGAATTCCGGAGAAAATCGCGTCGGTCGAGTCGTTTCATCGTTACTCCTCTCGGCTGGTGTAAGACAAGGGATTTCCCATTTCCCCAATATAATAGGGATAAAAATCCAGACTCGCTACGTCCGCCCCGCTCTGGTGGAATTTCCATCCCCGGATTGAACCGCACAGGCGCAAAGGCGTCGAGGCGGAAACTTTGCAGGGTGGATCCCGACTGTGCACAAGGGTCCGGCAGACCGGGCCCAGGCAATTTGGTTCTTGCGCCTTCCAGTGAAACCAGCTAGATTGGCGTTATGGCGCGTGCCGGCCGGGATCGTGGAGGATGGCACCGCTTTCCTGAAGATTTTCGAAAAGACATTTGAAGAACAGTAACCACCAGGGAGGAACGATGGCCCACACGTTCGATGAACTCCACACGATGACAGTTGCTCAGCTCCGGGATATCGCCAAGGATATCCAGCATGATGCGGTAAAGGGATACAGCACGATGCATAAGGAGAAGCTGGTCCCCGCGATCTGTGAAGCCCTCGGAATTGAAAAGCACGTCCATCACCATGTCGTGGGGCTGAACAAAGTAGAGGTAAAGGCAGAGATCAAGGCCCTCAAGCTGAAAAGAGATGAGGCACTGAAGAAGAACGACCGGAAGGCATTCAAAGAAGCGCTCAAACGCATTCACCGCCTGAAAAACAGGTTACGAAGGGCGATGGTGTAGGGTCCCCCTGCCGGGGCCGCCTACTTGCTGTTCCCGAGGAACCGGGCAGCCCATTGGGTCTTGCTTGAGCTCTCCAGAGCGATCTTCAGCGTCATCGTGAGAGGGACCGAGAGCAGCATCCCGATCACACCAAACATCCATCCCCAGAAAACCAGAGAAACGAAAACCACAAGCGTAGAGAGACCGAGACCGCGTCCCATAATGCTGGGCTCGACGATGTTTCCTACCAGGGTGTTGACCACGAGGTAGCCGATCAGGGTTACCAGCGCAGGGCCCGGGCCGAGCTGCGCGGCGGCGAGCAACACGGCCGGGACGGCGGCAATTATCGATCCGACCGTCGGGATGAAGTTGAACAGGAAAGCGATCAATCCCCAGAGCACCGCAAAGTCCACCCCTTGCACCAGCAGCCAGAGCCAGATCAAGAGTCCCGTGGTGAGACTGACCACAGCCTTGAGAGCCATATACCGTTGCACGGTAATGAAGAACTCGCGAACCCTGGAGAGTGAGCTGGTTGGATCCCCCAGCATGTCCCTGGCTTTCTCGGTAAACGTGCTTGCTTCGAGGAGGAGGAACAGGACCGTAAGCAGGATGAGAAATCCATTCGCGAGGAAGTTTGCGATCTGGCCAAGTGCCCGACCGGCGAGGCCCATTACGGAGCTCGGGGTGAGCTCGGTAAAGAGGCCGGAAGCGGGGATGGTGATCCCTCTTCCGGCCAGCCACTCGGAAACGGCAGCCTGCTCCGATGCCAGCCTGTCCTGGTAGGTGGGGAGGTTGGTGGAAAATCCGGTCACCGCGTTCTCGATGATAAACCCCGTTCCCGTGAAGACGCCTGCATAGACCAGGATGATCAGAATGATGGCCACTGCGTTCGGGACTTTCTTCTTCCGGAGCCAGAGGAAGGGGGGGAGACAGATGATTGCCAGGAACCCGGCAAGGAGAAAGGGCGTCAGGAGTGAACTGGCTGCCCGCATCCCTGCGAGGATAATTACAAGTGCCGCGGTAACAAGAAGACCGTCGCGAATTGTCCGTTTGGGCATTTCAGGATTGGGCATGGGGAGACTCTCACAGGGACAAGATTGAATGGTGCGCGCAAACTACGGAACCGGCAGCGAAGATTCAAGAGTATAGAATTGAATTGTCGCAGGTGCGGGCCGGGGCGTTCGCAGGGGGAAGTCCTGCGGACTCCGTGCGACTGTGTGCACACGGTTCTGTGAAGGCTCGCTCATGTGGGAACAAGGTCCGCAGACGAATGTCATGGACTGAAGAAACCTTCGACGTGGGGGGGCAATGCAATCCTTCGCCGTGATACTATGAGTTGAATAAAATTCTCATCGGGTAAGGTACGTATGGGTCATCCTTCTATTTCAGGTCTGACTGTGTATCCTGTGAAGTCTGCGAGGGGGATCCCCCTCAGTCTGGCAGTCATCGAAAAAAGGGGGCTCTCCCTTGACCGCCGATGGATGCTCGTGGACGAAAATCGCCTTTTCCTCTCCCAGCGCCGGATCCCGCGGCTTGCGCTGATCTCACTGCGAATTCAGTCTGAGAGCCTGGTGGCACACATCCCCGGGAGGGAGGGAATTTCACTGCCCAAAAATCCTTCCGGGGAGCTCATCAGGGTCAGAATCTGGGACGATGAGGTTGACGCCATCGATCTGGGGAGCGATACGGCCGGATGGTTCGCCGCATACCTCGGTGTGCAGTGCAGGCTCGTGTACATGCCTGAACAGACAGTCCGGCCGCTCAAGCGCCGGGTCACCGGAGGAAATGACCAGACCTCCTTCGCTGACGCATATCCACTCCTCCTGATTTCGGAAGCGTCCCTGGATTGGCTCAACGGCCGGCTCAAGGATCCCGTTCCGATGGATCGCTTCAGGCCGAATATTGTCGTGCGTGGCTGTGAACCTTTCGAAGAGGATCGATGGAGAATCGTCAGGGTCGGCCATGTGACGCTGCACGTCGTCAAACCGTGTGCGCGATGCGTGGTCACGACAGTCGATCAGGAAACCGGACTGACGGCTGAGGAACCGCTGGCCACTCTTTCAAAGGTTCGAAGGTTCGGGAATGACGTCCTCTTCGGTCAGAATTGCGTTCCACATGAGGGCGGCACGGTACACGTGGGAGACCCGGTTGAGGTTCTCGAATACGGCCGCCCCCCTTCCTGATTCCCGCTGAGGCTGGAATATCCGTCGAGCGGACGTCCGCCCGGCCCGCCTATCATATCTCTGGAGAGAATACACAATCTCAGAGCGAATCTCCCAATTTCATATTGCGAAGAGGTCGTTACATGAAACAGAACGATATTTTCATCGCGGGTGAATCGAAACCCTGGCAGGAGATTGGCGCGGGAGTACGAAGAAGAGTGCTCGGATATGACTCCTCACTGATGATGATGTGTGTCCGGTTCGCAAAGAACTCCGTCGGATCCTTGCATTCACACCCCCACCGGCAGGTCACCTACATCGAGAAGGGCTCCTTCGAAGTCCAGGTAGGTAGTGAAAAGACAGTCCTGCGAGCCGGTGACTCTTTCTTTGTTCC
>DKBG01000190.1 GCA_002451155.1 Ignavibacteria bacterium UBA6906
GTGCGCGAGGCCGACGGCCTGGCGATGAGCTCGCGCAACGCCTACCTGTCCGCGGCCGAAAGAAAGAGCGCTCCTGTCCTCCATCGTGCACTGCTTCTTGCTGAGTCCCTCGTGGGGGAGTCCGAGCGGAGCTGCCGGGTGGTGGTTGACGCGATGTCTCGACTGATCGAGGCGGAACCGGGAGCCGTCATCGACTATTGTTCCGTTGCGGACCCGGACACGCTCAGGGAAGTGCACGAGCTCACGCCCGGTATGACCGTGCTGGTATCCCTGGCCGTCAGGTTCGGGGGGACCCGGCTGATCGATAATACAATGATTCGCGTACTATCCTGAGGGGGGAAATGTATAGAGATCTCGCCGTGGTTATCATGGCCGCGGGAAAGGGGACCCGGATGAAGAATCCGGATATGGCGAAAGTGATGTATACCGTCAATGGGAAACCGATGGTGGAGCACGTGGTGGATCTCGCGCTCTCCCTCGACTCGGCGAAGACCGTCGTCATTGTCGGCTGGCAGAAGGAAAGCGTGATTGCCCATTGTGCAAATTCCGGGAAGCCGGTGATCTGTGTCGAACAATCACCCCAGCTTGGCACCGGGCACGCAGTGATGCAGGCGGAAACAGAGCTGGTGGATTTCACCGGGGATGTGCTCGTCCTGTCGGGTGATGTCCCGCTGCTCAGCAGAGCGACGGTCCTGACCCTGCTCCAGCACCATCGGACGACCGGGGCCGCGGCCACTGTTCTGACCGCGATGCTTGACGGTCCAACAGGGTATGGAAGGATCCTCAGAGGACCCGGCGGGGCTGTTGTCGGAATCGTGGAAGAAAAGGATGCAAACGCAGAGCAGCGGCAGATTCGAGAGATCAATTCCGGGATTTACGTGTTTGACAGGGAGAGATTGTTTGACGGCCTGCACCATATCACTCCCGACAACGCACAGAACGAATACTACCTCACCGATGTCTTCCGGTACTTCTGGCGTCACCGGCATCCTGTCCATGCCGAATGCTCGAGCGACTATCTCGAACTCCGTGGCGTCAATACCTTTGAACAGCTGGAAGAAGCGCGTGCCGTCCTTGCCGGCCGACCGCATAGCAGGCGCGTCTGATCGGCGGGGTCTTCTCATCCGTTTGAATAAAGGATTGTGGTACTCCTGTCGGGATGGACGCCCTGTCTCATCCCGCGGACCGACGGAGCAGGGGGCACTATGCGATGGACCTGTAAGAGTTTACCGACAACCCCGGGAGGCCCGGCATTATTGACAATACCGGGCCTTTTCTTTATTATACGCTCAGAAGTTGAGGAGGGAGTGAGAATGAAATTCCTCGGGGTGGTGGTGGCGTGCGTGCTGGGCGTGGGAATTGCGGGAGCGCAGTTCAGGGGGGGGGCCGCAGACGAGCCGAAGATCTCTGATGGACTCGTCCAGCAGGGTTCCAACGAATTTCTCTTCGGGTGGTTCAACCCGGACAACTTTCGGATGCGACATTCCGTGTCGATGTCATATCAAACCGCGGGACAGTACGGACTTTCTCTGGCAACCTACACGAACAGCATGTCCTATCAGTTCAGTGACCGGCTGAACGCGCGGGCGGACGTAAGCATGAGTTACTCGCCGTTCAATTCCCTGCCGGGTTCTATGGGAAATGACCTCAGCAAGATATATCTGAGCCGCGCTGAGCTCAACTACAAACCCTGGGACGATGTGCTCATTCATGTCGGCTACCGGCAGATGCCGTTCGGAAGCTACTACGGCTCTCCTTTCTATGAACCATTCATGATGGGATTCGGGTACTGAGTACGGAACAGATGAGTCATACGTTCGGTGTGAGCCACGACCGAGGAGTGTGCCCGGAAGCGGGTGCACGGTGCCGCGGTCGTTTCGTTTTCAGCCCGTGCGGGAACACCCCGGCCGGCCGGTTCTGCGGACGATGGGCATGAAGAAAACACTCTCAGATGCCGCTCGCGATCCGCGGTCACTCACGCTGAATATTCTGATCGGTGCGCTCAGCCTGCTGGTTGCCTTCCTCGCATACTCGCTTCTGGACCGCCATTTTCTCCGGCCTCCTGTGGATACCGTCCGCCAGGGCGCGGGTTCATCGACCGTGATCCAGCTGGACGTCCTGAACGGGTGCGGTGTGGCCGGCGCGGCGACGCAGTTCCGGGATTACCTTCGCGCTCGCGGCTTTGACGTCGTTGAGATGCGAAACTACAGATCCTATGATGTGCAGAGGTCTCTCGTGGTCGATCGGACGGGGAGCAAAGAGAATGCGGAGAAGGTCGCCTATGCCCTGGGGATTGACCGATCACAAATTGTCCAGCAGATCAATCCCGACTACTTCGTCGATGTCTCGGTAGTGATCGGGAAAGACTACAAGTCACTGAAACCTTCAGAATGAGAAAGGGAGCATACCGTTGAGAGCACAGACATTGGCCAAGAGCATCGCCAAACTGACCCTGACGAAAAAGGCGGATGAGGTTGTCCTGATGGACCTGCGCGGGTTGACATCCATGACCGATTTCTTCGTGGTGTGTTCGGCGGACTCTGATATCCAGGTCAGGGCCATTGCGGACGCGGTTGAAGACGGCATGGTGAAGAAGGGAGTCCGTCCCTGGCACAGCGAAGTCGGAAGTTCGAACTGGATTCTGCTCGACTATGTCGATGTCGTGTTACATGTGTTCCACAAGAATCTGCGTCAGTTCTATAAACTCGAGAAGCTCTGGGGCGACGCGAAGATGCAGCGGGTCCACGACGACGAGGCTCCTGCGAAGACCGTCCGACCCGCACGCCGGACCGGCCGCCCGGTCAGAAAGCGCCGGACCGTTTCATGAAGCAGTTTCTCCGTTCCTCCCTCCTTAAGGCTCTCCGGACCATCGGGGCCCCTCCCGACGTACAGGTGAGCTTTGACCATCCCCGACAGGCAGGGCACGGTGACCTTACCACAAATGTCGCCATGACTCTCGCCAGGAAAATGGGGAAGCCCCCCCGCGCCCTTGCGACGGAAATCGTGGCGGCGTGGGCGCTTGACCCCAAATTCGTCAGTTCGATCGACATTGCGGGGCCCGGGTTCATCAATCTCACCCTGACCGAGGCATTCTACCGAGCCAGACTTCGAGACATCCTTCTCGCCGGCGACCTGTACGGCCGATCGACCGTAGGGGAAGGAAAACGAGTGCAGGTGGAGTTTGTCAGTGCCAATCCGACCGGGCCGCTCACTGTGGGACATGGGAGGGGTGCCGTCTTCGGCGATACCGTCGCCCGCCTGTACGAG
>DKBG01000113.1 GCA_002451155.1 Ignavibacteria bacterium UBA6906
GGCTTTTGGGCAAGGATGCCGACGATCTTCAGGCGGTTCGGCTCGCCCAGAACCTTGAAGAACCTGACAAGATGCGCCAGTTGCTCCGCGGAATCCATAAAGTACTCCATAAAATTGTTTCGATTAAGATAAAAATAATTCCATTACAAGTCAAGCCCCCCAAACGGCGCCGGCTGTCAGCCGGCAGCACTGCCCCCTCCCAGGCGGCCGGCGGAACGGGAATCTATTCAGTCACTTCGCTGTTTCATGGGTAGGCGCCCATCTCAGGGAACCCGGCCGCCTGTACCGCTTTTCCGAGGAACCTGGGATCGGATAAGGCCGGCGGAAACGCGCCGCACAGTCTTCCGAAACCATTCGGGAACAAGACAGCCGGAGAGCAACGATGGAAAGTGATATCCAGACTCGCAGGGAATTCTTCCTCCAGGCCTGCGCGACCGCTTCGCTTCTTGCAGCAGGCAGCGCGATTGCCACAATTCTTCAGAGCTGCAATTCGGGCGACAATCCTGCGGGGCCTGGAGGACAGGGCCTTGCGGTGATCAACGCGACCGAAAGCGGCGGCAAAGTGAGCTTCGCGGTCGACTCAAGTTCCCCGCTCGCCAGCACGGGAAGCGCAGCGCAGGTCAACTACGGCGGGGGTATTCTCCTCGTAGCTCGAACCGGCCAGACCGAATTCAGCGCGGTCACTGCAACCTGCACTCACCAGGCATGCACGATTAACGGGTATAGCAATCAGCTCTTCACATGCCCATGCCACGGTTCTCAGTTCACAACCGGCGGGCAGGTTTCGAGAGGGCCGGCAGCCTCTCCTCTGCGGGTGTATGCCACAGCCTTCGCGAACAACATTCTCACCATAACCCTGTAGAATCGCCGGACGGTCGAGCCACCCATTCGCGCCCCTCATGGCAATCCGGCGGGACTTGTTGCACCCAAGGGCGGAGGAGTTGTCTCCCTCCCCCCTTCCGACCATCACCCCTATCACCCATCAGTAGACGGACAGCCGCGCGGGAGCATTCTGCGCACGGGGTGACTGCATACCCCCAGGTGAATTCGCCAAGATGGCTATTCCTGCCTCCTTTCTCCCATCCTTCGTTCTCCAGGCCTGCCAAGCGGAAGCTGACCGGGAGGGCTTGAATTGCAGGAAAATTAGCCCTTCATTTGGTAAGAGAGAAACAGCCGCGGCGGGCCGCATCAACGGACTGACCCGATATTCTCCCTTCCCGTTCTCTCCCGAAGGCAGAGGTAGACGTCCATAGATGAACTCGTCCGGCGTTGTTTTTAATATCCAGCGCTTCTCCATCCATGACGGCCCCGGAATCCGCTCGACGGTCTTCCTCAAGGGTTGTTCAATGCGCTGTTTCTGGTGCCACAATCCTGAGGGTCGACATTTCCAGCCCGAGCTCCGGTACTTCCCTGGCAGATGTATTGCGTGTGGTGCCTGTGTCGAGGCCTGTCCGAATCATGCCCATGAACTTCGCGAGGGTGTTCACACATTCTTCCGTGAATACTGCCTCGTCAGCGGTGAGTGCGTTCAGACATGTTATCCCGGGGCACTCGAGCTGAACGGGCGCCAGATGAGCGTTGACGAAGTTCTTGAAGAGGTCCTCCGCGACCGGCCCTTTTATGAATCCTCTCATGGTGGCGTGACACTGTCGGGGGGAGAGCCTGCACTTGCGGGGGTGTTCGCGCGGGAGATCCTTGAGCGTTGCCATGCCGGGGGAATTCATACAGCGATCGAAACGTGCGGCGACAGCCCCTGGCATTCGCTGGAGGCGCTGCTTCCCTGGACCGACCTTGTCATCATGGACATCAAGCTCATCTCGCCCGAGAAGCACCTCCGGGCCACCGGAAGGCCCAACGATCGAATCCTCGCCAATGCCAGAAACCTCGCTCAGACGGATAAACCGCTTCTGTTCCGAACTCCGATCGTTCCGACAGTGAACGACGATCCGGAGGAATTTATCAGAATCGCATCGTTTCTGAAAAGTCTGATCGACACACGGGCATCGGGAAACAATCAGGAGTCCGACGCGGGAGGGATTGCGTTTGAGCTTCTCCCATTCCACCGCCTGGCCTCGGACAAGTACGCCAGTCTCGGAATGGAGTACTCGGCCGCATCCCTCGACCCTCCGACAAAATCGACAATGTGTGCACTTGCAGAGATCGCAACAACTCTCGGCGTCACGACACGAATCCGTTAAGGAGCGACGTATGGAAAGTGCCCTGCCTCTTCAGGGAATCCCCCGGTCCCCCTCGTCCCTCTCCGGCTGGACCTACCAGGAACGCATCGACCGGTTGCGGACCACGAAGATGCGTCACACCGAGGAGAAGTGGCAGGTCATCGGATCGATGGATATGGACGACCACGCGATCATTCTCCCCCCGGCTGACTCCCGGCAGATTGTTCAGGTGACAAGCGGGTCGGGGTTCACCATGACCGATGTTCTCCTGAAGGAGTTCATCCCGACGAGTAATCATCCGAGTGGTGGTTTTTTCGGGGCGAAGGCATGCGGCGAAAACTTCCGGACGCTTCTTGCCATGCACCCGACCTACGTTGACCCTGTGAGTTCCCTTGCGGGGGGCTACATGGTGAACTTCATTTCCTATCGGAACCCCGCGTGGAATCCCGACTTCGACTTTTCCCATCTTCACGAAGACCATCAGAAATACAGGCTCCACCACGGCATCGGAGCAGTGCAGCATTTCTGCCAGGACATGACGATAGGGCTGGAACTCGGCTGGGGCGGGATACTGGAGAAAATCAGGAGGTTCCGGGGCATCAACACTGATGGAGAGGCTCAGGAACTCTACGACGGGCTGGAGGCTATGGTGCTCGGGATCCAGGACTGGATCGAACGCCATGTCGATGCCGCTCAGGATGCCGCCGCAGTGGAGAGCGACCCGCATCTGCGCCAGAATCTGAATGAGATGGCCGACATTAACCGGCGGCTCGTCACCGATCCCCCGCGGACATTCCGTGAAGCGTGCCAGTGGATGCTCTGGTACCAGATCATTGGAAAGATGTACAATATGGGCGGCGCGCTCGGGCGTGTCGATCAATTTCTCTATCCGTATTATGAACGCGACCGGCGAGAAGGTGTTCTCACCGACGAGGAAGCGATTTTTCATCTTGCCTGTCATTTCCTGATGGATACCAGCTACACACAGCTCGGGGGTCCGGATGAAACGGGCAGGGACAGGACGAATGAGCTCTCCTATCTGATGCTGGAGGCCGCACATCGGCTGAAGATCCCTGTCAATGTCGGGGTCAGTGTGGGGAGGGCAATTGATCCGGGGCTTGTCCGACGCGGCGTCGAAATTATGTTCAGCGACAAGACGGGCATACCAAAATTTCTCGGCGTCGACAGTACGAGCGAGGGCTTTGCACGGAACGGGTACCCGATAGAACTCGGGCGACAGCGGGCATATTCGGGCTGCCACTGGTGCGCAATTCCCGGCAGGGAGTACACCGTGAACGACTGTGTCAAGGTCAATCTTGCCGCGGTTTTCGATGTCGCCCTCCGCGAGATGATATCGGACACCACCATCAGACCGGGAACCGCTGAGCTCTCAGTCAGGTTTGAACGACACCTCCGGAGAAGCATCGACATAGTCCGGGAAAGCCTGGACTTCCACATCGACCATATGTACCGTGTGTTCCCGGAGCTCCATCTCGATCTGCTCTGTCACGGGCCGATCGAGCGGGGAAGGGATGCGTCCCACGGCGGCGTTGAATTCTACAACCTTTGTGTTGACGCAGCCGGACTCGCGACAGTCGCGGACTCCTTCGCCGCGCTCGAACAGCGTGTGGAGCAGGAGAAGCGACTTGGCTGGGACACTCTTCTCGGGTATCTTGACGGGGACTGGACCGGCCCGGACGGGGAGAGGACCAGGATGATGATGAAGAACATCCCCCGGTACGGCAGCGGCGGTTCAAGGGCGGACGCCTACGGAGTGGAAATCGCACGCATGTTCACTCGGCTGGTGAAGGAAAAGCCGACCCCGAAGGGATTCCAGCT
Source organism: Ignavibacteria bacterium UBA6906 (assembly GCA_002451155.1). GTDB lineage: Bacteria > Bacteroidota > Ignavibacteria > UBA10030 > UBA6906 > UBA6906. The sequence continues at coordinate 4,017 of DKBG01000113.1, forward strand.
GATTCCCGGGATTTTCTCCTGGGCTGCAAACATACTCATGGGGCGGGACGTCGGTCCAACTCCGAACGGACGCCACAGTCACGCGCCCATATCCCACGGCCCGAATCCTGACCCCGGATTCCGCAAGGATGCCGCTCCGACCGCAATGGCCGTCGCCGTCGCCGCAGTACAGCCCGGCTATGGAAACACCGCGCCGCTCCAGCTGGAGCTCGACCCGGGCATTTCACGCGATGCGGAAGGACGAGCAAAGATCGTCGACCTGATCCGCACGCATTTTGAGCTCGGCGGGACACAGATCAACCTGAATATCGTTGATCGCGAGACCATCCTGAAAGCGCATGAGGATCCTGCGAAGTATCCTGATCTTGTTGTCCGCGTTACAGGGTTCAGCGCCTACTTCGCCAGCCTCTCGCCTGAGATGCGACAGATGGTCGTTGACCGCATCGTCGCAGAGGAATAGGAGCAGTCTGAAAACCGCCCTGCTGCCGTACGCCTCGGTCCGGTCGGACGGATGAGCGTGAGGGAACTGGAGTAACACCCGACGCATGAACGACTCGCCACGGCATCGTTTCCTCAAATACGTCAGGGATTACCGTTCTTCCCGGCCTGTCGTCTCCCCTTTTCTGCCACATCCAGACGTGGTCCGGAACACCTGTTCGTCCCTGGGACTTCCCGTCACAGAGGACAACGTCAGAAACGAGATTGTCCTTGCGCGGGAGCTTCGCTATCAACCGATGTTCATGACGGAATGTTCCGGCCTGATCTTCAACTGGCAGATAGACGAATCACGGTCCACCGCAGACATCGCGTTCTCATACATCAACACAGGATCCGGCGAATGGACGAAGCGGTCCCCGCGCGGCGAGGTCCCCTGGCATGACGACGCCGGCTGCCCCGTCCAGACTCCAGCGGACCATGCAATGCTGGTGGCGGTCTGCGGACAGGTCGGCGAGCGTGAAGAAGAGATACGCCGGTACTTCCGCGCATGGCGGACCGCCGTCGGCGATGAAGGAGTGATTGTACTCGGCCATCCCCATCCTGCGTGGCTCGGGTATCAGATCAACCCGTCAAACATCTTCTTCCACTGGAACGACTGGCGCGAGTGCTACACTGAAAGCATGAACGCCGTCTTCGAGGCATCCCTTCAGGTGATGACGATCGCGATGGAGGAAGGGATCGACTTCATGAGCGACTCAAGCTACGGCCTTGAAATGACGTCACCCGCGCTCTTCGCGGCGATGGATCTCCCCTTCATCCGGAGATTCTCCCGCTGGACGCACGACCGCGGCGGACTCTTCTGGTATCACAACTGCGGCTTCACTCGACAGATGATCCTCGACGGGACACTGAACACCCTGGGAGCCGATGTGCTCGAGACGATTGCGCCGCCTCCCGAAGGAGACAACGATCTTGCCGAGTCCCGCCGTCACCTGGATCCATCAATCTGTTCGAAGGGGAATCTGAACCTTCGTCTCCTGCGCGACGGTACCCCCGAAGAGATTCGACAGGCCGTGCGCTCGATGATAGAGGCTNNATCCACACGTCTTTTCAACCGCCGACGCCGTGCTTCAGGGAACCCCGCCGGAGAATTTCATTGCATTCATCACGGAGACCCGGGACGCGATGGAACGCTGACCCACCATTGCCTGTGGGAACGGGAGACCCCGTCCCGGGATCCGCACCCGCACCGGCAGGGCAACATTTCAGACAGGGACACACCATGAACCGAACTGCACGCATCCTTCTCCTCATCCCGATTCTGTTTCTCTCCTGCGGTCCCAGGGACACATCGACCGAAATCCAGTTCTGGAACTTCGGTGGAACCCAGCCATACCTCAAGTGGGTCAGGGGGAGGATCGATCAATTCAACCGGACGCACCCGGGCATACGGGTCGTGCAGACGGACAAGAGCTGGAACATGATTCGCGAGATCCTCTATGCCAACTATAGCGCCGGTGCAGGTCCGGACGTCATGACCGTTCATGCCAATTACGCTGCAGAGTTCGGAGGGACGGGATATTTCTATCCAATCAACAAATTCCCGGATTTCGAGGAGGTGAAAAGCTGGTATCAGCCAAATCTGTTTGAGTCAGTACGCTACAAGGACAATTACTATGGCCTCCCCGGCTCCGCGATCGCCTTCGTCCTTGCCTGCAATAAGGATCTCTTCGATCAGGCGGGTATCTCGCCCCCGAAGACCTGGTCTGAATTCCGGGAGGCGGCACGGAGGCTCACCCGGGACCTCGACGGCGACGGCACAATCGATCAATACGGACTCGTTCTCCTGGGCGGGGACCGGGGAGGCTTTTCGTACCGGCTTGTCCCCTTCTTCTTCAAGGCAGGGGCAACGATACTCTCGGATGATCTCACGACTGTACGGTTCAACTCTCCGCGTGCGGTCGCGGCGCTCACGCTGTTCGCCGAGATGTACCAGATCGATCACTCGATTACACCGGGATTCCTCGCGTACTCCCACACGGAAATCAATGACCTGTTCAGCAGCAATCGTGTCGCGATGGCTATCGAGGGACCCTGGTTCAGAGGGATTGTGCATGAGAAGAGTCCGGGCAAGGAGATGTACATTGTCCCGATTCCTGTCCCGGACGATATGATCGGTCAATACGATACTGCCCCAACCCTGCAGGACATGGTCATGTACCCCGTGAGTGCGCATTCCAAGAACCTGAATGCCGCCTGGGAGTTTGCGAAATTCCTGCGCGACGAGGAGGCAGACATGGAGTGGATCAGACAGGATATGGGGGCCGTGGCAACCACACTCCACGCCCTGAACGGTCCGGAGGCCGAAGGGTACCCTGATATTGCCCTGTATCGAAACGAGCTCCGCCACGCGCTCCCCTGGCCGCCGCATCCCGGGATCATCCCCATCGCCAACAACGTCCTCGCTCCGTTTGGCCAGAAAGCCATTGTTGGCGAGCTTACGCCGAGACAGGCACTCGAGGCCGCAGCAACGGAGGCGGAAGAGATACTCAGAACAACTCGATGAAGAAATCCACACCATATCTCCTTCTCCTGCCGGCGCTGCTCTTTACCCTGTTCGTGCTTGTGTACCCGCTGGTTCAGAATCTTATCAACAGCGCGCGGGAGGTGAGCCTTATCCGCGGAGCGAACGGATGGGTGGGGGCAGGGAATTATCTGCGGGTATTCCAGGACTCTCTGTTCTGGGTATCGTTCAGAAACACTGCGCTGTACGCTCTGCTCGGAACCCTGCTCTCGCTTCTCATTGGAATGGGATTCGCCCTTCTGCTGAACGCCAGAGCAGGAAAGGTGACCACTGTCTTCAGTTTCCTGTACACGATCCCATGGGTAATTTCTCCCGTCGTCGCCGGGTTCGCATGGAAGTGGCTCCTCAACGACCACTTCGGAATCATTAATTACTGGTTGATCAGCGCTGGTCTCCTCAGAGAGAATTACACCTGGCTCGGCAATCCCGGCACGGCGCTGCTCTGTGTCACCATTGCCCGGGTCTGGCAGTTCTATCCATTTGCCATGGTGATGTTTCTCGCCGGGCTGCAGGCCATCCCGCAAGAACAGTATGAGGCCGCCGCAGTGGACGGCGCCACAGCGTTCCGCCGATTCTTCCACATCACGCTGCCCAACCTGAGAACGGTGACATCCGTCCTCCTCGTCCTCGGCGTCATCTGGAGCTTCAACGACTTTAATATGGTTTTCGTCATGACAAGAGGAGGCCCGATCAACGCGTCAATGGTGCTCCCGGTTCTTGTTCGGGAATACTCGTTCGTCTTCTTCGATCTCGGGAAGGGTTCGGCGCTGTCGACGGTCATCTTTCTTCTGCTCGCGTCGCTCTCGTTCGTCTATATCAAAGTCTTGGCAAAGAGGCAGAGTGCATGAAACGCACGGCGACAATTTTTCTCCTGACCATCCTTGCTTTCCTCGTCCTCCTTCCGTTTCTCTGGACGGTATCCACCTCACTGAAGCCACTGCCGGAAGTGAACAGATACCCGCCGGAGTGGATCAGTCCGGCCATCACGTTCAGTCCGTACGTCGACATGTTTTTCTTTCTCCCCTTCTCGATCTACACGCTGAACAGTCTCCTGGTTGCCAGCTCGGCGACGGTTCTCACGCTGATCGTGGGCAGCCTGGCCGGATACGCCTTCTCGAGGTTTGAGTTTGCGGGAAAGCGCGCCTTTCTGCTTCTCTTTCTCCTGTCCCAGATGCTCCCCGGCGCATCGGTGATCATTCCCCTGTTTCAGCTGGCCAGAGACGCGGGGCTCTATGACACGCATGTCGGGCTCATCCTTGTCCATACGGCTATCCTTCTACCGTTCGTGATCTGGCTGCTGTACGGATTCTTCTCGGCCATCCCGCGCGAGATCGAAGACGCCGCGCTGATTGACGGATGCTCCAGGCTTGATGCGCTCCGCCGTGTAATTCTCCCCCTGGCCCTGCCGGGCATCGGTGCGACCGCCATCTTCGCGTTTCTCGGTTCCTGGAACGAATTCTTCTTCGCGCTGATTCTGACGGCATCCGATTCAACGCGAACAATCCCGGTGGGAATCGGTCTGTTCATCGGAGAGTACAACGACGTCTGGAACCAGATGTCAGCCGCGGCGGTCCTGTTCAGTTTTCCGCCGCTCCTGCTTTTCCTCCTCATGCGGAGAACGTTTATTAAGGGACTTGTAACAGGCGCGATCAAATAACAGCCCCCGGATCGGGTGTCCGGGAGCGCCTACAGCCGGGCATCCTGTGAGTTCGACCGGTCGGACGCAACGTCAGGATGCTGTACCACAGAGAACGGCCGGCAGACCAGCCCGGCCGGGAGGGTCCAATGAACCTATCGCCGACTATACTCTTCTGTGTCGTCCTCACCACCCTGTTTGCGGGCACGAGCGGGATCGCTCAACCGCCCCCCCCTGCGTCGCGGATGCAGTGGTTCGCCGATGCAAAGCTCGGAATCTTCATTCACTGGGGAATTTACGCCGTCAACGGGATCGACGAATCGTGGTCGTTCTACAACGGGACGATTTCCTATGAAGATTATATGAAGCAGCTCGGAGGATTCACCGCGTCCAAGTATGATCCTGACGCATGGGCGAGGTTGTTCAGGGATTGCGGGGCGAGGTACGCCGTTCTTACAAGCAAGCATCATGATGGGGTTGCTCTCTGGAACACGGCCCTCAGTGATCTGAATGTCGTCAAGAAGACTCCCGCGCGCCGGGATCTCATCCAGCCCTACTGTAACGCGCTGCGGAAGCAGGGCCTGAAGGTGGGTCTCTATTTTTCCCATCTGGACTGGTCGCACCCCGATTATCCGTTTCACACGGCAAAAGAGAGGCGCTACACGCAGGATTCCGTTCGCTGGGCCAGATTCGTGAAGTTCCGCGACGGACAGGTGGATGAGATAGTGCAGCAGTTTTCCCCTGATCTCTTCTGGTTTGACGGCGACTGGGATTTTGGCGCGGATCAATGGAGGGCACGGGAGCTGCGNNGGCTTCGGCGACTACGCGACTCCGGAGCAGGGAGTCCCCATCACACCGCCCGCAAGTCCCTACTGGGAGCTCTGCATGACGACGAACGACTCGTGGGGGTATCAGGGGAATGACCGCAACTACAAGACGGCAAACGAGGTTATCCGGATATTTGCCGACTGTATCGGGATGGGCGGCAATCTTCTCCTCGACATCGGTCCAAGGGAGGATGGGTCAATTCCCCAGGAGCAGGAGGCCATCCTGAAGGAACTCGGGCGCTGGACTCGCAAACACAGCGAGGCGATCTACGGCACGCGCGCCGGGATCCCCCCGGACTATTTCTACGGCCGCACGACGCTTTCCGGAGACAGCACCGTGGTATACCTGTTTGTCGACCACGCGCCACGCGGTCCGCTGATGGTCAAGGGGCTCACTAACCGGATCACACGATCGTACGTCGTCGGCAACGGCACAAAACTCTCATGGCGCGTACTTATGAAGCAATCCTGGAACGACATCCCCGGCCTGCTCTGCGTTGATCTCCCGGAGAACACGCTAGATCCCCAGGTGACCGTCGTCGCTCTCCAGCTTGACGGCCCTCTACGTCTGTATGATCGTCAACGACACTGAACGAACAGGAACTCCGCAATCCCCCGCGGCATCCCATAACCCATCACGGAGTAAATCCGTCGAGGGCCTGCCGCGTGTGCCTGAAGCTTTCCTGCAGGCCGGTGAGATGTGACATTTCGACGTTTCCCGCCGGTGCCAGCGCTTCGATCTCCCGGCACCGCTCCGCAAGCCCGGCGGCTCCCACATTCCGGCTCGCTCCGAGCAGCGAGTGCGCCGAACGCTCGAGAGCGTTCCGATCCCCCGCTTCGAACGCCGTCGTGACGTCCCGGAGAATCTCCTCCGCACTCGAAATAAAGAGCTCTATGAACTCCTTGATGAACTCCGCATCGGTCTGCTCCAGAAGTTTCCCGAGGTGCTTATACATGGTGGACCGGTCATCCGCTGAGGAAGCAGGGACCACCCCGGGCGATTTCCCTGGCCGCAGAGTTAGACCGGTCCACCGCTCCAGGCGTCTTTTCAACGTGTCGAGGCGGATCGGTTTGCTCAGGTAATCATCCATCCCCGCGGCAAAGCATTCCTCACGGTGAATCTTCATCGAGTGCGCCGTGACCGCAATGATCACCGGCCGCTCCTCAGGTTTCAGCATCTTGACCAGGTGCCGCGACGCGTCGAGACCGTCCATTTCCGGCATTTGAATATCCATCAGGATGATGTCATAGCGTTTGTGCAGGACCGCCTCGAGGACCTCCAGGCCGTTTACCGCAACATCGCTCTGACAGCCGAGCGTAGCTAACAACGAAAGAACCACTTTGCGGTTCACGGGATTGTCTTCCGCAAGGAGGATCGATGGCATCCGTCCGTCTGTCGCGATCCCTTTTGAAGGCGAGGGCCGTACCGAAGACGGATGCACAGGGTCCCTCTCATCTCTCCGGCCGGATTCCGACCCGGTGACGTCCAGGCCGACTTCAATGGTGAAGTAGAATGTGGATCCCTTTCCGAATTCACTTTCGACCCAGAGCTTGCCTCCCATAAGTCTCACCAGCTCGGCGGAGATCGCGAGTCCAAGGCCCGTCCCGCCGTATTTTCTGGTTGTGGAGGCATCCGCCTGCGAGAAGGGCTTGAACAGCCGCGCGAGCTTATCCTGCGGGATCCCGATACCGGTATCCGCCACCGCGCACTGAATTTCCCCCCTCTCCCCATCCCGTTCGACGATTTTCGCGGATACGGTCACCATCCCCTGCTCGGTGAACTTGCACGCGTTCCCGATGAGATTCACGAGTACCTGCCGAAGGCGGGCGCTATCGCCAACAACCCGACGGGGCATATCCTGCCCGTCATCAACCCTGAGCGTGACGCCCCGCGCCTCGGCCGTCGGCTCGAAGAGGCCCACCGCTGTTTCCAGACAGTCACGCAAATCAAAGGAATCCGTAGAGAGCGCGACTTTGCCCGCTTCGAGCTTTGAGAAGTCTAGCACGTCGTTGATCATCTGTAGCAGGGTTTCCCCCGCAATATGAAGGACGTCAACATGTTCTCGCTGTTCTGATGTCAGGTCCGACTGGGCAAGGAGGTCGCTGACCCCAAGAATCGCATTCAGGGGTGTCCGGATTTCGTGGCTCAACGTCGCCATGAACTCCGATTTCAGCCGCCCCGAGTGTTCGGCAGCCTCCCTGCTCTTCCGCTGGTACTCCTGGACCTTCGCCCGCTCCGTTCTGTCTGACAGGATGGTCAGAAATGCCACTCCCGCCCCGGTCTGGATCCGGCTCAGACTCACACTGACCGCACGCTCGCTGCCGTCCTTTTGGCGTGCGGTGAGGTCCATCCCCGACTCCATGGCACTCCCGCCGGCCTTCCGCAGAAAGCGAGCCCGGTGTTCTACGTGCGCGTCACGAAATCGTTGTGGAACGAGAACCTCGATCTTCTTCCCGATCAATTCCTCTCTTCCGTATCCGAGAAGCTGTTCAACGTGCCGGTTCACCATCAGGATGTCGCCATCCTGGCCGGTCAGTACCACCCCTACAGGTGCGCCCTCGAACAGCGCGCGAAATCTCAGCTCGCTTTCCCGGAGGTTTTCGACGACCCGATTTCGCTCTGTCACGTCACGACAGAACACTGCCACCCCGCTCACACCACCACCGGGAGATCTGATCGGACCGAATGACGTCTCATATTCGAGATCCCCCGGCCCCGACCGAACGCGCGTCTCAACGATGAACCGCTCACCACGTAGAGCGCGGGCATAGTGCTTCTTCCAATCGGTCCGGCTGATCCCTGTGCCGGGGAGGGTGTGTGGACGGGACTTCCCCGCCCGGTCGCAGAGGGATCCACCCATGGCTCTTTGAGCGGGAGCATTCGCGACGATCACCGAAAAGGACCGATCAACCGACCAGACGAGGTCGGGCGTGGTACTGATCAGCGCCTCCAGATTTGCCTGGCTCTCATCGAGCAGTTGTTCCGCCCGCTTTCGAATTGAGATATCGGTGCCCATCACGCAATAGCCAGCGCTCCGGTGCCCTGGTACGGCCACTCCGGTGATTGAGAGCTTGACGGGAACCCGCGATCCATCTTTCCGGCGATAGACCCATTCCTCCTCCCGTTCATCGAGATCGGCCATCGCGAGGACAGCGTCCAGGCCAGCCTTCACACCGCGCCCAAGTCTGACACTCAGGCTCCTGGCCCTCGACGCGAGATCGTTCGGATCATGGAGGAAGGCGAGATTCTTCTTGCCCACGAGATCTTTTGTTCCGTAACCCAGCAGGCGTCCGGCCGCCGGATTGAACCCTGTAATGACCCCCCGCATATCGGCGGTGATGATCATGAATTTCGACCCTCGCATGATCGCCAGATCCGGCGGGCAATGGGTTGTGCGGCGTTGCCGTGAAGGCCGGGCGGTCGACGGTCTTGTCGGTTTCCTGTTCTTCATGCGTAGGGACCCGGGCTCATGATGTAAATCCGGTTCGATGCATGGCACCCCATGTCTTCACCCCGCGAACCTGATCGATCATCCCCCTGAGGCGCCACCAGACGCTGAGCTGCCGGTATCCGAAATTCTCGAGGACCGCGAAGATGATCAGGCGCCAGAGATCTCGCGGCGTCGGGTAGCGGTGGAATGAGATCTCTTCCAGCAGCACGGCTCCGAGGGAAAGGAGCACCCCGTACACGAGTGAGACGAGAAAGTAGGTCCACCACATTTCCGCATTCAGAAGTCCGGCGAGAGCCAGGACGGGGATCATGAGGTACCCGAGCCACTCCACCATGGGGGCGAACAGCTCATAGAGGAAGAAATAGGGCATGGCGAGCAGCCCGACCCTGCCATACCGGGGTTCAAGGAGCATTGCGCGGTGCCGGAGCAGAGTATCCATGAGCCCCCGCTGCCACCGGTTTCGTTGCCGGCCAAGCACGCGCAAGGAGGATGGCGCCTCGGTCCAGCAAACCGGGTCTGGAACGAACACGACACGGTATGGCCTCTTCCTGTCAAGAAGGTAGCGGTGCATGCGGACGACCAATTCCATGTCTTCCCCGACCGTGTCGGTGCTGTAGCCCCCGCATGCGACAACCACATTCTTGTTGAACATCCCGAAGGCTCCGGAGATAATGAGAAGTCCGTTGAGCTGGCTCCAGCCCATTCGTCCCGAAAGAAATGCCCGGANNGGCTTTGAGACCTTCAGGAGTGCATCCCGCTCCAGGACCGAGTCCGCGTCAATCGCACAATAAAGCGGATGCCGCGAGACGTTAATACCGGCGTTGAGCGCGTCTGCCTTTCCCCCGTTTTCTTTATCGACCACAATGAGATCCCTCCACTCAGGGAGGGTTGACATGTAGATGCCTCTGACCTTCCGTGTGCGCAGTGAGGGAAGATAGAGACGTTTGGTCCGCCTGAGCGAGAACTCTTTCGTCAGCGTGTCCATGGTCTCATCGCTGCTCCCGTCGTTGACAACGATGACCTCAAACCGGGCATATTCGAGCCGGAGGAGTGAATGCACGCTGGCGACGATTGTCTTCCCTTCATTGAACGCCGGAGCGATAACCGATACAGGCGTCGCGAAATCCGACCGGATGGCCGGACTCAGGTCAAGATCTTTGTTCCGATGCAGATAGCTCTCGATGGCCGAATACGAGAGAGCGAACAACGCGATGTGGGTCAGGGTCATGCTGATAAAATAGAGAATGACCCCGACCGAAATGCACAGGATCACTATGTCGAGGGCTGAGTGCATGAGGTTTCTTTCAGGCAGCGTCCAAGATTTCTTGAGCAAGACCGCGCACCAGAGGATCCCGTCGCTCGGCCATTTTCTGCAACACACTTTTCCCCGGCTCTTCCAGGCATGCAAGGGCCGCTGCGACAGCCTGGCGGACGGGAAGTTCATCGGACAGCATCAGCGGCTCGAGCCACTGGAGCGCGTCAGGAGATCCCAGGACACCCAACGCTTCAACGGCCGCCTTCCGCACCTGAGGGCGGGGGTGCGACAGATCGCGCAGGAGCACTTGATAGACGCTCCGATCCCCAATCTTTCCAAGACTCAGAAGGCACGCAATCCGTAT
>DKBG01000187.1 GCA_002451155.1 Ignavibacteria bacterium UBA6906
GATGTCCGCCTCCTGGAACGCGTCATTCCCGATGAGGCGGAGAGGGACCTGTCCGGTGAACACCACGAGCGGGATGGAATCCATGAACGCGTCGGCGATGCCAGTGACGGTGTTTGTGGCCCCCGGTCCGGATGTCACCAGGACGACTCCCGGTTTTCCGGTCGCTTTCGCATACCCCTCCGCCGCATGAGTTGCTCCCTGCTCGTGACGGGTGAGGACGTGTTTGATGTGAGAGATATCACGCAACGCGTCATAGACCCCAATCGTTGCGCCTCCGGGATAGCCGAAGACGATCTCCACTTTCTCCTCGATGAGACTGCGAACAAATATTTCCGCGCCCGTCATCACCTTTCCCGCCTGCGTTCCGCTCTCGTCCTGCTTTGCGTTCTGTGAAGTCATGAGATGCTTCCTCCGTGGTGATCGCTCTGGTTCTCAGAAACTATCGGTGATTGCGCCTTCGCTGCTGCTCGAAACCATCCGGGCATATTTTGCGAGGACGCCGGTGGTATATTTCGGCGCCGGCTGATGCCAGCCGGCCCTCCGGCCTTTCAATTCTTCCGCGCCGCAATGCAGGGTGACGGATCTCTCATATGCATCGATGGTGATGGAATCTCCCTCCTGCACGAGCGCGAGGGGTCCACCCACTGCGGCCTCCGGGGAGACATGTCCCACCACCATGCCGTACGTTCCCCCGGAAAATCTCCCGTCTGTGATCAATCCGACCGAGTCGCCGAGACCTGCACCGATCAGCGCGGATGTTGGTGCAAGCATTTCTCTCATCCCCGGCCCTCCGCGCGGTCCTTCATACCGGATCACAATGATATCGCCCGGCCGGATCGTCCCTGCAAGAATGGCTTTGAGACAGGCCTCTTCCGAGTCGAACACGCGTGCCGGACCGGTGATGCGCGGTGTCTTCACGCCTGAAATCTTTGCCACCGCGCCTTCGGGTGCGAGATTGCCCCGCAGGATAGCCAGATGTCCCTGTGGGTAGAGGGGATTTGTCCATGGACGGATGACGGCCTGTCCTGCGTCTGGCTCCGCAGATATTTTCGCCAGTGTTTCCTGAACTGTCCGTCCGGTTATCGTGAGTGCACTTCCGTCAACGACGCCGTGCTCCAGGAGGATCTTCATGACTTGCGGGACTCCTCCGGCTTCATGGAACTCGGTGGTCACATACCGCCCTGACGGCTTCAGGTCACACAGAACTGGGACACGGAGGCGGATTCGCTCGAAATCATCCAGGCCGATGGGCACGCCTGCGGCGCGGGAAATCGCGAGAAGGTGGAGGACGGCATTGGTTGAGCCTCCAAGGGCCATCACCACGGCGATCGCGTTGTCAAAGGCTTTTCTGGTCATGATAGTGCGCGGCCGCAGATCCCGGCGCACCGCCTCGACGAGAAGCCTGCCGGATTCCGCGGTGCTGTCAGCTTTTTCGGCGTCTTCCGCCGCCATTGTGGAGGAGCCGGGAAGTGCCATGCCCATCGCCTCGATCACCGATGACATCGTATTCGCTGTATACATGCCGCCGCAGGCCCCCGCCCCGGGACATGCATGACGCTCGACCGCAAGGAGCTGGTCTTCCGTGATACGCCCTGCGCTGAATTCTCCAACGGCTTCGAAAGCACTGACTATGGTAAGATCGCGTCCGTTCAGGTGTCCAGGCTTAATGGTCCCTCCGTACACGAAGATGGCCGGAATGTTCATTCGCGCTATCGCGATCATCGCGCCGGGCATGTTCTTGTCGCACCCTCCGATCGCAAGGATTCCGTCCATGCTCTGCGCCCCGCACACCGTTTCGATGGAATCGGCAATAACCTCGCGGGAGACCAGGGAGTATTTCATCCCTTCGGTGCCCATGGCAATCCCGTCGCTTACGGTAATTGTTCCGAACGTCTGCGGCATTGCCCCCGCTCGGGCGATCGCCTCCGCCGCTCGATCGGCCAGGGGGTTGAGTCCGACGTTGCAGGGGGTTAGGTTGCTATGGGCGTTGGCGATTCCGATGATCGGCTTCGAAAAATCTTTGTCACCGAAGCCAACAGCGCGCAGCATGGCGCGATTGGGGCTTCGTTCAACGCCAGAGGTTATCGCCGCGCTTCGCAAGTTCTTGGTGGTGAAGTTCTCCATAATGCTCCATGCACAAATGACAGAGTGCTCCGGTGCGCCAGAGGAGGACTTTTTCCGAACCAGGTGTGTTGCGAATTAGGAAGCTGAAGGTTGGGGAGTGAGCCTCTGGCGCGCCGGGTTAGCTGATAAGCAGCAGACCCAGAATTGCCAGCAGGCTAAGAAGCAGCAGAAACGCCAGGTTGCGAGGGGAAACGAACAGGCGCGCGGGGCGAATGCCCGACACATGGCCGGCCACTCGATTGTGCGCTGTATGAATTCCGCTTCCCATGATGGTTTTCGTCGGTTGAACGTGTCTCTCTAATATAATGAATCGGCGACACCTGTCAAGGGGTGGGGCAAAAGAATTTCTCGCCCCGGATCCCCTTATTCCCTCACCATGCGTATATTTGACAGGTGTCCGATAGAGGGTCAGGATGCGGACTTTCGTAGAGATTCCGGCCCGGCAGCTCAGAATAGGGCGTGTTTCATGGATACCGGCGGCGCCACGAAGTTCAGAAACAGCCAGAGGGAGGCAGGATGAGAATTCGAGAATGTCCAATCTGCAAGGTGAATCTCGACGTTGGGTTCATGATTGATCGGGGCCACGGAGACCGCACGAAGCCGGCAACCTGGGTGGAGGGCGAACCTGAGTCTTCTTTCTGGACAGGGACAAGGACAAAGGGGAAGAAACAGTTGACCCTGGCGGCATTGCGCTGCCCCCGATGCGGCAGGATCGAACTCTATGCGGAAGAGAAGTCTGGCGAACAGCAGTGATTGGACGCGGCGAGTTTCTGTTCCGCTCAGTCAGCCGGATTCGCAGGTGACCGGTGAAGAGCGCAATTGTCAGATTCCTCCATCCGCTTCAATCGACTCCGCGTATCGGGTCTGGCGTATTGTAGTTCCCTGCGGAGTGTTCGGCGGGATGGGTTGCCGACGAGGTCGAAGGCTGGAATTCCACAGATCCCGATCAAGGTAGAAAGGTGCGTTCCATGTCGGACCAGAGTGAAGAAGTGAGGGGTCCCCGTCCTCCGGGAGTGACGATTGTCTCAATCGTGAATGGGCTCGCAGCGCCTATCACGCTCGGCTTCTGGATATTGGTGTACCTCAAGCTGTTTGACGGCCGTTCGTTTGAGGATCCCCTCCTGCGGACTTCAGCCGCTGCGACGCTCGGATTTGGCGTTGGAGATCTCCTCTGGGCGCTGCCGCTGCTGATCATCAGTGCGATCGGCCTCTGGAACCGGCGGGAGTGGGGGCTGCTCTCGGCGCAGATGGTCAACGTGCTCTGGATCTACTCAATGACGGTGATCTGGGTTCGAGATCTCTTTATGGAGGTCCTGAGTCCGGGAGCGCTGCTCTTCACTCCGTTCGCAGTGTTCGCGATCTGGGCCTGCTTCTATCTCTGGCGGCAACGGGGGGAATTTGCATGACCGGTGTTCCGTCCCGGCGCGCGGGGCAGTGTCACCAATCCCTTGCCCTTTCGAGGTATTCAGTATATTTTGCACTGGTGCACGCCGGCATCTGCGAACCGTTCTGCCCGTGTGTACGTACGAATCAGATTGTCGAGACACCCCACCTTTCCGCGGAGCTCATATGAGCATCTCAGTTCAATGGGAGCGAATCCCCAGGATCGAGCGATTGCCCCACCTTCTTTGGGTCCCGGGTGTTCTCTGCCTTCTTCTGTCCCTGAGCGATTCGGCTCAGGCGTGGATCTATCCGGAGCATCGGGACATCGCCCTTCGTGCGATCCAGAAGCTCGATCCCGCCCGGCGTGCTGTCCTCGACAAGCTCTGGGCGGAGGCCAGGGTGGGNNTGGAGGCTCGCGGACACTCCTGCGGATGCGACCCAGGGGGAGAAACCGCCACGGCTTGATTACGCCGCATGGCCGGCAATCTCGGGGGACCACTCCTGTTCGGCCGCGAATCTGCTGCATAATGTCCTGGAGACTGACTGGATACTCGGCGTTGCAGATGTCGCTGCCCGGTTAAAGATTGAGATAATCGAGGCGGGAGACAAACGGTACGAGCGCATCAATGCGCTCCGGGATTCCGATATCAGGTTGCAGCGAACGGATCCGGAATATGCGACGCGGGCGGGGTCGAACAACGTCCATTTTCTTCTCGCCCGCCCATACGTGCAGACCAGCGGAGGAGACTACGTGCGGGTCTGCCTCTCAAACGGATGTGAGTTGAACGCACTCGGAGCCTACGCCTGGTATCATATGAGTGCGCTGATGAAAGCTGCCCGTCTTGCCAGGGAATCCCTATCCCCGGAAGAGCGAACATCGCTGGCGATTGCAGCCCTTGCAGATGAAGCGTTCGGCATCCACTTTCTGGAGGATGTGTTTGCTGCGGGTCATGTGGCAGGAACCTGGGGAAATGCCGCTGTTCGAAA
>DKBG01000148.1 GCA_002451155.1 Ignavibacteria bacterium UBA6906
AGGGGGTTCAGCAGGCGAACCGGCTCGACACCGGCCAACCTGGCCCTCCCCTCGTCCTGCATTGAACCGGAAATCGTTTCTGAGAAGCCGGCACCCGTCAGTGCGTTCCTCATGTCGTCCGCCAGGGTGCTGAGCGGGAAGGGTTGATCGAGCTGGACAGTTGCACGCGTCACCGGTTCTATCCGGTCGTAGCCGTACACGCGTGCGACTTCTTCAATCAGGTCTATCTCCCGTTCAAGGTCGACGCGATAGGTCGGCACCGTACAGCGCAACGCACCCTTCTTCCCCCTCACCGAGCGGATCCCGAGACGTTTCAGATGGGATGAGATCTGCGCGACGTTGAGATCCGTCCCGAGCACCCCGTTCACACGAGCGACGCGAAGCGGGATACTGAGCTCACGGATTTTTTTCAGGTACACATCGATCCGACCTTTCAGAAGTTCTCCCCCGGCAAGCTCCACTACAAGCGATGCCACTCGATCAAGAGCATACACGACGCCGTTCGGATCCGCCCCGCGCTCAAACCGCTGGGACGCATCGGTGCTGATCCCGAGCGCCCGCGATGTCCGGCGGATACTTGACGGTTTCCAGTACGCCGCCTCGAGGACGACATCCACCGTGTTCGGCTGGATCTCAGAATTCAATCCTCCCATGACTCCGGCGATGGAGACTTCCCTCTCGGCGTCGCAGACCATGACCGCCCCTTCCGGAAGCGAGTGCTCCCTGCCGTCAAGCGTCGTGAATTTCGTTCCGGGGCGGGCCTGACGCACAATGATCTCCCCCCCGTTCAGGAGTGAAAAGTCGAAGGCATGAAGCGGATGTCCCGTCTCGAGCATGACGTAGTTCGTCGCGTCGACCACATTGTTGATCGGACGAAGACCCGCATTCGTCAATCGAGTCTGAAGCCAGGGGGGAGAGGGGCCCACTGTGACGCCCCGGATCATCCGCGCCGCAAAGCGCGGGCAGTTCTTCGCGTCCTCGACCCTGACCCGCAGAAATCGCCGGATCGAAACGCCGCTCTCTTTCAACCGGACGACGGGGAGTTTCGGGGGTTTGCCTGTCAGCACGCCGACCTCGCGCGCAACGCCGAAATGGCTCAGACAGTCAGGTCTGTTCGGCGTCAATTCAATTTCGTATGCGATCTCATCGAGCCCAAAGTGTTTCGCCAACGGTCGACCTGTCTTCGCGTCCGGTTCGAGCACCAGAATACCATCAGCATCCGGTCCAAGGTCCAGCTCATATTCCGAGCAGATCATCCCGTAGGAATCCACCCCGCGCAGCTGCACCTGTGATAAAACAAACGGCTTTCCTTCCGGGTCATGCTGGTTTCGCGGAACGGCCGCTCCCACGAGGCCGACCGGGACCTTTTGCCCCGGACGGACGTTCGGCGCGCCGCAGACAATCTGAAGCGTTTCCGTTCCGATCGAAACGGCGCAGACGGTCAAACGATCCGCGCGGGGGTGCTTCTCGACAGAGAGAACCTCCCCCACCACAAAGCCGGAAAATTTTGCTCCGAGGCGCTCCACGGATGCGACCTCGATGCCCAGGTTTCCGAGTTTTTCAGCAAGCGCCTCCGGAGCGTAGGGGACGCGCACATAATCTTTCAGCCAGCTTTGCAGGATTCTCATCGCGATACCGTTCGGTCAGAACTGGTTCAGGAATCTGATGTCACTTTCATAGAACAGCCTCAGATCATCCACCCCATAGCGGAGCGCTGCGGTCCGGTCGATCCCCATCCCGAAGGCATACCCGGTCACCTCGTCCGGATCATAACCGACGTTCCGGAACACGTTGGGATCGACCATACCGCACCCGAGGACCTCCAGCCACCCCGTATGCTTGCACATTCGGCATCCCTTCCCCTTGCAGAGGAAGCAGGTGATGTACATTTCCGCGCTCGGCTCCGTAAACGGGAAGAAGGACGGGACGAACCGGAACTTGATATCTCTCCCGTAGAATTGCCGCGCGAAGGCGACAAGCGTCCCCTTCAGCTCGCTGAACGTGACGCCTTTGTCCACATAGAGTCCCTCGATTTGATAGAACGCGGAGAGACTCCGGGCACTGACCGCTTCATTCCGGTAGACCCGGCCGGGCATAATCACCCGCACGGGAGGTCGGTGCTCTTTCATTACCCGAATCTGAACCGGCGATGTATGCGTTCGGAGCAACGCCGTTTTTGAGACAAAGAACGTATCCTGCATATCCCGGGCGGGATGGTCTGGCGGAAAGTTCAGTGCCTCGAAATTATGGTAGTCGTCCTCGAGTTCGGGCCCATCCGCGATCCCGAATCCCATCCCGACAAATATCGAGATAATCTCATCCATCGTGCGGGTCAGCGGATGTCGTGTCCCGGTGAATCCGCGCCGGCCGGGCAGGGTCAGGTCAAGTGTTCGCTCAGCCGCAGGGCCAGGCGATCTGAGTTCCGCGGCCTTCGCATCGTAGAGCTGCTGGACGCGAGTCCGCAGCTCATTCAGCGCTTTTCCCACACCTGGCTTTTCCGCGGGCGGGACAGAGCGGAGCTGATCGAAGAGACTGGCGATGGCTCCCTTCCGGACGAGGTACTCCACTCTGTAGGCTTCCAGGGCTTCCGTGGTCGTCACGGCCGTTATGGCGGACTCCGCCTGCGCGAGGAGGCGATTGATCTGTTCAAGCATGGGAGCTTCCTGAAAAAGAAAGTGTCTCCCCCGTCGTCGGCGGAGCAGACGCTCCGGCCCGTGCTCCGAAGGGGAAGACACGTGAATCGTGAACTACGAGACCCGACGGCCGTCCGGCTTCCGGGGGATGAGATTCGGCGGAAGGGTCCGCGCTCATCGCACCCGCTCCTCGGCCGGCACGATTCGTCGCGTCCCCATCAGGCGAGTGCGAACTTGACAACCTCTGCGAAGGCGGCTGGGTTGCTGACAGCGAGATCGGCCAGCACCTTGCGGTTGATGTCGACGTTCTTTTTGTTGAGTCCCGCGATAAGGCGGGAGTAGGTGGTCCCGTGCTGCCGGGCCGCGGCATTGATGCGCGCGATCCAGAGCTGGCGGAATGTCCGCTTCTTCGTTCGGCGATCACGGTAGGCGTACTGCATCGCCTTGTCCACGTGATGCTTTGCGACGGTCAGGACCTTGCTTCTCGCACCCCAGTAGCCTTTCGCCTGGCCGAGTAGGCGCTTGCGACGGCGATGGGAGGCAACCTTATTTTGCGAACGAGGCATAGTTGCTCTTGTGTCCTTGCGTGTTGATGATGTACGAATGCTGCCCGATGGCAGCGTTGATTACACTTGGGTTCCTCAGGCCTGGAGCATGATCCTGACCGCCCGCTGCTCCGCGGGCGAAACAAGATGCGGGCCGCGCAGCTTCCGCTTCCGCTTCCGGCTTTTGCTCGTCAGGATATGACTGCGGTAGGCCGTGGCACGCTTGGCTTTCCCGGACGCGGTAAGGCGAAAGCGCTTCTTCGCGCCGCTCCGCGATTTCATCTTTGGCATCTGCTACCCTTCCTTCTTGATTGGTTCTTCGGCTTTCGGTTCGACTTTCTTCTTTCGCTCGGGGGAGAGAATGATGATCATGCTCCGCCCTTCCATGTGCGGACTCTGGTCGACTTTCGAAACGTCCGTCAGCTTATCGACCAGGCGGGCGAGCATATCCTCCCCCTTTTCCTTATACGTTATTTCCCGCCCCTTGAATACGACGGTCGCCTTCACCTTATGACCGTCCAGAAGGAACTGGCGGGCGTGGCGGACTTTGAAGTCGAAGTCGTGCACGTCGGTGTTCGGGTGGAACCTTAGCTCCTTGAGAAGCGAGACGTGCTGGTGTTTCTTCTGGATCTTGTCTTTCTTGGCAAGCTCGTACTTGAATTTGCCAAAGTTGATGATCTTGCAAACCGGGGGGTTCGCGTTGGGCACGATCTCGACGAGGTCCGCATCACGTTCCTTTGCCATTCCCATTGCCGCTGCGGGGGTCATCACGCCCAGTTGAGCGCCGTGCTGATCGACGACGCGAATCTGGGGCACGCGAATCTCGTCGTTGATCCGGGGACGTTTTTCTTTGCCGATGGATTGATCTCCTACTGTGTGATTGCTTTCGTGCGGATCTCCTCCAGCATATTCGCCAGGAACTCCCTGGCGGGCATGGATCCGAGATCCCCTTTCCTGTGCTGACGGACGGAGACTGAGTCACTCCCCCGTTCTCTGTCGCCGATGACGAGCATGTAGGGGACCTTCTTGGTCTCCCACTCCCGGATCTTGTATCCGACCTTCTCGTTCCGGTCGTCCAGCTCAGCACGAATACCATTATTCTTTAAATTTTCGTGAACTTTTACCGCATAATCAAGCTGCTGGTCGGTAATGGGAAGCACAACCGCCTGGATGGGCGCCAGCCAGAGCGGAAATTCTCCGGCATAATGCTCGATCAACACTCCAATAAACCGTTCAAGTGACCCGAACGGGGCCCGGTGAATGATCACCGGCCGGTGCTTCTTGCCATCACTGCCGGTGTACTCCAGGTCAAACCTCTCCGGCATCACGTAATCCACCTGGACCGTCCCGAGTTGCCATGTCCGCCTGAGCGCGTCCTGAACCATGAAATCGATCTTCGGTCCGTAAAAGGCCGCCTCCCCGATCCCGATGAAATAGTTCAACTTCATCCGGTCAGCCGCCTCTTGGATGTCCTTCTCAGCCTGGACCCAGTGTTCATCCGCGCCGCTGAACTTTTCCTTGTTGTTCGGATCACGGAACGAGAGTCGGGTTCTAAATTCGTTGAAGCCGAGCGTTCTAAAGACTAATTGAATAAGGTCGATAACATCGCAGAGCTCATCTTTTAACTGGTCATGGCGGACGTATATATGCGAGTCGTCCACAGTGAACGAACGCACTCGTGTCAGGCCGTTCAGCTCACCGGATTGCTCGTACCGATAGACCGTCCCGAACTCGGCGATCCTGAGCGGCAGGTCCCGGTAGCTTCGCGGCTTGGCCATGTACACCTGGTGATGATGCGGGCAGTTCATCGGCTTCAGGAGATATTCTTCCTCCTCCACCTTGATCGGAGCGAACTGACTGTCCGCATAATACGGATAGTGGCCGCTTGTTCGATACAGATTAAGGTTGCCGATATGCGGTGTCACAACCGGCTGATATCCCCGCTTCCGCTGCTCCTCACGGAGCCAGCTCTCGAGTGTCTCCCGGACAATCGTCCCCTTGGGAAGCCAGATCGGCAGTCCGCCGCCGACCTTTGGCGTGATCAGAAAAAGCTCCAGTTCCGCCCCGAGCTTCCGGTGATCCCGCCGCTTCGCCTCTTCGAGCCGCTTCAGGTGCTCATCCAATTCCTTCTGGTTCGGGAATGTTACCCCGTAGATCCGCTGAAGCATCTTGTTCTTTTCGCTCCCGCGCCAGTAGGCCCCGGCAACGCTCAGCAACTTGATCGCCTTGATTCGCCCGGTGGAGGGGATATGCGGTCCGGAACAGAGATCCGTGAACCGGTCATGATGGTAAAGAGAAATATTCTCCCCCTTCAGACCGTCAAGGAGCTCAAGTTTGTACTGGTCACCTTTCCCCCTGAAATACTCTACGGCCTTGTCCCAGGAGAGCTCCTCGCGGGTGTATGCCTCATCCTTCGCGGCAATCTCGCGCATCTTCGATTCGATCCTGGCGAGGTCCTCCTGTGTCAGCGAGTGATCTCCCATATCGATGTCATAGTAGAAGCCGTTCTCGATCGCCGGCCCGATGCCGAACTTTGTGCCGGGGAAGAGATCCTCGATCGCGGACGCCATAAGGTGCGCCGAACTGTGCCAGTAGGCAAGCTTTCCCTCGTCATCATCCCACTTATGAATCTTCACATCCGCATCGGACATGATCGGACGCGAGAGGTCCCGGATCTCCCCGTTGACGGAGATCGCCAGGGCTTCCCGCGCGAGGCCTTTGCTTATCGCCTCCGCAATCTGCCTTCCGGTCGTCCCGCTTTCGAACTGGCGCTTCGACCCGTCAGGAAACGTTATGGTAATCTGGTTCATGTCGGTTGACGAAAAAAAAACGTCCCGCATTCTCCGGGCGGGACGCTCATACCCCATTCCGTGTGGGCGATACAGGAGTCGAACCTGTGACCTCTACCATGTCAAGGTAGCGCTCTAACCAACTGAGCTAACCGCCCGGAATTCAGTGACACCGCTTGCCGAGCTGCCTCTCCCACCCTCCTCGTTCGTGCCGAGGGCCGGACTTGAACCGGCACGGACCTTTCGGTCCGAAGGATTTTAAGTCCTTTGCGTCTACCAATTCCGCCACCCCGGCTGCTCCCGCGTGCGCCGGACGTCTGCGCGCGTGAGGCGGGTCGCTTGCTGGAGGCGACGGCCGGATTCGAACCGGCGCATAAAGGTTTTGCAGACCTCTCCCTTACCACTTGGGTACGTCGCCGTTCCACACCCCCCTATAAAAAAACCCCGCCACCTGGTGGGATTGGGGGCGGCGGGGCCACTTTAAAGAGGAAGTGTATTTTAGGAACGCTCGGCGCGATTACCGATCGCCCCCTGCCCCGAAGGGCAGAGCGGGAAACGGGATTCGAACCCGCGACATCAACCTTGGCAAGGTTGCGCTCTACCAACTGAGCTATTCCCGCATTGGCAGGTTCAATATAACCATTCGCGAAGAAATCTGCAAGCAATTTGTCCGCCTGCACCCGCACGACTGGTCTCCAATGCGTTAACGAGAATATACTCCTGGCCCCTTAAAAAGTCAAGAGCGCGGGGAACTTGTCTGTTCAGTCAGCAGATCCAGATAGGAATGCCGTTCGATCTCCTCTTCCCTGATGCCAAAAATCGCACGCAATTCTCGCATCAAGGCCTCCGCTTCGCTCTTCCCGGCAAAAGGAATCTCAAATTCCAGGAAATCACCGAGCCCTTCCACCGTATCACAATGGATTCTCGCGCCCCGGTACGCATACAGCCGCCGCTCTTTCCGGACCACCTGGAGAACACCCAGAGCCTTGGTGAGCGCCTCAAGGATTGCCAACGGATCTCCCTGAGGAATTCTCCAGTATTGGCTCCATCGCTCAAGGCGCTCCTCATTCCGCTCGTAATAGATCAGGTCGGCTCCAGAACCATCTTCCTGGCGGAGTTTCAGCCGACCGCTCCGGACGTCAAAATAAGTGTCGGTTTGACGCAAAACGCCCTGGAAGAGAGCTCCGGCAGATTCCGCGCGCGCCGCAGCATTGGCGCCGGGCGAAACCCGCGCCTTGAGCTCTAAATTGAGGGGCATTAGCGTGAGATATCGAGGATTTTGTACTTGAGCATCCCGGCCGGGACTTTAATCTCCACAGTATCGCCTTTCACGCGGCCGAGAAGGGCCTTGCCAATGGGGGAAGTCACCGAAATCTTGTTCTCTTCAAAGTTCGACTCTTCCGGTGATACGAGCAGGTATTCAAAATCCTCGCTGGTCTTCATATCCTTCAGCTTGACCCTGGTCAGGATGTAGATCTTATCGTTGGGCAGATCCTTCGCATCGATGATTTTCGCCCGGGCAAGGGTCAATTCAAGTTTCGATATGCGCAGCTCGAGATGCTGCTGCTCCTCCTTCGCCGCGTCGTACTCCGCGTTTTCGGACAGATCACCATGTCCACGGGCTTCGGCGATCTTTCCCGCTACCGACTTTCGCCCGTTCAACTTGAGATCCCGCAGCTCATTTTCCATCTCCACAAGCCGCTCGCGTGTTAGATACACTGTTTCGGGCATTCCGTCTGCTGACATATCCCCACCTGATTCCGTTAAAGACAAAAAATAAAGCCATCATTCGTCTCGCGAATGGTGGCTCGATCATTCAAGACCAACCATAGGTAATGTACCAAAACACAATCTACAAAATCAAGGGGTCCCTCCCCTGGTTCCGGATTTTTGCCTCTCGACCAATATCAGGTGACCAAGCTTATCCCTTTTTGTCCGTAAATAGCGCTCATTGAGCGAATTCGCCCCGATCTCGATAGGAACCCGCTCGACGATTTCCAGCCCGTAGCCGCTCAGGCCGACCACCTTGGTCGGGTTATTTGTGAGCAGGCGCATCTTTCCCACGCCCAGATCCTTCAGGATCTGGGCGCCGATCCCGTAGTCACGCAGGTCGGCGCGAAACCCGAGCTTCTCATTCGCTTCCACCGTGTCCAGTCCCTCATCCTGCAGGCTGTAGGCCTTGAGTTTGTTCAGNNCGGACAAGGACCGGAATGTCGGGGCGAATCTCCCCCTTTGTCAGCGCGATATGCTCCTTCGAATCGGTCTCCGTTCGGAAGAGATGGATCTGAAACTCTCCGTATTGCGTCGGGAGCTTCGTGCTCACGAGGAGTCGGACCAGGTGCTCGCGCGTCATCCGGTGGCTGATCAGGTCCTTTACCGTGATGATCTTCAATCCAAACTTCTTTGCCAGATCCAGAAGTTCCGGGACCCGCGCCATCTCCCCATCCACTGACATAATCTCGCAGAGCACTCCGCACGGCGTGACGCCTGCCAGCCGGCAGAGATCGATGACGGCCTCGGTGTGCCCTGCACGTCGGAGCACTCCCCCCTCAACCGCACGAAGAGGAAATATGTGCCCGGGCCTGGCCAGGTCTGAGGCTTTCGTCTGCGGGTCGGCGAGAGCGCGGACTGTTGCCGCGCGGTCCGATGCCGAGACTCCAGTCGTCGTTCCGTGGATACAATCGACCGATACCGTGAAGGGTGTCCCGTGAAGGGAGGTGTTCGTGTCGACCATGAGGTCGAGAAGCAGTTCGTCCGCCCGATGCCCGGAGAGCGGGGCGCAGATTATGCCCCTCCCGTGTCTCGCGAGAAAGTTGATCACGTCGGGCGTGACAAACTCCGCCGCACAGACAAAATCGCCCTCGTTCTCCCGGTCTTCATCGTCCACGACAATCAGGATCTTGCCTGACCGGAAATCTTCAAGCGCCTCTTCTATCGTATTGAACCGAGTCTCCATCTCTTCCCCGCGTGCGCCGGCGTCCGGCGATCGCAGGTCTCCCTATTTCGTCTCTTTCACACCCGGTTCCGCTTCTCGAGCGACATTGGAGATCGCGGAACGGTCGAATTTCAGTTTCAAGTTTGTGGAGACTTCAAGCAAGACTGTCTTGTCGTCGATCCCGGCGATCGTCCCGTGCATGCCGCCCGCGGTCACCACTTTATCTCCCTTCTTCAGGGCATCCAGCATCCGCTGCCGCTCTTTCGCCTTCTTCTGCTGCGGACGGACCATGAGAAAATAGAAGATACCAAAAACAAGCACCAGCATGATGACTGTCGTGAACATTCCCCCCTCCGGGCTCCCGCCCGTCTGCGCCTGAAAAAGAATCGCGTTCAATGGTGTTCCTCCTCTAATGATCGATGAGATGTGCTGTTTGGAATATTCTGAGTTTTGTTTTCACAATTCACTTTGCGGTGCCCTCATTCTCCCCGCAGGAGAGACGCACGAACGAAACCCGTAGCTCTCGCAATGCAGAGTCCGCGAAGCTCGTCCTGGATGAAGCGCGAGCGTCCCTCTTTTAATCAGTGACGGTCAGATCGGTCTCCAGCGCCGCGAGAATGGCCGCTTTCCACCGGGCAAATCGGTGCTCAAGTATCGCCTCCCGCGAGGCTCGCGTGAGCCAGAGATAAAATGCCAGATTGTGTATCGTTGCGAGCTGGAGCCCGAGAATTTCCCGTGCCTTGAACAGGTGTCTCACGTACGCGCGGCTGAACGTCCGGCATGTATAGCATTTGCATTCCGGATCGATCGGACGTTGATCCCCGGAATATTGCATGTTTCGGATATTCAGTTTCCCCCGACTCGTGAACAGGGTGCCGTTTCGACCGTTTCGTGTCGGAAGAACACAGTCGAACATGTCGACCCCTTGCCTGACCGCAGCGACAAGGTCGCCCGGCGTTCCCACGCCCATCAGGTAACGCGGGCGGTCCGCGGGCATCAGCGGGTTCAACGCATCCAGAACGCGGATGCGCTCGGCGTAAGGCTCGCCGACCGACAGCCCGCCG
>DKBG01000329.1 GCA_002451155.1 Ignavibacteria bacterium UBA6906
AAATTAAGATCGGCGGGTTCGGCGGGCAGGGAGTGATTTTGAGCGGCTACATTCTCGGCCGGGCTGCCACCATTTACGACACACGCCACGCCACCATGATTCAGGCCTTCGGCCCTGAGGCGCGCGGGAGCGCATGCAGTGTTCAGCTTATCGTCTCATCGGATCCCATCGATTATCCGTACATCACATTGCCAAATATCCTGGTGGTGATGTCCCAGGAGGCCTACAGCAAATTCGCTCCGGAGCTCGCACCCGGAGGAATCCTCATCACGGAAAAGGAACTCGTAAGCCCGCACGGGCTTCGGAAGGATATCACGCACCTTGCCATTCCCGCCACGCGGATCGCAGAGGAGCTCGGGAGGAGACTGGTGCTGAACATCGTCATGATGGGGTTTCTCGCTGCCGTGACCGAGGTCGTCAGCCGCGATTCGATGCAGAAGGCGGTGATGGCCTCCGTTCCGAAAGGAACTGAAGAGCTAAATCTCAAGGCGTTTGAAAAGGGTTTCGAATACGGTGTGAAGGTCAGGGAAGGTGCGGGGGTTCCGGATTGACCAGACTGCCGAGTCTGTCCGAGCAAACACCCGGGCACTCTTCACACACCGGCTGCATTTCGAATTCCCCGCCTCCCTTGCCCGGTACAGGGTCCGCACCAGCTCATTTATGGGACTGCCCCTATGACATCGCGTGAGCGTATCCTTGCCGCACTGAATCACAGGCAGCCGGACCGGGTACCTGTCGACTTTTCCGGCCATCGCTCCTCCGGCATCCATGCCATTGCGTACTCGAGGTTGAGAAGATATCTGGGTTTACCGGAACGCCCCCTCCGCGTTTACGATCCTGTCCAGCAGATGGCCGTCGTTGACGAAGACATCCTCACACGGTTCCATGTCGATACCATAGAGCTGGGCCGGGCGTTTGCAGTCGAGGAGAAATGGTGGCATGACTGGGTTCTCCCCGACGGGACGCCATGCCAGCTTCCCGTCTGGGTGAAGCCCGAGCGGGACGGGACCCGCTGGGTGATCCGCTCCCCGGAGGGCAGGGTGATCGCTCAGATGCCCGATGGCGCGCTCTATTTCGAACAAACCTATTACCCGTTCCTGGACGGGGAGGCGAATCACGACAAGATCGCCGAGGCCTTCGACGAGTCGATGTGGACGGGCATTCAGTCGCCTCCAGGCCCAATTGTGAGTGGCCCCGGGGGAGATCGGGTGATGGTCGAGGGCGCAAGGAGAATGCGGGAAACCACCGATCGGGCGATCCTCGGCCTGTTCGGCGGCAACCTGCTCGAACTCGGGCAATTCATGTACAGGAATGACAATTTCTTCATGCTGCTCGCGGCGGAACCGGATCGCGCGCATGACTTCCTCGAAAAGCTTGTCGCCGTCCACCTCAAGAACCTTGAAGAATTCCTGCGGAAGGTTGGCTCCTACATCGACATCATTGTCTTCGGCGATGACCTTGGCATGCAGACCGGTCCGCAGATGTCGCCTGCGATGTACAGAGAGTTCTTCAAGCCCCGGCATGCCAGGATGTGGAAACGCGCAAAAGAGCTGGCGAATGTGAAGGTTATGCTCCATTGCTGCGGGGGTGTGCGGGAGCTGCTCGACGATCTTATCGATGCGGGGCTGGACGCGATCAACCCTGTGCAGATCAGCTGCAGAGGGATGGAGGCAGCCGGGCTCAAGAGCGACTTTGGCTCCGGAATCACTTTTTGGGGTGGGGGATGCGACACACGGGAGATCCTGTCGCGCGGAACCCCGGAAAGCATCAGGAAACACGTTCGCGGGCAGATTGAGACGTTCAACAGGGAGGGAGGATTCGTGTTCCAGCAGGTGCACAACATCCTTGCCGATGTCCCGCCCGAGAACATCGTCGCGATGTTCGACACGATCGCCGAAATGCCCTGAGGAGACTATTATCGGGATGGGTGGCCCGCCGAGGTCTACCGGCCGCGCACAGTCTTACTGCGCGCGCTGGGTCTGCCCGGTGGGAGTTGAAAGCGCCAACGAAGGTACTCTCGTCTCTGCATCAGAGTGTGCTGGCCTGCTGCCTCCTGTGAGGCGGCGCCACGGAGGTCCCGACCCTCCGCGCCGCAGCGGCAGGCAGCGGCCTTTCCCTGCTTTGGCCCGTCCATCCCCGCGCGAAAAGTTTTCCACCGCCCGGAATTGCTCCCACCTCAGTTCCAGACAACTCCCTGACACCCGGTTTCGATATCCTGGCTGCATCGCGCTCCGTCCAGACCTTCTTGGACGAAACTCCCCCTCGAAAACTCCGTCAAGCGGACTTCTCAGTTCGCTTGTCCGGTGTGTACACGCGTCTCGTCTCGCGCGGGCGCACGGAGGCGTCGCTGGAGGGTGGTTCCAAGGGCCTGAATGTTTTACATAGTTTTCACGAAATATCTCCAATTTCAGAGGAAAGAATGACATCGCTGTCGGCAGATTGTGTGGTTTTTGGGGGATATTTGCAGTTTGCCGCATGAACTGATGTTGGCACTCGAGTTGTCGGTTGTTATGTGCCGAATCAGAGAAAAATCTTTAGGTGCTGTCACCCATGATTGAGAATCAAAACTCCCCCGACCTCTTGGGCAATCTCGCCGGGCAAATGTCTCCTGCGGTCTCGGAAAAGGTGTCCGACAAAGACCAGCTCTCAAAGTTCTATGTCGATTTCAAGGCGGGCGCCGAGCCTCAGACTACACAATGGATTCGTCTCGCCTCACTTGTCGCGAGCCATTCCTTTTCGTGCGACATTGTCATCCGGACACTCGGATCGAAGGAGAGCGTAGCGGATGGCTCAACGTCTCTTGACAAGCTTGGGGTCGCCATAGCAAGAAAGACCAATGCAAAGTATTGCCCGAGCCGACTTCAGAAAGTGACGAACGGGCTGGATGGATTCTTCGACAGCGGCGAACGCGGACAGTACAAATTCGACAAATCCTTTCTTCCTGCGAAGGCGCGAGTTCTTGTCATCGGGGATCCCGATACGAAACAGGCGACCTTCGACGCAATTACGAAATCCATTCTCGAGGCTCTTCCGGAGGCGGAGGTGAAGATATTCACTCTGGCCTGGCTTGGCGAACATGTGAAGGGAGCTCATCTGGACGGAAAGTACTTCATGTCGCATGCATCTCCCGCGGGACTCCTGCATGAGGGCTCCGAGGTGCCTGTCGTGCCACCGGCGGTCATGCGGGAAGAGAAAGGGAAGAGGGGTAAGAAAGAGCCGGCGAAGGGCGCCGCCCGGGCGGCGAAGGGGAAGAAGCATTCCGCGAAAGCACCTGTCCCCGCAAAGGTCGCGAGTCCACCGCCGCAAACGGATAACCGGAAGAATATTGCGGGCAAGATGTTCATTGGAGCGGCTGCTCTCCTGATTACGGCCCTGGCGATAATGGCTCTCGTGAGCCGGAGCTGGGTCCCCGGGGAATGGTCCCAACCCGGAGCACAAGATCTCTTTGCCGCCAAGCAGACGCAGCCGATCGTATCACAACCCGTGGCCGCGCCGGCACCGCCGAAAAAGGCTCCTGAAATACCGGTCGCGAAGAAACCGGAAGGTCCGACGGGTATTGTTACGGTCCCTCGAGCTGGGCTCCGCTCTGGCCCCTCCCTTTCCTCGAAACCGGTGAAGGTCAGCGTGAAGAGCAACGAGCGCGTTACGATTCTCAGGCGAAAGGCATCGTCTGCCGGCCCCGACTGGATTCAGGTGCGAACGAGCAAAGGGACTGTTGGATGGGTCTGGGCCTCTGTCCTGCGCGAAGTGAAACCGAGGAAGTGATCCCGAACCGCTCAGCTCATTGTGAAGTGGGCCGCGTTCCAGCCGTCCAGTGCTGACCTGTATTCAATCTCCTGTCCGCCTCTCGTTCAGGATCCATTCCGGCCATTGCGACTACCCCCGTCTGATGCGGTGGACCGGGCTTCCTGATCTACTCCGCCGGAAAATCTGCCGAAAAGAAATCGGAACATCCAGGAGACCGCGTTCCTTTCCAGCAGAAAGATGAAGCCAGCTGTCACGAGGATGCTCGTCACGACGACCACATAGATCGTGTCCTGGATGATCAGGCCCCCCTCGAGACCCAGTTGCAGCGGCAGACTCGCCAGGACAGCGGCTGCAGTCCCCTTCGGAATGAGCGACCCCATCACAGCAGCGTCCCGCCAGGAGATCACTGATTTCGGAACACCGACTCCGACCGCAGCGAAGCGGGTGAGCAGGATTGCGGCAGTCAGGCCAAGCGCAATCATCAGCGTCACTGTATCGGCAAACCGGATGGAGAGGCCAAGGTACACGAAAAAGAAGGTTTTTATGAGAAAGACAATCTCTCCGAAGAATGCTTTTTCGACATCGTTGTGTACCAGAGGAGTGAGATTGTACCGTTTCGCCAGCCAGGGGAATTCACGCTCACCGGCATTTCCGATTGTTATCCCGAATGTCAGGGCGGAGACCGGACCGCTGAATCCGAGGAACTCCGTGACCCCGAAGAGCACAAGCAGAAACGCTGGCGTTGTGAATATGGCATAACGTAGCTGCCGAATCCGGTTGAGCAGAAGTGACCATGCGAGTCCCCCGATGGCACCGATCAGGAGTGCAAAACCGAGTGAGGAGAAGAGATTCCCGATAAGATGGCCAACCTGAAACGATTCGAATCGCACGGCGTTCAGGATCGCGAGGCTCAGCACGATGCCCAGCGCCTCCCCGAGGGGAGATTCGAGCATGAGCGTGGTGTAGGCCTTCGGGGAGAGACTGAGCTGACGGACCACCGGAAAGATGACCGTCGGAGCGGGCGTGGCGAGCACCACGCCGACAAACAGAGACAACAGAACCGGCAGACCCATCCAGAAATGCGCCAGAATGCTCACCACCGCGGTGATGAGAACCATGCTTATCAGGGTGATGGTCACAGTCGACCGTAGCGATCCTCCCAGCTGCTCGATGCGCAGATCGAGCCCCCCCTCAAATAGGATGATCACCAGGGCGATGGAGGTGAAAACTCCTCCAACTTTCCCAAAATCCTCGGGGGTAACGATATGCAGCACCGGGCCGAGAACAAGGCCTATCACGATGAGATAGACCACGTCCGGGACCCGTGTCTTTTCGAACAGGAAGACGAACAGGTGAGCGAGAAAGACAAGGAGTCCGGCAAAGAGCAACACGAGAGCAGACTCCATTATTCCTCCGATCCGGTTGATTTTTCCAGGTGACGACGCATCCACGCGGGGTAGATTGCGTGACGAATCGTCTGTGGCTCTCTGCTGCCCGGTCGTACCATTTCAGAAAGCCGGTACGTGTAGCACAGAATTCCTTCCGGGGGTAGTATGGCCGACAGCTGATGTCGACGGGAGGAATAATCTCAAAAGTGGAGGCCAAAGTCAAAGGGCTGTATTATCTCTCCCGCTTCGCTGCCTTGACATTTGTCTCCAGGATAGTACTTTAAAGAGGACAATGTTCGTGTGTGAACGATCGGTACCCGCGATCTACTCCCTGGCTGTGCGGGTCCCGCACCCGATACCTAAGGATGGGGGCTGGTTTCATCTGGTCGAAAGGGGGGAGCGGCTGTGGGCTTCAGCGAAGAAGGGACATCGCCAATCTCCCCCCTTTTACCCATTCTGAAAGATCTCACGCCCCCTCTCGCTGAAGGAAGACCGGGCAAAGCAGCCAGGCTGTCTCTCTGTTCTCTGCCGGGTCCCGGCCGGTTCCCTTGCGTCGCCTCTGTCCGGCGTCGTGGGAACGGTGCCAAAGAGCAAGAGGGTATTTGGCATTCGCATCCACCTGTTCACGTTCGCCGGTTTCCTGAACGCATCCCTCAGGGACGGAGCATGGGCATTATGCCTGGTGCTGAGCCGGGTCAGTCTCCATGGAGAGAACGTCGGACGCGTGCCCCCCTTCCCCAGGGGCGGCTGTTCGTATTGAGAAGAAAAGGATCCGTTGTCTATGATCAAGATTATTGAGGATGTTATTGCATCGAACGAGCTCTCGGTCTGGCTTACCGCAATCGGGGTTGCCGCCGCCCTCTTCTTTCTCGTCTCCCTGGCCAGAAGGATTGTTGTTCGCAGGCTCAGGGCAGTCGCAGCAAGGACTTCAAACGAGATCGATGACCTTGTCGTTGCCGTCCTGAGCAAGACCGGCAAGCTCTTTTTCCTTCTGATTTCTCTCTACACCGGAGCCCATTTTCTCAGCCTCGGTGCCCAGGCAACCCGCCTGCTGGATACGATCCTCGTTCTCGGCTTTCTTCTTCAGGGAGGTCTCTGGGGCAGCGGGGAGATCGCGTTCTGGCTGACCCTGCTCCGGTCGAAACGGGAGGGTGATTCAGGGGGG
>DKBG01000181.1 GCA_002451155.1 Ignavibacteria bacterium UBA6906
GCATCGGGGCGAGTCTCTGCCTTCACCGCCTCAAGTGAGACCGAATCCAGGAGGGTGGTTGCTTCTTCAATGCTCAGCCCGACCACTGTCGGAACCGTCAGCCTGCTACCGTGATTCACATATACAGGCATGACAACGTAGTCCATCAGAAGGAAAAGGGCTACAAAGGCGCCGAGGACCGTGAACAGCTTCCGGTGCCTCTGAAAGATTCTCACCATCAAATTGGTTCTGGCCATAGCGTGGGTTGCCGGTGTGTCACAACCAAAAAAATATACAGAAATGACGATCGAGGCACAAGCAGTCGGCGTCAGGATTGCGTCAATCGGTCATTTATAGCATATTTCCGCATGAAGATCCTTGCCTGTGTCCTCCTCGTCTCGCTTTTCCTGATTATCGAGTCACCTCCCGGCAGATCGCCCGCCGCCCTCCGTCAGACTCCACTGGTCCTGGTGTGTGAGGCACCTCGCAGGCGCCGGCGCAAAGGGAGAAACCATTACCGACAGGCGCTCTGCCTTCCCTCCATTCGCGTATGTTGAAACGGGGCAGTCGGGGGGGGAGTGATTCCCCAAAAACTTCGTTTTCGGCCGAACTTTTCGCCACTCCGGGCCGTTATACCATGTACCTATGACATTTTCCTGGTCCATATTGCGCATACTTTTCTGGGTATTCATCCCTGCCCTGCTTCTCTCGCTTCAGTGGGTAGTCTACCGGCGAGCGGCGACCTGGCTGAAATCTCAATATCCGAATGCACGCTGGGCGCTTGTCGGAACGCGCGTGCTCTTCTTGATCTTTAACAGCGTGACAGTTGCCCTCATCATCCTGCGGCCCAGGTTTTCTGAGCTTCCTGACTGGTTCATATACAGTGCCGTGTATCCCTTCTTTCTCTGGCAGGGCTCGACATTCATGATCGCCCTCGTGATCGTTCTCGGTGCGATTGTCAAAGCGCCGTTCCTCGGGGCGCTCGCGCTTGCTCGAAAAGTCCGGCCAGTCTCAAGGAAGATCGAGGCGCTTGAGTCGACAGACTCCTACCGGAAATTCGATTCCTCACGAAGGGTGTTTCTGCGGCGAGCCATGTACGGCGTCACCGCCGCCTCTTTTGGCGGCAACGCGTACGGCATGCTGGTCGAGAAATCCTCCTGCGAAATCAATGAGGCCCGATTCCTTATCCCGAATCTCTCCCCCGCTCTCAATGGATTCTCAATCACGCTCCTCAGCGATATCCATTCGAGTCTCTATATGACGAGACGGGATATGGAAGAATATGTCGCCATGGCGCAGGGACTCCATGGTGATCTGATCGTCGTCGCAGGAGATTTTGTGAACGGACAGGTCGATGAGGTATACCCCTTCGCGGAGGCCTTCAGTTCACTCTCCGCGCCGCACGGGGTCTACGGAGTAATGGGGAACCATGATTTCTACACACAGGACCCTGAGCGGGTCGCCCGAGTTGTCGACGACTGCGGCGTACAGCTGATCCGGAACGACAAAGTCTCCATCGAGAAAGATGGGGGTGAGTTCTATTTGATCGGTGTTGATGATGTGGGTCGGGCACAAGGGACCGACATCAAGCTTGAGACCGCTGTAGGCTTTGCGCCGAAGGCAATCCCTCGAATATTGATCTGCCATCGACCGTACTACCTGGCCAGAGCGGTCCAAAACAATATCGACCTTGTCCTCAGCGGACACACACATGGCGGACAGATTGTATTTGGAAAAATTGCCGGAGTAACCTTCGCACCCGCAGCGCTCGCCTCACCGTACATCTGGGGCAAATACAGTCAGGACACAACTCAGATGTACGTATCCCGTGGAATCGGGACCGTCGGCCTGCCAGTCAGATTCAACTGTCCGCCCGAGATCACCAGGATAGTCCTGCAGGCTTCCTGACCGTCCGGTTTATTCGATCAGGAAACCCGATCCCTGAAATCCTGCGATGACAGGTGGAGCAATCACGGAGGTTGTCAACCCGGGTCTCGACGGATTGAATGATGATGCCGGCTGCCTGCCAGGGACGCCGGACACCTCCGGCACGCCGAGTCACCCTGCGCCCGCAGAGTAGTGCTTGCGCCTGTCAGCTCAAGCGTTTTCTTGCATTTCTCTTACCCCTTGGATATATTCTCCCAACTTCCAACGGAGCTTCGTGGTCAAAGCAAAGTCCCTTCTCCGTGCGGCGCGGCGAGCACAAACGAACGCGCACGCACCATACTCCAGGTTTCGTGTCGGCGCGGTCGTCCAGACCGCCAGGGGCCGGTTGTACACCGGGTGCAATATTGAAAACAGTTCCTATGGCCTTACGATCTGCGCAGAACGGACCGCTCTGTTCAATGCGGTCTCTGCAGGAGAGCGAAGATTTAAGGCCATTGCTGTCGTCGCGGACGAAAAGGGCTACACCTCGCCCTGCGGGGCTTGCCGGCAGGTAATCTGGGACCTGGCGGGCAATGTGGACGTGATCATGAGTAATGGGTCGGGCGATGTTCGGATCGTGAAAATGATCGATCTCCTCCCCCACCCGTTCGGTCCCAAGAACCTCAAAACACGACGGCGGGGGAAAACATGACTGCTCCAACCCTCCATGATTCGCCCCGAAACACCGGCTGGATTGAGGTTATTGCCGGCTGCATGTTCAGCGGGAAGACGGAAGAGCTCATCAGACGAATCAGGCGGGCACAGATCGCCCGGATGACCGTAGCTATCTTTAAGCCGGAGATTGATGACCGCTACAGCCCCGACCAGATCGTCTCCCACAGTGACGTCAAGCTGCAGTCAACCCCGGTGAGAACATCAGCCGAAATTCTTCACCGGAGTGCGGACGCGCAGGTAATCGGGATCGACGAAGGACAGTTCTTCGATGCGGGGATCGTGGACGTGGTTGAGGAGCTCGCTAACCGGGGGAAGCGTGTAATCGTCGCCGGCCTTGACCAGGACTACCGCGGAAAACCATTTGAACCGATGCCCCAACTCCTTGCGATTGCTGAATATATAACAAAGACGCTCGCAATTTGCGTAGTATGTGGAAACCCCGCCGATCGCACACAGCGGACAAGCCCCTCAAGCGAACGTGTACTTGTCGGCGCGAAAGACACGTACGAAGCCCGCTGTCGGAGGTGCTTCCAACCTCCTTCATCCTGACCCCGCTACCCGGTCAAGGCAGCTCTTCAACAGACCCTAGCCGCAATCCAGGAAGCGGCTGAATACATTCGAACGAGGATATCCCTGAGGCCACGCGTCGGACTCATTCTCGGTTCAGGCCTTGGGGATCTCGCCGACAGCTTTTCACCCTCTTCAGTTCTGAATACCTCGGATATTCCCAACTATCCTCGCCCCACGGTTGAGGGTCACAAAGGCACGCTCGTCTTCGCGAGGCAGCGAGGAGTCCCGATTCTTGCATTCAAAGGCCGCCTGCATTTCTACGAATCTGGGGACATTGAGACCGTGCTCTTTCCGATCTTTCTCGCCAGCGAGCTTGGGATCAGCACGCTTATCGTAACCAACGCTGCCGGCGGCGTCAACACTCGCTACGCGCCTGGCGATCTCATGCTCATCACAGATCATCTGAATTTGACAGGCGCGAGCGTGCCCGGAATCAGATCCCAAAGAAACAGGATAACTTCTATATATGACAGAGAGTTATGCAGANNATGTCCACTGTACTTGAAACGACGCTCGCGTCCACTCTTGGTTTGCGTGTCATCGGAATTACCTGCATTACAAACAAGGCAACCGGCACGGCGGCGGGAAGACTCTCCCACGATGAGGTGACCAGGGCAGCCGCAACCGCCAAGTCGGCATTCACGCGGCTGGTACTTTCACTCGTGGAAGGGCTCTGATTCGATCCGACGTAATCTCTCTGGCCGTCCGTACGAGACGGAGAGAATCAATAGATGGAATGGGGATCCAAGGGAGGGTGGAAATGCCTTGAGGAAAGCGAGTTACACTATTGCGCTTAATCTGGAATTCGGGGGTTGATTCCTTCCTCTAAGCCTTTCTGATTACCCGCACTCTGAACCCCAGGTTGGTTGTCCCGAGGCTAAAGGTAGCCAGGTTTCCTTCCCGATCCTTCTCCGGGTTCTCCACCGTCAGGCCCTGACGAGTCAGGTAGGAATAGGCCCGGTCCGGGAAGTTGCTGACAACGTCGACGACCGGGAGATCTTTGCTGGATGCCCCGGATTTCACATCGACCGCTGCGCCAAGCAGTTTGACCCGTTCGAGCGTCGCCGAATCCCTCCTCTCCGCTGCAGGAAAGGTCACTCGATCAAGGCTGAAGCCGAGCATCAACGCAAGGGCCCTGGCCGTAATTTCTCTAATCTTTTCGAATTGCCCCGAAGAAATGAGATCGGACTTTACCATCCAGCTCCCCCCGCAGGCAAAGGTTTTCGGGAACTTCAAATAGGCGAGCAGATTGGACTCATCAATCCCGCCTGTCGGGATATACCTCACCTTCCCGTATGGACCGGCCAGTGCCTTGAGAAAAGGGAGTCCACCCGCAGCCTCAGCAGGAAAGAATTTCACGACTTCAAGCCCCAATTCCATCGCGAGTTCCACATCGGAAGGCGTCGAGACGCCCGGAGTGACCGGAATTCCTTCAGAAAGGCAAAATTCAACCACTCGTCGATTGATGCCCGGGGAAACGATATACTTCGCACCAGCATCCCACGCAGCCTTCACCTGTTCCACTGTAAGCACGGTTCCCGCACCCAGGAGCATGTTGGGGAATTTTGCCGAAATCTTTCCGATCGCTTCCCTCGCCGCTGACGTTCGGAACGTCACTTCTGCACAGGGCAGTCCTCCTTCAGACAAAGCGGCTGCAAGCGGTTCGGCATGTTCAGCCTTGTCAATTGCGATAACAGGGATTATTCCGACGAGGTTAAGTTCTTGTAAAATAGTAGCCATGTTCGTCTGTCCTGATGTCGATTATTCCAGCAACACGTGGAATCAGATTCTCCAATCCCTTCCATCACAGAAGGCGTCCTGCTCAAACGGCACGGTTCAGATCCGATCCAGGATCATCAGGCCAATCAACGCAGGAATGTAGATTAGCGAGGCCAGGAATAGCCGGCGGGCAGCTCCTGCCGTCGGTTTCCATGCCATGTGGACTGCCACCGCCAAGAATGCCAGGGAGAGGAGTCCTGCGCCGAGAAAGTAGCCCTTATCCAGGAGCCCTGCGTACGTCGGCAAGATGCTCGCGGGAAGAAGAGCCGCCGCATAGATGAAGATCTGTCGCCCTGTGATCCTTCCCGTCCGGTCGATGACGGTGAGCAGTTTATACCCAGCCCTCTCATAATCGTTTCGATACATCCAGGCCAGCGAGAGGAAATGTGGCATCTGCCAGAAGAAGAGTATGGCAAACAAGGACCCCGCCTCCAGCCCGATTTCTCCCCGCACGGCACTCCATCCTATTACAGGCGGAAGGGCACCAGGGATCGCTCCAACCACAGTCGCGTAGGGAGTAAGCCTTTTCAGGGGCGTATAGAGGAAGAGGTAGGTCACCAAAGTCAGCAACGCCAGGATGGATGCAAGAGGCGTGGTCAGGAGGCCCAGGACAAGCAGACCGAGCGAGGCTGTTCCGAGCCCAAAAACCAATGCTTCCCATTGTGTGACACGTCCGGCAGGGATCGGTCGACCCGCTGTTCTGCGCATGAGCCCGTCATACTGTTGCTCAATCGCCATATTGAGTGCCCCGGCTCCGCAGCCGACCAGAAGAGTTCCGAGAAATGTGTACAGCAGCGGCGTCAGAACTCCGCCAGGGGGAATGGCGAGAAAGGCTCCGCCCAGCGCCGTGAGCACCGAGAGAAGTGTGAGCTCTGGTTTTCCGAGCGCAATGAAGTCAAGGACCCTCTGTCTCGGAAGGGTCAATGATGCTTGTTCTGTGGATTGGCTGCCCATTCTGATTTTACTTTGCCGCTGATTCGACCGGCGGCGAAGCAAGTCCCGCCTTGGCCAGGATAAACGTGACAACCGAGTCTGCCTCAGCGGGTTTCAAGCCCTGGTTCGGCATATTCGGATATGCCGGGTTCACTTTTACCGGATTGAGGACAAACCTTATGAGGTCATCCTTTTTCCCGGTGTATTTTGCAAGCACCTCCTTATACGGTGGGCCGATCTTCTTCTGGTCAAAGAGATGGCAGGCCGAGCAGATGCTGGTATAGATCTCTTCGCCTGTTCTCGCCTGTGCCGTGATACCGAGCTTCGCCCTGAGTTCCTCTACCGACCGCTCTGCCGAAACAGACAAATCCATGGCGTGGACGGCGGTTGCGCTTCGCACCGCGACCTGGTCCTTGCTGAACACCGCAACAAGCGCCAAACCGAATACAAACGTCGCGAGTGACACATAGGTCGGCCTCCCGTCCCTGGCGTGCGCATAGACAAAGTGTGCCGACAGAAAGAGGAGGAAGAGACCCAGCCCGGACAGACCGAACACTACCCCTGTCAGCGACGCTGGAGGCATCAGCGCGACCGTCCCCAGAAGGAAGACTGGTTGGACGGCGAGGGACACCGCCGAGAGGCGATACGCGATTCTCCTGACAAATTCAAAATACTCCCCACTGGCATCCTCAATACCACCCTCCCACACAAACAGGAAGAAGAGGGACCCGATCCCTGCAGAGCCAACAGCAACTGAAAGAAGGTAGAGATATCGGACAATGAACTGAGGAATGATCAGGAGTTCGACAACTGTATCCACGCGCCCCCAGAGATCTGGATCCACAGCGATGGTCACCCCTCCTGTCACGAGAAACGAAGAGGCAAGGAGGAGAATGAGCCCCCAGCGACCAGTTCTGCCGTGTGCCTCCGCGTTTGACGCAATCGTATGGCGCAATTCGGCGGCTGCAGCCTCCTCCGGGCGACTCGCAGATCCTTTCTGCTCGCTTTTCAAACGCTCAAGCAGGACTCCCATGCGGAACGTATACTTAAAGGCGTACAACAGCACCGTGCCTCCGAGGAGGCAGACAAAGCCAAAAACCATAAGACCTGCCGCGATTGCCTCGGTCCCCTGAAGGATCTGGATGAAGACGAAGACAAGCGCGAGAGCCGGAAGGAGTGCAAGGAATGCGACACCGCTTTTGCTGAACATTGCCAGGCTGATCAGATCCTCCGCGAAGCGTAAGGCCATCGCAGAGCCTTCCCTCCTCCCCTTCCGTTCGTAGTATACGGATAGCGCTGCTGATCCGAGGAGGAATCCAAAATACGGGAGGAAGACGATGAAGATCAGGTTCATGATAAACAGCAGCAGCTGGAAGTGCTCAGCCGGCTGCGGAAGTGCAAGTGTTTTGAGAAAATCCATGGAGACCTTCGCCGATATGTCCTCGTTCACTCTTCCCGGGTCTGTCCGGCAGCGCCCAGCATTGGAGTATAGGGCTTTGCCTGCTTCTCGGATGTTTCCCGGTACCATGCTTCGAAATGTGTTGAGTCTTTTGCCACCACTTTTGTGTACATATACGCGTGACGGAGTCCGCAGTACTCGGCACAGGCGATATCGAACGACCCTTCATGCGGGGTCTCGAACCACATCGTGTTTTCCCTGTTGGGGATGACGTCCTTCTTGATCCGGAAGGCCGGGATATACATCGAGTGATTGACATCCAGAGAATGAAGTCGCAGCACCATTGGTGTGCTCGTCGGGATCACCAGCGTATCCGTCTTGACTCCGTTCGGGTATTCAAACTCCCAGGCCCACATCCGGGCGGTCACGGTGATAGGGAGCGCTCCCTCGGGGACAGTCTCGATCTTCTTATAGCCTTCCCAGCCGAGGTAGAACATATACATGAAGATGCCGAGCGGGACGACCGTCCACATGATCTCGAGCGGCAGATTCCCGTCGATGTTCGTCGGATGGGGATTCCGTTTCCTGCTGTACCGCACGACGAAGTAGATCATGGCGAACGTCACGCCGAGCAGAACGAGCAGGGATATCCCCACCACGAACATAAATTCTGCGTCGACAAATTCGGAAAACGGAGAGGCATCTGTAAACATGGTGATACCCTATCAATAAAACGCGTAATCGAAGAATGTCAGCACGAAGAAAATCATCAGCGTCACGATGGTAACCAGGACAAACCAGCGGAATGTCCGGTCCTCAAACTTCAGGTGCATAAACACATTCAGCACGAGCAGGGACTTGACGGACGCGATCGTAAGTGCCGTGACAATGATCCATCGCCCGAGCTGTATCCCTGCAAGCGCGACCGTCAGCCCGGTCAATGCCAGGAGTCCGATCCAGATGAGGAGATACTGCCCGTATCCTTCCCCATGTGCAGGCGCGGTCTGCCCGGGCGTCTGTTTGTGTTCCTGTTCCATGCGCACCTCAGTGAAGAAGATAAAAGAGTGGGAAGAGGAAGATCCAGATCAGGTCAACCAGATGCCAGTAGAGTCCTCCCGCCTCCAGCCGGGTTGTATGCCCGGGGTGAACCGTGCCGCGCGACACAAAGACCATCATCACGAGAAGGATTCCCATCCCGATAACGACATGGAGGGCGTGAAGGCCGGTCATCGTGTAATAGAGCCCGAAATACAGGATCTCACCGGGTGGTTTATTCAGCAAGTCCGGCGATTTCGGGTAAATCCCCAGCGCGATCTTGTGTGACCATTCAAAATACTTGTTGACGAGGAACGCAAGCGCAAGGATCAGGGTCATTCCCACAAGCATCTGGGCCATCGCCTTACGCCCCTTTTGCAGCGCGGCGATCGAGAGCGCAACGGTCAGGCTGCTGGTCAGGAGGATGATCGTATTGACGGTCCCGACGAACGTGTCCAGTTGCGTCGACGCGAGCTGGAACTCGAGGGGGTATTTGAAACGATAGACCGCATACACGAGAAACATCCCGCCGAACAGGACGAGCTCGGTAAAGAGGAAGAGCCACATCCCCATCCGGGATCCCTCATCATCCCGATGGACATGGACCTCAACGGTGGGTGATGGGGCGGCGGTACTCACGTGGCCTCCGGTACGGCTTTTTCGTATTCGGTGTAATCATACGGGCCCGTCGTTACGGTCGGGACTGTATGGAAGTTCTCAAGCGGCGGTGGTGAGGGGACAGTCCACTCCAGGGTCTTTCCCCCCCAGGGATTCATCGATGCCGGCGCACCCTTCTTCACTGAGACAAGGATATTGATGATCATCACCAGCATGCCGGCGACCAGGATCCACGACCCGACTGTCGCGATAACATGCAGCGTGTGAAACTCCGGCAGGTAGTCGTAATACCGACGCGGCATACCCATGTATCCCAGGAAGAGAAACGGCAGGTAGAGCGCATTAAACCCGATCGTCGCCAGGAGCCAGGCGATGAACGCGGGTCTCTTCCGGTACATCCGCCCGAACATCTTGGGAAACCAGTAGTGGATCGCGGCGAAGATTCCGAATCCAGCCCCGCCGAACATCACGTAGTGGAAATGGCCCACCACAAAGTAGGTGTCCTGAACATGGATGTTGATCGCAAGCGCACCGAGCATCAACCCCGTCAGGCCGCCAATGGAGAACTGGAAGATGAACGAGAGCACATACAGCAGTGGAATGTCCGGGTCGATAGACCCCTTATACAGGGTCGCCACCCAGTTGAACACTTTGATGGCGCTCGGGATCGCAACCAGGAAGGTCAGCAGCGAGAAGATGAACATGCCCGTGTTGCTCATCCCGACGGTAAACATATGGTGTGCCCAGACAAGTGAGCCCACGGCAGCAATGGCCACGCTTGAGAAGGCGATAAACCGATATCCAAAGATGGTCCGGCGCGCGAACACCGGGATGATC
This sequence comes from Ignavibacteria bacterium UBA6906, assembly GCA_002451155.1. Lineage (GTDB taxonomy): Bacteria > Bacteroidota > Ignavibacteria > UBA10030 > UBA6906 > UBA6906. The sequence continues at coordinate 9,752 of DKBG01000181.1, forward strand.
TCCGACACAACACCCATCGGCGGAAGCACCATGATATACACCGCCGGATGGGAATAGATCCAGAAGAGGTGCTGGTAGAGGACAGGATCACCGCCGAGCGAAGGGTCAAAGATACCCACGCCGAGCGTCCGCTCGATGATGACCAATAGCAGCGTGATCCCGATGATGGGCGTCGCCAGAATCTGCACCCAGGCAGTTGAATAGAGCGCCCACACGAACAGCGGCATCTTG
>DKBG01000097.1 GCA_002451155.1 Ignavibacteria bacterium UBA6906
CGTCACTCCTGTCAGGGCTGAGTACCCGCAGAACACCATTGTCGCGGTCATCGCAGACATGGCCTGGACCCGGGCAGACAACCAGACAACCAGCCCGAGCTGGACCACAATAAGCCCGATAAACGTCCATTGACTTCCTAATATCAGCTGCAAAACCGCTTCGGAGCTGACTGTCATGAGGGCAAACGCCGATGTCAGTAGCAGCCCGGCTCCCATCCACCCGTACACCTTGAGCACAAACGCGCGGACAAGTTCATCCGCCTGCTCCGCTGTAAGCATCGTTGGAGAATGTTCCTGGTCTGTCATAGTCTCCCTGTCCTGGAAGTAATGGTGGCTTAAAATTCACTGTAATATACTAGGGCCCAGCTGAGGTGCAAGATGCAGGAAATTGGCAGCGAAAATACCCGGCAAGCGAATGTCTTACCACCGGTGCGCACACTCAGCGGATGCAAATGTACCGCCCCACGCCAGGCTTCCCGTCCTGATATCCAGGTTCGCTGTTGAAATCGAGTTTTCTGCTCCGTAGACTGACTAATAGCTGGCCGGCCGGAGCTATACTGCCCGGGGCGAACCGTCTCCACTCTGGATCTAGGAGTTTCCAACAATGTTTTTCGGAATCGGATTTTCAGTTTATCTGCTATTCAACGCGTACGTCTATGTCAGACTACTGCGGCTCCTCAATTCAAAGCGCCAGAAGAGCTTATTCACGGTTGTGTATCTTCTGCTGGCATCGTCTTTTCCAGCTACCGAGTTTCTATCCCACTCGGATGTACCCTCTTGGCTGAACCCGGTCCTATTCTATGGGTATCTCTCGCTCCCGTACCTGCTCTACCTCTTTCTTCTCCTCCTCCTCCATGACATTCTGCAAGGAATCAACCGCATCTCGAAGCTTCTCCCTGTTCAGACCTTAAGATCAGGAAGGGCACGTGCACTGACGCTCACCCTTTTGCTTCTCCTCCCCGCTATTGCCGTCATGGCCGGCACGTTTCGGAACACCAACCTGAAAGTGAACGAGTTTAGGGTCGAGGTCCCCCGGCGTTCGTCAGCGATGAACATTCTCACAATTGCCGTCGCCTCAGATTTTCACCTGAGGGAATTCACCGACCTGGGCTTGATCCGCGCATTCGCCGACCAGGTGAATGCGCTGAATGTGGACCTCGTACTAATCCCGGGTGACATCCTTGAGGGAGACAGACAGAACGGGCGGGTGGACGAATTCGCCCGGGAATTTCGCAGGATTAGATCCCGGTACGGACTCTTCGGCTCGCCGGGCAATCACGAATCACACGGCCGGGATCATGCACTGGCGTTCTTCAAGAATTCCGGCATCATCATGCTGCAGGACTCCGTCGTATGCATCGACGGAGCGTTTTCGCTCATCGGCCGTAAGGACAGCCGTTCCCAGGGACGAAAGCCCATCGGCGAGCTCGCGAACACTGTCCCGGATTCCCTCCCGATCCTGGTCCTCGACCATAAGCCGACAGACCTTGAAAACATCGCCGCGTCTGGTGCTGACGTTGTCGTGTGTGGCCATACTCATAACGGCCAACTCTGGCCGCTTAATCTGGTCGTCGACAGAATCTATGACGTCAGCTGGGGATACAGGCAGATCCGGACCCTGCATGCCTTCGTAACGAGTGGCGTACAGGTATGGGGTCCTCCGGTCAGAACCGCAGGCGACTCGGAAATCATGCTGATTACCGCAACGCTGAAATGACCTGCGAGCTCCTCAATGTCGTCCGGGAAGCCGTCGGGAAGGAAATCGCTGTCGGACTGTGTGTCTCTCTCCGGTCGCCACCATACCGTATCCGCCAATTTGTCCGCTCTCCCATCAGTGACAAAATGCTCAGTTGAGTGCAACCATATCAAATTCGCAGCACCCCGCCAGAATGAGCAGCCTGCGGGAACATTCGCAGTCCCGCCGGCGTTGAAGATAGGAGGACGGGTGGATTGACCACGGGAGTAACCCGGGACGAAGAATCATACACGGTGGTCGCCAATGTCAGACTTCATCGCGAAGTACGCATTCCCCTTCCTCATCCTCTGTCTTCTCGTTCTCGCGCTCACTGGTAATCTCTTCTCGTCGAATCCGCTTGTCATCCTGGGGCAGGTTGCCGCCCTTGCCGTTACCGTCTCGGCGAGAATCACGTTTGCCCGCAATGCTCCACGGCTCGCCGCCTTTCCGGGGGAGGGTCCGATGCTGGATAAGGGGCCCTATCGATTCATTCGCCACCCGATGTATGCCGGAGCGTTGCTGTTTCTCCTCATCTCATTCGCAGGACATCCCTCTCTCTTCGCGGGGTCTATAGTCCTGCTCCTTCTTGTGGTCATCGTGGTACGAATAGCAGTCGAAGAGGAACTGCTGAAAGCCCATTACAGGGAATACCCTGAGTACGCGCGGCGAACGAAACGACTGATCCCCTACATCTATTAGACGGACGTAGACACTCCGGCATCCAGCTCTGATCACCCGACACAACGAGCAGACCACCCACCTTCAGCAGTCAGGAGACAATCGGCGAGGGATCTGTCTCCGCACCGGGGGAATCCTCGCTCGAAGAGTCTCTCGGCATAGGAATACTCAGCGAGAGATGGTCCGAGCCTGCAGCAACAGGCAAAGGTATTATTCGCTTGCATTCCCCCGCTCAGGGCGTATATTTACTATTGAAACTCTTCGGAGCACAACCAGGGACGGAGGACGCCATGGCGACAGGACGTATACACGACCTGCGAAAGAAACTTGACCGGCTTATCAAAGAACAAACGAAGGTGGTGAAGGCACTCCAAAAAGAGGTTGCTCTCCTTGCCCCGCCGCCGCGGAAGATAAGGCGGTTCAAAAGACGGGTGAAGAAGATAGTGCGGCGCTGACACCTGACTGACTGCTCTGTGGACCTCGGCCCGAGCGCCCGGGGTCCAGACCCCCCGCCGTGGCCGGCGGAAGAGCAGGAAGTCCTTGCGATTTGACTTCCTCCTTCCTACCTTCACGGCAGACACATTTGATGCCAGCTCGTCAAGTCTGCAGCGGCCTTTCAAGGGTAGTTGCGGTGTCACGCTGGGAACTTCAGTCGGCGGAGTGAACCCCATGCCATCCCTTCCGGCGAATTGTCAGGCTCTGATGGAAGGCCGATCCGCCGGTCATTCCCGGTTTCATCGCGGCGCCCTGACAGGCGCCAATTTCTTCCATGCACTTCTCATCTCCATCTTATTTCTCACTCCCGCCTGCGACACCGGCCTGTCGCCGCTGAACGAGCCCTCAGGGTTTTCCGGAGTTATTCGCTATTCGAACTGGCCGCCGCCGGACAGCGTCAGAGATCTGCGCCTGGTCGCGTTTGAGAAATTCCCAACTGACAGTTCGGGTATTGTCGCCGCGCTCCTGACCGGGAAAGCGGTGATCTATCCCCCCGTCGCACCGATCAGACTCCCGACCTTTGTCGATGCGGCTGAGTACACATTCTCCACGGACGGGACAACGCTCAAAGTCAAAACATATGAGTATGTCGTTGTCGCCCTCCAGTATGGATCCAATTTTCTCTCAGATTGGAAACCTGTCGGTGTATACACGACTACCCCCGGATCCTTCGATCCTGCTCCGGTCAGGGTGCTCCTCCACAAGATCACTCCTGACATAGACATAATCGTCTNNCAGCGTCTCACTCGCCACCCCTCTGCTGGCAGCTGAGGGGTCCGTTGCCGGACGGGTTCGAGCAGGCGATACCGGAGAGCCACTTGTCGGAGTGACGGTAATGCTGCAGGGCTCAGTCCGCGGCACGACTACGAACTCGAACGGCGAGTACCACCTTCAGGGGCTGGCATCAGGCGAGCAGACTCTTAGCTTTTCCATGGTTGGATACAAGAGGGAACTCAGGACAATCACCATACGCGACTATCAGGAAACGTCGCTCGAGCTGTCGCTTATGGTTGCTCCGGTTCAGACAGAGCAGGTGGTTGTCACGGCAAGCAAGCGTCAGCAGTCCCTGCAGGAGGTCCCGGTAAGCATCTCCGTGCTTGACGCGACAGCGATTGAAGAACGCAATTCCGTTACGATCGAGGAGGCGCTCCGTTACGTTCCCGGAGTCAACCTTACCGGGTCTCAGGTGAACATCCGGGGCTCGAGCGGGTATAGCCGCGGAGCCGGGACGCGGGTGCTCCTCCTGCTTGACGGCGTTCCCTTCATCCCGGGGGACAGCGGGGAACTCAGCTTCGAATCCATTCCGGCAGGACAGGTTGATCACATCGAGGTTGTCAAGGGAGCGTCATCCGCCCTCTACGGCTCGAACGCACTCGGCGGGGTTATCAATGTGATCACAAAGCCGATTCCGGCGGCGGAAACCATTGTCCGAACATACGGGGGCTATTTCAATAACCCTTCGCATGACCAGTGGAAATGGTCGGACCATGCTCGTTTCGTTCACGGCGCCTCGATCAGCCACGCGCGGAAATCAGGCGACCTCGGCATGGTGGTATTCGCGTCTCAACAACGGGATGAGGGGTACCGTCAAAATGATGCGCGAACCCGCTACAACATCTTCGTGAAAGCCAAAGAAGAGTTCTCCGCACTGAATTCCCTCACAATGACGTTCGGGCTGCTCTACCAGTATGGGGGCCAGTATCTCTACTGGCGGAATCTTGATTCGGCACTCATTCCGCCGGCGGCCCAGATCAGCGACAACATCAAGTCTATCCGCTACTACGCCAACGCGCTCTACAACGATGTCCTATCAAACTCCACCCTCCTCACCGTGAAAGCGCTCTGGTATCACAATGACTGGGGATTCGAAACAGTCCACCAGATAGGCAGGAACGAATCCATTTCGGATGCCCTTGAAAGCGAGGCAGGACTGACGATCGCGCTCAACCGCGTTCACACTCTGACTTTCGGAATCAACGGCCGTCTTGACATTGTGAACGCAGACCTATTCGGGATCCACTCGGGTGTGGGTGCCGCCCTGTATGCCCAGGATGAACTGCGGCTGCAGGAGAATCTGACCTTCACCATTGGGATGCGGTACGACTATCGGTCAATGGGGCTCGTCAAGCCGAGCGGTCAGGTCAACCCGAAGGCAGCCGTGTTATTCAGCCCTGGCGAGGGAACGACAATTCGGGCGTCGGTCGGACGGGGATTCAGAATGCCCAGTGTCGCTGAATCATTCCTCACCGGTGAAGTGAGTGGTCTTGCAGCCGTCCCGAACACCGAACTCAAACCGGAACGGAGTCTCTCCGTCGAAGCCGGGGTATCTCAAATGCTTGGATCGTGGGGGACGTTTGATTTTGCGGCGTTTCGATCAGATTATCAGGACCTGATCGAGGCGGGACTGGTGGTCTCGTCCGACAATCTCCCTTATATCCAGTGGAGGAACGTCACCAGGGCCCGTGTCAGGGGGGTTGAATCCTCATTGGGCGTCGGCCTCTTTGGGGGAGCGCTTCTCGCCAACTTCGGCTACACCTATGTGTACCCTGAGGACCTGACGACAGGGGACCTCCTGAAATACCGGCCCCGCCACCTCTTCTATGCCAATCTGCTCGTTCGTTCAGGATGGGGATTTTTTGCTGGCGCGGATTTTCGATATATCAGCCGAGTGGACAGGATTGATGAAGAACTCGTCGATCTCGGCATAGTGCCCGACGGCGATGAGCGTGTCCCTATTTATGTCACCGATGTTCGTGTGGGAGCGGACCTGACTCTTGGCGGAACGGTACTCACGACAACGCTCAACATCAACAACATCTTTCAGCACAATTACGTTGAACTAATCGGGAACCTGATGCCCCCGCGGACTTACGTGCTGAGCGTCCAGGCCAAGCTCTGAACATCTGCCGAAGAGAATGCGACATTGTGCCCGGGGGCATCCGCCGGCAGGAACTTCCCGGTGGCGCAGATCGTTAATGAGAGAAACGGACAGGTATTGCCGGCGCCAATATTGACCGGAGAGCGGCACGCGCGGAGGGCACCTGACAGGAATCAATCATGGAGGCAATATGAGAAGATCTCTACGACTACTCTTCGTGACAGCGGCGGCGGCCGGCGTGCTCTTGCCTGCCTCGGCTCAAATCACAATCACAGCAGCCGATGTTGCCTCCCGGTTCGCAGTGGGGAACTCAATCATAAGCCATAATGACACGCTGACAACAACCATTGACGTCGGCGGTACGGGGGCAAGAACATGGAATTTCGGGAGCCTCCTCTCTCACACCACCTCCACACTCAAGAGTGTTGCCCCCGCGTCAACACCGTACATCAGTCAATTCCCCGGGGCCACCCATGCACTGGAAACCACAGGTGAGCTCCAGGGAATTTCCGGCACCTTGTACCAGTATTTCGTCCTGTCAACAAATTTACTCAATCCCGGCCGGATGGGAGCGGGACTGCCGCCTTACGAGACAATCACGCTCAAAACCACCAACACTCCGCCGGCAGTCTATTATGCTCTCCCTTCCACTCTAGGGACAAACTGGACCACGACGTATACTGATTCCACTACGATAACGCTCGGAATCTTCGGCTCGACGACCACTGTTGACGTCTATTCTGAAGCATACATCGTGGACGCGTACGGTTCGATGACTATGCCAGGTGGCAGCGCTTTCGAGGCCCTACGCCTGAAGGGAACGGAAGTATACGGAACGGACACATTGGTATCCTATTTCTTTCTCTCGAAGGAGGGCGCCACCGTTCAGGTCAATGTGGCAGGCACCGCGCATGATGGGGTGATCACCGCCGGCTCGATTTCCTGGACCGGACCGCTTTCTGTTGATGTGAAGACTGTTGACGCCGCCCCGGCGGAATTCGCCCTTCTTCAGAACTACCCGAACCCCTTCAACCCGACGACCACGATCACCTATCAGGTCCCGAACACCGGAATTGTGTCGGTGAAGGTCTACAACATGCTCGGAGAAGAAGTGGCGACGCTCGTTGGCGGGACTCGCACGCCTGGGACCTACAGCATCAGGTGGGATGCG
>DKBG01000021.1 GCA_002451155.1 Ignavibacteria bacterium UBA6906
TTATCGAAGAAGTACGCCGCGCCGTTGGATATGTCGTCGACATCTTTGATGATGAACCGGACCTTCTGATCCGGTGTGTGATTGTAGAGGGCGGTGACCGGTTCGTAGATCTCTTCGGCTATTTTCGCTACAACCCGGGCGGTCCGTTCCGCTCCCTCGTGGTAGAGCACATAGAAATGCTCCGACTCAAGGCGTTTCCATTCGAGTTCGGGGTGATAGAAGTCCTGCTGGGGGAGTGCGCGGGCGGCGCAGAGAAGGAGTGACAGAACGGTGAGCACACTGCGGGTCGGAAAGGTCCTCCTCACGAAATAGTTCCTCCGTGCTGTACCCGCAGAAGAGTCCGAACCTGATACCGGTCTCCATCTCTTTTCATTTCACCACCGCGATCTTCATTGTGGCCGCCCCCTCGGAAGAGCCACTTGTTGCCCTCACACGGGCGAAGTAGACGCCACTCTGGACTCCGGTGAGATCCCACTCGACATCGGTATCGATGCCGCCCCGCGCTCCGACGTCGATACTGNNCTTTTGACGAGATCGCCTGCTCCGTCAAAGATCCTGATCTCCACCCTGGCGTCCTCACGGACGAAGAAGCGGATGTACGTCTTTCCCTCATATGCCGGATTCGGCCAGTTATAGGCCCTAGACTCGGGGAAGAATTCGGAACTGACGGGCTGCCCCTGCAACGGCTCAAGGGCAAGCCCGCTGCGCTGCGCGTCCCGCTGGAACTGCGGCCATTGCCAGGCAGCTGCCGCGACGGGGCCAGCAGCGAATCCTGTGCGGAACGCCGAGAGGCTCCCGCTCTGTTCTGACGCGACGGCCACGACGATCTGCTCGAGCTGCGGCGCCGCAGTGCGTGTCATAAAAACGCCGAGCGTCTGCCGGCCGGTCCCGGCCTGCAGGGGAAAACCTGCTCGCATTGATCCCCTTCTGTCGAGTGCAAATACGAACCCCTGCTTCGTGGCCCCGACAATGTCCGGAGCGCCGTCTCCGTCGACGTCGGCAACAACAGGTGAGGACGCGATAGAATCCTCGGGAAGGATCGTGAGGACGACGGGAAAATGGTCCAGGACTGAACCGTTCTCGTGAAACGCCCAGACCGAACGAGATGAGAAGAGTACGATGTCGCGAGCGCCGTCCCCATCGATATCAGCCAGAGCCGGGGAGGCAATCGCATTGATGCCTGTTCTGGGATAGCCGTCGCGCACCGCAAGGTTTTCATCGACCAGATAGAGATCACCCCCGGCGATACATGCAATCGATACTCCACGTCCAAAACGGCCCGTCACGGCCGGCGAGGAAATCGGGAGACCCAAGTTGACGGTCCGGTCGGCCGTACTCACACCGCCACTTACCTTACGGCTGGTGATCCGGAGACCCCCGTCTTCACCCGCGAGGACAAACGCATTCGGGTCCTTCCAGCGGCTGACATACACGGTTCCCTCAGTCGATGCGTTCATGCTGTCAACCGGCATTCCGGCGAGGTTCAGGAAGGTCACCCATCCTGAGCTTCCTGCAAACGCTGCTAGGGATTCGGCGGCTACTGGCGGGGAATCAACCGCATAACCGACAGGCCGGGCAAACAGGTCGTCTGCCAGACTATCCCCGTTTCCATCTCCCGGTCGCACTCCCCGAATCATCCCGGCCCGGGGGACATCTGCAGTGCTTTCGCCAAACACCACTTGCGTACCTGTTGCGCCCGGCCAGAGGGTAGGCGCATGCGCGAAAGCGGACTGGACAGATCCTGAGATAGCGATCCGTCCTTCAGGCCACACGTCATGCACCGAGGTGTCTGAATGGAATAGATAGAGTTTCGAGCGCTGCCGCGGCAGCGCGATTGTTCCTTCGGTGGTCGCGCGCTCGATCTGGTCTCCGGTCGTTGCAACGAGCAGGTCCACCACCCCGTCTCCGTCCGGATCACCGATTGTAAGTCCGCCAAACCCTCTGGCGCCGAGCTCCTCTCCTGTCGCGCGCGGGAAGCCCGGAAGGGGCATGATCAGGCTGTCGCCGACGAGCGCACGGACGGTCATGACGGGACCGCGGGGACTGAAATTGCTCAGCGAGACATGTCCGTTCGCCCCGCTGTTGGTCCGGGTATCCGGGAAGGTCGAGACGGAAAACTCATTCCGGTACACCGGTGAGAGATTTTGTGCAAACCAGAAATCCAGCGCAGTCCCCTGCTCGCTTCCCGATCCGGCAGTAAAATCGCCGTATTGCTGGCCGATGTCCTGAGAGCCATCCGCTTCTTCGAGACAGATTCCGCGCCGGCCCGGATCCGCATTCACCTCGTTGAGAGGAAGGCCATGCATGAGCACATCTTCGTCGATATGCCAGACAAGCATCCCGCCGTCATAGAACCGGTCCTGGTCATCCAGTCCGCCCGGAAGACTCCAGTCGAAATCCTGGACATCCGTCACGATCCCTGCCAGGGCACTGATGTCGAAAGCGTTAAAGCCGGACGTATCCCGCCGGAATACTTGCTGGCGGGTCACGCCTCGAAAAACGGTGGTTATCCTCTGACCGTCGCCCAACGGATCCCGGTTCCGGTTCTCAACGAGGTAGTATTCCCGAGGACTAAGTGGAACTTGATAGACGGTATCGACCATGAGCGGATCAGATGAACCGAGACCCACCGCCGGTACTCGGAGATCCGTCTGCCCCGCCGTCACAGAAATCGGCTGCAGCCAGCCAAGCCAGTACCGTTCCCACGCTGAGGGTTCCGGGGGAAAACAGCCGGCGAAGCTGAAGATTGAGGCACCGTCCATCAGGCCAAACCGTCCGATTCCGGACCGACCGGTTCTGGTGTCAAACAGATCTGGAAGCCCCAGGTAGTTCCCGAAGCTTGCGCACAGCAGGCCGTTGGTCCCGAGTTCCAGGAGGAATGTTCCGTTCACACCCGGGAGTTCCCTGCTTTCCGTTTCGGGGAGGACGATTGAATTTGTAATGAAGAACTGACCGTTCTCGACCGGGATTCCGGGGTAGTCGGCACCATAGATTTCCTTGAGTGCTTTGTGGCCAAAATAGAGCGAGGGGATATCCAGAGGAGTAGGGTCATACCCGAGGATGTTGACCAGGTCGATGTCCCTCCCTGCCCCGGCATGGAAGATGATAAACGCATTGTATTGAGCAAAGTCGTTCACAATCCCCGCACCGTCGACAGCAACCCAGGTGTCGCGAACCAGATCCGCAACCGGTTTATTGGATCCGCTTTTGGGGGGGCTGTAGGCGGCCATCGTGGACGGAAGGGTGATTACCGAGTCGACGAGGGTGGTGTGCAGAATCAGTCTACCTCTGGAGACCCTCCGGTAGTAGGTTTCCAGAAACCCCAGGTGCCCCCGGAAATAGTCGGGGTTTCTCGGAGGAGGGTCGATGGTAGAATCCGGAGGGGTGCTGAGATCAAAGTGTCCGTTTCCGGTGGTACGGGTATCAGTGTCCACCTGGAACTGGACGAGAGCAGCGAGGACGCGCAGCGTCTCCGGTTCTGCGGCAGCACGCCGGGCTACCGGAGACACGTCATCCCGTGACGCCATCACGGGATGACTGAGGCGTTGCGCCGCTGCCGGCGCCAGGGCGAGCGTGACGAAAGCGGCGGAAACAATACATCGCATGCATGAAATCACCGCGCGGGTCAACGGCATTGTCTGTCGCTCCTGTCGGCCTCCGTCACATGTTCGGGACGGCCGCCCCGCCCCAGGCAATCAGCAACGAAAAGCGGATAGTGTCCGACAATGGATGATCCGATCCTGCGGAGATATAGCTGAAATCAAAACCATAAATGTTATACCGGATGCCTGCCCCGAAGGTCAGGAATTTCCGATTCCCGAAGTTCGGGTTCTCATAGAAGTACCCGAGCCGAAGCGCGATAAGTCTCGGGGCTCCATACCAGTATTCGAGGCCGGTTCCAATAATGACTTTCTTCAGTCCGTTGTCCTTCCAGGCGGTAACGAGTGAGCCGGGAAGACCGTCAGACCCTGTTGAATCCCGGTACACAAGAAGCCGGGAGAAATCCAGCGAGGCGGTCATCGAGTTATACTCGTCGGACAGGATTCTGAACCCGAACCCGAGCCTGAGCATTGTCGGAAGCGGATCAGCCTGAGCGGCGTCAATATAGGTGATCTTCGGACCGATGTTTGAAAGGTTCGCACCCAGGCTGAACCTGCTCTCCAGGAACGTCGGCCGCCACATCGTGGCCAGATCCACGCTGAACGTGGAAGCGATCCCCTCACCCTGCTCCGCCGCGGTGCCGATGGGGGAAAGAGAGCTGTGGATGAACCGGAGGTTGATGCCGATGCCGAGATCGTCAAACGCCTTGGTCGAATAGCCGGCGGTAACGGCATACTCGAACGCCTTGAAACGTCCTTTTTCTTCGGGACCCTCTTCACCTGTGACAATGAACTCACCGAGGTTCAGGTAGGTGATACTTGCCCCGATCGTGCCGCCGATGTCGTCGACACGCATCCTGAAGTTGAGGTGATCATAGAAGAGATCCGAGAGCCCGAAGGCCGGCAGCCAGTTCGCATGTGTCAGACTGATTTCCTGACCGTCAAGGAAAGCCAGCTCACCCGGATTCCAGAAGATCGCCGACACGTCGTCCACGCTCCCGGTGCCTGATTCACCAATGCCGCTCGCCCGGGCGTTCGGGGCGATCATGAGAAATGGGACGGCCGCTTCGCCCTGCGCCGCCGCCGGCCGCGCCAGGCCGGCAAGGACAACGGCCAGCATACCAGCGACGAGTGCCCAGCGAATCCCATGGAAGTTGTTCATACTGCCTCCTGAAAAGAGAGTTGTCCTAAAGACTACCGTACAATCGCTAATTTCCCCAGCGCCTCGGCAGAGGCGCCTCCATCAACCGTTCTCGCGACCACTTTGTAGAGATAGGCCCCGTTCGCCATCAAATCCCCATCCTCATCACGGCCATCCCACGGGATCGTAACATAGGTTTCCCCTGAGGTCATCCATTCAATGCTTCGAACGAGCCTGCCTGCAACTGTGTACACTTTGACGGTCACGTTCAGCGGGACGGTCTGATTATGTCGGAAGGTGAACAAGGTGCTGGATTGGAACGGATTCGGGTAGTTGAAGATGTCCGCGAGGGCCAATCCGCTCGCCGGCGCGACGGTAAAGAACGATTCCGCTGTGGATGGGTTATTAAATGAGTCCCACGCGCGAACCCGGAGAACGTTTCGGCCCGGGGTAAGATCCTTCAGGTCGTACTGCACTGTCCCCTCGCGGAAATTATCAAGGGCACTCTTATAGTATTCAGTCACATCGGTGCTCTGGGCCGCGCCATTGACCCAGACCTCTATCCTATGGCCGATGCCGGCTCCCGACGTGTTGATCCCGCTCGAGTCTCTCAGATCGACCAAGAGGGCCGAATTTTCGGGGACGAGGTCCCCCCTTCGAAAGGACCGGTTATTCAGATAGATGTCGATCTCCGGGCCGTTGCCGTCGTTCCGGACTGTGGAGTCCGTCCCCGCGATCCGAAAATTCCCGGTATACGCTCCGCCGTCCGATTCGCCCCCGGTCAGGTAGGCAACGAGCCGGCCGCGGGAAACTGAATCGGCATACGACACATCCTTCGGGACGATAAACGAAGCTCGAAACGTCCCGCCAGCCACCGAGTTGTCACCGCGATATATGGTTCCACCGGTTGAAAGGTAGCTCCAGTTATGGCCAGGATAGAAGTTGACGATGGTCCGTCTCTGCGTGGCATCATTCATAATGAGCGTGACACGGCCATTGAACGTGGGATCTGGATTCCCATCCGGGGCTCGCACACTCCCGGAAAGGGTGACCTTTGAAAGCGACGGGACCACCACCGGGTCGGTGCGGGGAAGTCCTCCGAGGCTGTCCAAGGGTTCTTCGTTCATTGAGTCGATCGTCGCGTACGCAGAGGGGAACTGGAGTCGCATAGTCGGGTCGCCCATGTACCCGAATTTCTGATCGTTCTCGTTGTTTCCGCCTGAAATTTTGAAAAGATAAAGCGCTTTCGCCGGCCGTTCGACATTGATGCGGCCCGACTGGTCCCGCACAAAGAGTCGTCTGTACGTCCCCTGATTCAGCTGGGCGTTCGCCCCGGCATAGACCTTCCGTGTCGCTGAGACGACCCCCACGGCGGCTCCGTCCGGTTTGTTCATAAGAACCTCACTGCCCGTGTACGACTTGGGATCGTCGAACTGGGAAAAACCACAGGTGGCAAGGAAAAACAGGGTCAGCTTGTTCGCGTTGACCAGCTGCGGGACCGACGTCTGCACTTCAAAAATGTGCTCATGTGCCAGAAGGTCTGCCCGACCATGTCCGGAGTAGTTGAAGATCAGAATACCCTGGTTGATTTGATCGATGAGTGCCTGGTACGCCGTGGGTTTCCGTCTGCCCTGCGCGGAGTTCTCCGTGGGGTATTCAGCAATATAGATTTTCCGCTTCTCAAATTCATCGGGTGTATACGTTGGCCCGGAGAGTGTCTCTGCATCGTCGCTGTGGAGCGTCCCGTCGCCCCGCTCACCCCCCTCGGACGTCCAGGCATCATCCCCAATAAAGAGAGTCCTCATCTTCCATGGATCCCGATCCGAGCTCTCCTCATACCGGATGATCTTGTCCACTACCGTGTTGGCTTCTGAGACCTTGCGCGCACTAATCCTCCCGAGGACCATCCAGGGCTGATCTGTCACACCGAACTTCACAAAGAAATCGTCAGTCGAAAAGCTATAGATATCGTCACGCGATTCCAGACTCTGCCAGGTGGGGACGTAGCTGGACTTGCTTCCAAGAATCGCTTTATAGTCATAGGACCCCTCACCGAGCAGGAGCACGTATTCCGGGCGAGGGATCCATGTATCGTACGCGTATTTCAGAAAATCACGGATTGAAGTCACATCAGGAAGTCCACCACCGAACTCATTATAGATGTTCTCGACCTCTGTAACATATGTCTTGAGCCCTCCGTGAGCGGGTTGTTCCCGGAAGGCCTTCAGACGGTCGGCGGCGGCCCGGAATTCCTTCGACGTGATAATGACAAAGTTGGCGCCGTCGGCATAGCCACGGATATTCTGATTCGCCATCTTCTGCACTTCTGCCGGCGATTTCCAGGCGGCGGATCCCGCCGCACAGTATTCGGAAATGATTCCTGTTGATTCCGTTCGTCGGAAGACATAGTTGCTCACCACACCGGTGACGATCCGAACCTCCGCTGGTGACGTCACGTCGAATATCAGTGGCTGGGAGGAAAACTGCTGCATCTGATATTCGACGAGTCCGGTGGTATCAGGTGATCGGAACCGCAGATATTCACCGCTGCCCCAGAGGTACCGGGGGTACTGGATTTCAAACCAGTCGATCCATCCCTGCGCGGCAGCGTTGACTGCGTTGAACGTGAAGCCGAGGCGGCTTTCGTTGTTCTCGAGTGCGGAGGGTCCGCGAGCTGTAAACAGGCCGGCGGTAGCGTAGAGATATCCATAGGAGGCAGGAAGAGTATGCACGCCGAGGACGGCACCGCCCTCTCGAACGGTATACGAAGGAGGCTGATCCGCGTGCGCCACAAGCTGATACCGGTAGAAAATAGTCCCGTCGGGCACGCAGTTCGTGAGGCGGTTCATGTAGGTGAACGATCCAGCCGGCCCCGCAATGGATTGCCCGTACCAGTCTTTTCCTGAACGCAGGAGGTTAAATTTCTCCTCTTG
>DKBG01000180.1 GCA_002451155.1 Ignavibacteria bacterium UBA6906
GGGACTTCCCAGAAAGGTGTAGGGACCAAGCCCGATGTACCAGTTAAACGCCTCTTCTCCGAGCGGCCTGTAGAAAAAGTCCCAGAGGAGGTCAATGCCGACGCCATCGCCAAAAGAGACATCTCCGTGTATTCTGCTGAATTTTGCCGTGCCGAACACGCCGTCGACTGCGACATTCCCTCCTGAAATCTCACCAAATCGTACTCCGAGTTCCTGTGCACTGCAAACGACCAGACCCGAAAGGAGCAAACAGGAGATGATCAGGGTTTTTCTCATTGGACTGTCCTCTCAATGGTAATGTGTATCTATAGAGCAAGGTACTGCGACCGATTTCATGCAGGCACGCGTCGGCAAAAAACGGATGACATAGCTCGGCGGAGTGTCCGTCAACTTGCCGGTCGTATGATCCTACTCGATATCAATCACCACCTTGTGCAGTTGACCCGCGGTGAACTGGAATTTCCCTTTGCCTTCGTACTCGCGATTCACGGGTGCACCTTCGTCTCTGCCGATGTCGAAGGTTTCGTGGGCACTGTAGGATCCGTAGACCGTCGCCCTAATGTCCATCTCNNACGGACGACGGTCCGTTCAGCTTCTTTTCCTTCATCGTATGCTTCAGGGTGATCGTGAGATCGCCGTACGGAACCCGAACACCCTTGAAATCATGCCAGTACAGGCCGAGCGTTGAGTAGCTGTACCGCAGCTTTCCGTCCTTGATGAACAGGGCCTGGCCGCCCATCCGCTCCCCGACTGCATAGATGACACCCTCAGTTGAACGGTCAGCTGTGAGATATGCTTTGATCACGTAATTCGAGGATTTTATGTACGGTCCAGCGAGCTCGGGCACCCGGTACACGTTTGTGGTAAGTTCCCAGTGCTTCTTCGCGACGGACTGCGGGTTCGACGCGGGCTGCAGCGACCGCCCGAGAGATCCACCGACCGGAAGGACGTCGTATCGTTCAGCTTCTTTCCAGAAGAGATCTTCCAAATCCTTGACCCTGTCGGGGTACTGTGAGGCGAGATCCACTGACTGTGCAGGGTCTTCTTTGATATTGTAGAGCTCCCATGCTGTATGAAGCGGATCGAATCGAGTCATCGCCGTGGGATCCACGGACCAGGGTATTCTGTAGGGTTTGCCAGAGAGTGTCCAGCCATCATGATAGAGTCCCATGTAGCCAACCATTTCGAAATACTGGGTCGGATGGTTGGTCTTGGCGTCCGGATTGCTCCAAGCGTAGACCAGCGATCTTCCCGGGCGCTCTTTGACTTGTTGTCCGTTGACGTACCCGGGATTCGTCACGCCGGTTACCTCGAGAATGGTGGGGAAGATATCTGTAACATTCTGGAACTGCCTCCGCCATTCCCCTTTCGCTTTGATCATTTTCGGATACCGAACGGCCGTTGCGGCGGCAGTACCACCGAAGTGTGAGGCGACTTGCTTCGTCCACTGGAACGGCGTGGATGTCGACCATGCCCAGGCCACGGAAAAGTGATTGGCGAGGTGCGGACCGCCCCATTCGTCAATGCCTCCATACTGGTCAAGGAGTTTCAGCTGCTGATCCATCGTCAGCGGGGGGAAGCCGTTTTGCATGAGGAGCTCGGACACCGTCCCCGTTGGCGTTCCTTCGGCTGTTGCGCCGTTGTCCGCCGTTAGATAAATCACGAGGGTGTTGTCGAGCTCACCAATCTTCTCGAGATGGTCAATCACGCGCCCAACATGAAAGTCGACGTGCTCCATAAATGCTGCGTTGATCTCCATCTGACGCGAGAGATAGGCTCGCCCTTCTTCGGTGAACGAATCCCAGGCGGGGATAGATTCAGGGCGGGGGACGAGCTTCGTAGCTTCCGGCACGAGACCGAGCCTCTTCTGGCGAGCGAGGACTTCCTCGCGATACGCATCCCATCCCTGGTTGAACTTCCCCTTGTACTTATCGCGCCAATCTTTTGGCACCTGCAGCGGTGCGTGGATGGCCCCGGGAGTGTAATAGATGAAGAACGGATTATCCCGGAGGCCACGCCAGTTGTCGATCCACCGGATGGCTTTATCGGCCATATCATGGGATAGATGATACACTGAACCGTCGGCATTGGTCTTCGGAGTCTCTATGGCCGTGGTGTTTTCGTAGAGAAGGGGATGGAACTGGTTGGTCTCGCCGCCTATGAATCCATAGAAGTACTCAAACCCCCACATCCCTGTCGGCCATGCCTGAAACGGTCCGACCGGGGAGGCTTCCTCCATCGGAGTGTTGTGCCACTTGCCAAAGGCCGCCGTAGCATAGCCATTGTCCGTGAGAATCCTGGCAATGGAGGGTGTTGAGTAATCCATCTGGGAGTTGTAGCCGGGGTAGCCCGTTGCTAACTCCGAGATGATTCCTGTTCCGATCGTGTGAATGTTGTAGCCGGTCAGGAGGGATCCTCGTGTGGGGGAACAGACAGCAGCGACGGTCATATGGGTGTAACGGATGCCTTCACTGGCAATCCGGTCAAAGGTGGGGGTTCGCATAGCTCCACCATATGATCCGGCGTTGGAATACCCCGCATCATCCAGCATGATGATCAGAACGTTCGGTGCGCCCTTCGGTGCCTTCTTCGGGCCGACGAAATAGGGCGTTGACTCTGCAAGCACCTTTCCCTGTTTCCCTTTCCATTCATCCATGGGGTAGGGGATAGAATTCGCTCCAGTCCGCTCTTTCTGGGGAGAGCACGAGCACGCGATGACCATGATAAGCAGGGAGACGGCGAAATTGCGTCGGGTCATGGGGAAGCCTCCGCGGAATTATGAGTATAATCAGCGACCTGACCTGGAAGCACCGAGTCAGGCGACAGCCACCGGGGTCTCTGGATCAGTCCCATCCCATCCGGTGGTAAATCTGGTTGCATATTTCAATGTGATTCATCAAATTTGAGGATTGGCATCAGTTCTGCGCCGGTCCGCATACTTCAGGATCTCCGCTTCCAGCTCTCCAAGAAGTTCGCGGTAGTCCTGTTGATAGACAGTCGCATTCTCACCTGTCTTGCCCGTCCAGCGTGCGAGGGATTTCAGGCATTCGCAATAGTCTTCGCAGAGCGTTCGGAATTCCTGGTCGGACCAAAAAAGGTCATTAATGAACTCTTCCCGGTTTGGGAAGCGGCCGACGACACAGCCCAATGCGGTCTCCTGGCTCATGCTGAATCTCGCCACTTGTCGGCGTGAATGTCTGTGACGGAAACTCATCTCTACCCTGTAAAGATAATCTATCTGATGCCTTCCGGAAGGGTCTTATTGTAGCCTACGGGGTAGTATACCTTCCACGAGCTTCGTTCTGTCGCAAAGCAGCCTGATTTTAGACATTTGAGGAGAGCAGATCTTGCCCGGTGTACGAGAACAGAAGACGCTCGCGAAGCAGGCGGGAAGCAGGGCACCCTCCGACGGAGAGGTCCGGAGAGAACTCGCAAGAATCCTTTCGAGCGCTGCCTTTGAGGCGACGGTCAGAATGAGAAAATTTCTGACGTTCGTCGTCGAGATGGTCGTGGCTGGGCGCGCCGGCGAGCTGAAGGCCTATACGATTGCAACAGAGGTCTATGGGCGCAGTCCCGATTTCAATCCTGCGGAAGATACCGTCGTCCGCATCCAGGCCGGCCGGCTCCGCCGTGCCCTTGACATGTATTACCTGACAGACGGGAAGGCCGATCCGGTCCGGATATGTATCCCGAAAGGAACATATGTTCCGCTCTTTTCTTCACCTTCTGAACCCGCGCAGCCTACAGTCGCACCTGAAATCGTTCTCCGAGATCAAGAAGGACTTTCGCAAACCGGACCCCTCATTGCAGTTCTCCCCTTTGCCAACCTGACGGGTGACCCTCAGAAGGATTTCTTCGCCGCCGGATTTACTGAAGAGGTCACGATCGAACTGACGCATTACGAGGACTTCCATGTCATCGGCTGCCGGCCCACGCCTGGTTTCCAGGAAGATATTGCGCACACAGAAGTCCTTCTGAGAGAGTTGGGGGTGCGATTTCTCATTGAGGGGAGCCTCCGGATGGGTGATCAGCTTCTGAAAATTGGCGTCAAGCTCACCGATGCGAACACCGGAGAACATCTTTGGGGCCAGCAGTATCAGCAGGAGATCACTGCCGCAAATCTGCTCAAGCTGCAGGAGGACATTGCCCGGGAAGTCGTCGCAAGGGTGGCGGGTGAGTTCGGCCTCATCCCCAGGAGGTTGTCGATCGAGTCAAAGAAGAAGGCACCGAGGGAACTCAGCACGTACGAAGCGATGCTGCGGGGTTACTATTTCCACGCTGTGGTTTCGCGAGAGGCCTTTCAAGACGCCGTCGTATCGCTGAAGGCCGCCATTGAAAAGGAGCCTGATTGTGCAACGACCCTCGCAATGCTGGCCGATCTCTCGCTTACGTCTTACTCCCTCGACTTCCCCGGGATCGAACGGCCGATCGAGAGAGGGGCTGAGCTGATAGAACGAGCGCTGGCGGTGGATCCGATGAACCAGTATGTTCAGCTCACTGTCGCTCGCCTCCACTTCATCCAGAATGACAGAGCAGCATTCCTTGGAGCTGCGGAAAACGCCTTGTCGTTGAATCCCAACTCGGGATTGCGAACGGGCGCCGTTGGATTCTTCCTCTGTCTCTACGGCGAATGGGAGAGGGGGATGGATCTCCTGGAGAAGTCGATGCGCCTGAATCCGACATTTCCGAACTGGTTTTACGGTCCGGTGGTCCTGTTTCACTACCGGCGCGGTGACTACGTGAAGGCGTACGCAGAAGCCATGAAGTACTCAATGCCCAACAACTTCTGGGGGCCGATGTTGCGGGCTGCGGCGCTCGGCCAGTTGGACAGAGGTGAAGAGGCCGCGGCGGATCTCTCCGCGTTGCAGGTACTCCGACCGGATTTCGCGCCCCGTGCCCGGGATCTCATTGGACGGTATGTGAAGGAAGAGGATCTGGTGGGGCAGATTATGGAGGGATTGAGGAAGGCTGGAATGTGGGTGTGAGATGGTGTGTTAACAGGGCGGGGCGGAGTCACGAGGTTATGCGAGTGACGAGCGACGGCGATTGTCTGGCCGTAGGCGATGTGCCGAGGTCCGGGGGTGATCGATTGCCTCCCTCGAACTCCCTCGCGTGATTCCTCGCCCGACCCTGAGAAATAGTCGACGGAATTGAACCAGATGCTCGACACGTTGGCTCTTTACACCAGAATCTAGATTCTTTTGGGCCCTCGGTATGAGCGGACAACTTCCCACATTGACATCCATTTATTCCCGCCAATCGAGCAAATCCCTGTCTGAGTACACAGGCATGGAATTCCCCTCCCTGTACGTATCTGAAAGACGCCCTTGCCTGCACTACGCTCCACTCCTCCAATGTCAGGCTCCCCAAAGATCTCTCAGTGCAGCCCAACGCTGTTCCTGCCCTCAAGGCCAAACGCTCCCCCATCTGAGGCAACTGTCTGGCCCACTTCTCTGCCTGCTCCATCGTTGATGCATGGTTTGCCGGTTACTCAGGTGGTGCAGTCTGGTAACGATGAGCAGTGCTCCGCCTATGCATCTGACGGACTACATCTCTTTTCACTCTTCTGATTGATTCCGGGTTAAACCTGCAATCTCGATCTTGTATCGATTCAACTGAGAAGAATGTCCCGAGGAGAATAGATGCAGAGAAGGGGTTGGCTAGCGCGGCCTGCAAGAGGTCTTCTGCGTCTCTCTCTTGTCATTCTTTTGGCAGCGATACTCCTGCACTACTTCTCAGGCCTTGACCTCTCACTGGTGGCCTCCCGCATTCGCGGTGGCGGATTTACGCTACTGCTCATCCTGCTCCCTTATGGCTTCGTCTTCCTGATGGAGAGCCTCGCATGGCAACTCACCATCAGGAGTGTGCCCGGGCCCGGGGTGGGGAAGCTTTATCTCATAAGGATGGCGACAGATGCTCTTTTCTACTCAATTCCGGGAGGCGTCGCGGTGGCCGAAGCAACGCGTCCGGTTCTTCTTCAGAAGCGGTGCGGGATCGAACTGACTGAAGGGATCGGGTCCTGCATCATCACCAAGATCAACATCGC
>DKBG01000313.1 GCA_002451155.1 Ignavibacteria bacterium UBA6906
GCATAAGCATCGCGGTAGGGACTCCGACTATGCCCCAAAGAAATCCAAGACACTCAGACTTTTCTCCCAGCCAGAAAACGAGATAATGGCTGGTCGAGCTGAACGCCGAACGGATGAACGGCCCGATCAGTTTCTGCCAGATCGCTTTGATCCATCGAGGATTTGACGGTGCGCCACTGTTTCCCCAGAGAAGACTCGCCTGGTGCGTTACCGTCGAGCCCGAATACCGCCGGGCCCTGTACAGAAGTGCGATACCGTGGCCACGGTTGAACTGCAGCCTGAGGAAACCGGTAACTGTAACTCTCCGGAGGTGTCGGACATGTGTTGGAACATACACCAGTTTCTTCCCCCGCACGCGCAGCCTCCAGGCGAGATGAGAATCTTGAGAGTATCGAAAAGCCTCATTGAACACATGCCCCTCATCCGCTCGAAGGTCTTCCAGACTCTCCCGGCGATAGACCACATTGCCTGTTGTACAGACGTGCCCGAACGTGTCGATCATCTCCGCTTCGGGGAAACCGCGATTTTCCCGGATCTCTCGCAGGAGCGGGTCGTCTTCGATGTAGGTACCTCCCGCTCCGTCAGCGTCGTGCGTTTCTATCGCCTCGATCATTTTCTCGAGCCAATTGTCGGGAGGACAACAATCGTCATCCGTAAACGCAAGAATGTCCCCGCTGGATTTTTCGATGCCTCGGTTTCGTGCCCAGCCGCTGCCGCGTCGGTCCGGGTCATGGATGACGAGCACCTCATCAGGAGCCAGGGACTGCCGGGCCAGCGCTGCAAGTGTTGCATGGGGAGGGGCATCGCCGGTGGTCGGAATGATCACGCTTACGCGGAGCTTCTCCGGCAGGGTGTTCCGGTGTTTGAGGACCCTTTGTCGAGGAGTCATTTTCTCAGCAGTAACCCGCGCACAAACCCGACCGCGCGGAATTTTTCCCCCAGCCAGTATTGCACATAGTGCCGGGGGCGGGTGAATGCGCCCGGGTTGAACGGTCCGAGACCTTTCTTCCAGATCGCCACCGCAAAGCGCGCCGGCGACCCTATGCTTCCGTCCTTCCAGAGGAGACTCTCATGTGGGACACCCGCTCCTCCCGACGTGCGGACGAATCGAAAAAGCTGGGCGATTCCGACGCCCCGGCGATACTGGTGGACAAGATGAGAGCGCAACGGGGCTCTCCGGAGATGGAGAACGGGAACAGGGACATAGACCTGCACCGTGCCCCGCTGGCGCAACCTGATGATCAACTCCCAGTCTTCCGACCCGTGTGTCCATGCCTCATTATAGATATACCCGTCCTCGGTCCTCAGTCGTTCAAGACAGGTGCGCCTGAACATGATATTCCCACCATTCCCCACTACGCCCTGCCGGTCCACCTGTTCACCGACGGGCATCACTTCGAGGCGGCGAATATCGCCCAGTAGCGGATCCGGTTCCTCAAACGTTCCGCCTGCAACGTCGGCCTGATGTCTATCGAGGGCACCAACCATACGTTCAAGCCAGTCGGGGGGAGGAATGCAATCATCGTCAACAAAGACAACCAGGTCACCGGACGATCGACGAATGCCTTCATTCCGTGCCCAGCTGATTCCGCGTCGATCGCCGTCCAGAATTTCGCAAATTTCATCTGCGTGGCGGGTTTGCTGCGAGAGGGCCTCGCGCGTTTGCGCAATCGTCCCTCTGCCCAGCGTCGGAATGATCACGGAAATGGTGTGCGCGTCACGATTTGACATGGTGATAATAGGTGTCCAGATGAGATTGCAGGGCGCGGGCCTTTTCATAATGCCGGAGCACATATTCCCTGGCGGCGCGCCCTTTTGCCGCGGGATCTCCCTGCAAGAAGGAACGGATGGCGCTGCCAAATTCTTCGCCCACAACACGAGTCCCGAATCGATCGGCAAATCCATCCGGATCAACCGCGCTGATGATGCCGCAGCCGTACGCCGCCGCCTCAAGAAAGGTCAGAGGGAGTCCTTCCCGCACCGACGTGCTGACCAGTGCCCACGTGTCCGAAAGAATTCTCGACATCTGTTCCGGGTCATGAAACCGGTTCACAAGTCCGGGCATCTCCAGATTGGGAATCCCGCCGTAGCGCTCCCTCAGTCCCCTGTCGTACTCTGCCTCCGCAAGCGCGCTCCCCTGACCCACCGCAACGAACCGGTATTCCGGAAACTGACGGGCGAGCTCAAGGAACAGCCACGGACGCTTCCGTTTGTCCCAGCGGGCAAGGAACGTAAATGTCGGAACCGGGGGTTTGGGAGGAATTTCAGGTGGGACGTCGATAAGATTCGGCAGAAATCCTGCCGGTTCCGGCAATCCGTACAGGCGCTTGACCTTTTCTCTGAGAAAGAACGCGGGCACAAACACCGCACGCGCACCTCTCACTCCGCGCCGGACAATTGGCCCCGATTCCGTCATATAATTGAGCGGCGTGACCAGCCGGCGTTTCCAGGTCGCATACTGGAACTCCACGATCCAGTCCCGCCTGCTTCGCGGGTCGCGGCAGGTCACAAGATGCACCCGCGAAGGGTGGATTTTCTGGGCCAGCCAGGTAAGCACCGTTGGATCTTGTGAATGGAAGATCTGGGCAGGGGAGTCGTTGATGAGTCGCCGCGCCTCACGAGACTCCGACGGAGGGAAACTCAAGACGTCCACGTCATTGATACGTTCGGCGGGTTTCTGATCCCGCCGTCGGGGGAGGATGACGCTCACATCATGTCCGGCCGCAGCAAGACTTTCCGCGAGCGTACGGGACATACTTCCGAAGCCTCCGTACGTCCCCCAGCCAAAATACTGTCC
>DKBG01000019.1 GCA_002451155.1 Ignavibacteria bacterium UBA6906
AGCAAATCTTCGCTCGGTCCCAGGATCAAGGTCAGGGGGGTCCGGAATTCATGAGACACGTTGGTAAAGAAGCGTGACTTCAGCTTGTCGACCTCGGCAAGCCGTTCCGCCTGGAAGTGCTCCATCTCAGCCTGTTGCTTCAGTCGCAACCGGTTGAGTCTCATGCGATACGCGGCCCACACCAGGGTAAGCATCAGAAGCGCATACAGCGCGTATGCTCCCGCCGATCGCCACCAGGGCGGTGCGATATTCACCGACAGCGCGATCTCCTGGTCGGGCCATTCATTGCGGGATGACATGGCCTTCACCTTGAAAATGTATGTACCGGGATGAAGTCCGGCATAACGAACATAGCGGCGCCCCTTTGGATCCACCCAATCCTTGTCGAGTCCCGCAAGCATGTACCGATACCGCACGAGATCGGGCGCAACAATATCCGTAGCCACAAATTCGAAAGCGAACGTGTTTTCGACGTATGTGACATTCAGTTCGGCCGCGCCGTTACGGATCGGAAAAGGAATGTTACGTTCATCATTGATGGTCAGCCCGGTGATGAGAAGCGGTGGGGGCGGGCGGTGCCGGCCGATGCTGTCCGGAGAGAACACATTAATCCCCAGGGTCCCCGTTATGAGCATCGTTCCGTCCGGGAGAGTGTCCATGTCTACGGGCGTACCGCACATGTCTCTCCACGCATCAAGATTCTCAATTGATCCGTCGGAGGGCTTGAGAATAGAGATATTGTCGCCACATTCCATCCAGAGATGCCCTCGCCTATCCATACCCAGGGGAGTGATGGGCCACTTGGGCGTGATGCTCGGATTGAGAAAATGAGTGAAGGCCCGCGTTACCGGGTCCCAACGATTCATCGTAGCGCCACTGCCTGCCCATATCGCACCAGACGGATCTTCGTACGACCCATAGACCAACCCGGAATTCAAGGAGTGCGGATTATCCGGGTCGTTGCTGTAACGATCGACGGCCCCCGTCATCGGGTTGAAATGGATTAGTCCGTCGGCTTCCGCAGAAATCCACAGTGTACCGTCACGAGCGGTCATCACGCCATAGACATAACGCGTAGAGAAGTCCTTGGCGAATGTGAAACGTGAGGTGGCACATTCAAAGCGGAGCAAGGGGTCATAGTTCGAGCCAATCCAAAGGTCATTCCCCGGTGCCGATGCGATACTTCGGACGCTCGACCCGGTACCTATAGCGGACTGATATGTGTAATTCTGCGTTCTGCCTGACGTGGCATTAATCCGGAACAAACCATGGTCATAGGAACCATACCAGTAGTTTCCTAGCGTGTCGATGTAAAGCGTGTGCGGATTATAACCCCTCATGTCTGTTTCATATTCTTGATATGCGTCGAATGATTTCTTAATCCTCATTGTCGGGAAGTCGATCTCCAGTAGCTTGCCACGGGAGGACACCCACAGGGCGCCATGCTTGTCGCGTTCGATGCTCTCAAAAGGCCGTGGAGATCCCTTGGAATCGGCCAAAGAGAAGAGTGGGTAGCGCAGTGATTTGCTACTAAGCATGAAAAGTCCGTCAGTTTCTGTTCCGGCCCAGAGGGTTCCTGTGGCATCGGTCGATAGCCACCAGCAATAGGATGCCTGTAGCCTTGGATCTGCCGACATGTACGGTATGGAATGCCCGGTAAGAGGGGACATCAGGTCAAGTCCTTCGCCCGTCGCCACCCAGAGATCACCTCCCCGAGCCTGGAGCACATGATGCACCTCGTTAGACTTGATCGACGTCGTTTCTCCGTTCTTGTGCCGATAGTTGACGGCCCTGTTCGTTGCCGGGTCAAAGAGAAACAGGCCTTGCGTTCCGGTCGCGATCCAAAGCTTCCCCGTCCCATCAGGGGAGATGCCGGCGACAAAGACTGAATCCAGCAGCTGTGCAGCGGTATTTTCTGGGTGGATGCGCGAGCATGAACGAGTAGAGGGGTTGATCACCACAATTCCGCTATCAGAACCGACCAGAATACGGCCATCAGGCCATACGCACAGATCGTGCGCCATATTCCTCTTCGTGCCAAGGTGGTACTTGGTGACCCGGAGATTGGAAACGAGACTCTCCAGATTGTCTCCGAAATGTCCCGCAGGAACCGTCACACAGGCGACACCTTCGTTGTCTGTAGCCAGCCAGAGGTTCCCGATGCTGTCTTCGCGGATTGCGTAGATACCCTTCACGCTGGACCAGGACGAATCAGTATTGCGACGAACCATGTTTATGAACTGATCCTCGCTGGGGTCGTAGAGGCTCAGTCCTGTTTCGTACGTTCCGATCCAGAGCCGCTCCTTACTATCGATTGTGAGCGCATAGACGATATCGGATGAGAGAGAATTGGGGTCACCAGGTACATTTCTATAATGTTTGACGCCATGACCGTCGAACCGATCCAGACCCGATCCAAGTCCGATCCATATGAACCCGTTCCTATCCCTGACGACTTGTGAAAGGACGTTGTTAGCTGAGAGTCCATTCACGTGGTTGAAATGGAACACGGGAAGGAGTTCTCCCTGGGCATCAAGGCGTTGAGGGCTGGCGATCAGCAGAAGAAAGAGGGTGCCCCACAGGGAGACTGAGGCTTCTCTGAGGGAAAAATGAGCTAGCCAATGGCCGGATCGGAGCGAGCCGATCATCGGAATCTCCACGCGAGCGAATGATCCCAACGGCACATGAAATCAGCGGTTCGGCGACAAGATAGGCAAGAGGAATGGGAGAATCAACGTGCAGTCCCTTGTCGCAGGGATCAGGCGCGGAACGTAGAAACCCGC
>DKBG01000227.1 GCA_002451155.1 Ignavibacteria bacterium UBA6906
CTTGAGATACGGTCTCAGCCATCGTGCAGCTAGAGCCCCGGCCCTGAAGCGTGGGAACCCACCCAGCACCGATGTGTGCGTCCCGGGAAGATACGCCGACGGAGCTATACGTGCAAGTCCTCCGGGAGGGAGAGAGGGCCTCGCACCCGTAGTCCGAAGATCGACTCTACATAGACGGGTATTACCTTCACGATCCACCAGTCCCCACATCCTCCGTTGTTCGAATCATCATCCGTTCCGGGCGCAACGAATCTGCGACATGGCATCAGGTCTACGGATCCGCGCGTCGTTCTTCTGTGTCATTCGATTTTGTGCTCTCTCCCTCGTATCTTATGATGCGCCATGTATTCGTCCTTGTCCGGAAGGACTCTCTCCTTACGGATCTGCAGCAATGAATCAATCATGAGGTGGATGATGAAAGGGCAATCCTTACCAACGATCCTTCTCGCAATGTGCTTGATGCTCTCGCTGCAAGTCGTCGCCGGCAAGCTGCCTCCTAATTCCCCACCGCAGGCCGGACCGGTTGTGGGACTCTTCGATGAGGCCCAGGAACTGTTCCCCGACATGACACTCGCCCAACCCGTGAAGCGGCTCGACGTAGACGCACCAAGGAACACGGTGGCCGGTGTCCATGTGATGATTTCCGGACTCCAGGGGACGGAGACGATCGCATTTTCTGAGTCGGACAACACCGGCAAACCGACACCAGGAATTCACTGGTACAGGTTCATCGACGTCCCTGTAACGGAAAATACAGGGCTGGACCGCAACACAGAAAAGTACAGCGGCATGGTGAATCCGTTCGTCATTCGAAGGGCACCTTTTCGGATTTACGATCCATTCCGGCCCGTGAAATCGCCGATCAAGGCCGAATCAACCTCCGTGGCGCTTCGGGTTGAAATACCGATTGCTGCCGCGGTGCCTCCAGGAGAATACACGCACCGACTCAGCATCGACGTCGGCGGACATGTCGAATCGCTGGAATATGTCGTGAGGGTGCACCGGGCAACAGTTCCTCCGCTGACCCGCTCAACAGTTTCCTACATCAACTGGCACAACCTCGACAACATTTGTAGCGCACATAATGTCACAAAGTGGAGCGAGCCATTCTGGGAGATGCTTGCAAAATATGCTCACACGATGGCCGGAGGAAGACAGAACGCCTTCTGGTTTATCTGGGGAGACTATTTGACATTCGACAGCGTCGGCAATGTTTCGTCGTTTCGGGGGGACCTTCTTGAGCGATACATCCGGGTATTCCTTGGCGCGGGCATGAAGACGATCCATGGGGCTCCCATGTTCGGACGCCGGGATTGGACCTCCACCGACATGCTCCTGTCTGTCCGGGCCGCAGACGGTAAAGAGGTTGACGCAGTCTCTGAACGTGGCAAACGGATGCTGGCACAAATGGCCGAGCGGATTATCGCCGTTATGAGAGAGAACGGATGGGATGGGCAATGGCTGCAGGGAGTCTTCGATGAACCGGAAGATCCTTTCGTCGATCGGTACAGAGAACTGGTGTTGGTGCTGCGAGCACTGAAGCCCGACATCAAGATCCTGGAAGCCACGATGACAATGAAGGTGACCGGCCTCGTCGATGTCTGGTGTCCGCAGGTTCAGGAATACCAGGCGAATCGGGAGTTCTTCGACCAACGCAAGGCGGCCGGTGACAAGGTGTGGGTCTACACATGCCTGTCTCCCGGCGGACCCTGGCTGAATCGACTCCTGGACGAGGAACGTCTCCGTCAGGTGTACATCGGCTGGGCGCTCGCAAAGTACGATCTGCAAGGGTACCTGCACTGGGGGGGAAATTTCCACACGGCGAAGCCATTTGAGGAGCTCGTCCGATTCCACATGGAAGGGCAATACCTTCCGGCAGGCGACTCACATATCCTCTATCCGCTGCCTGATGGACCACTCTCGAGCCACAGATTCGAAGCCCACCGGATCGGATTAGAGGATTACGAGCTTCTCGCTCAATTGAAATCACATGACGCAGCCCGGGCGGACCTGATCATCGCACGCGTGGTTCAGGGATTCGACACGTACAGCAAGGATGTCGCTGCATATCGGACCGCCCGACGACTCCTTCTCGACGCAGTTGATGAATACACAAACGAATGAGTTCTCCAGGCTCTTCCCCGACCAGTCCTTTGGCGATGACACGACGTGAACGATTGATGGCAACTTTGCGCGGCGAACCGGTTGACCGGCCGCCGGTGAGCTTCTATGAGATCGGCGGGTTCAGGATAGATCCGGCCGATCCGGATCCCTACAACATCTATAACTCGCCCGACTGGCGGCCGCTGATAGAGCTCGCGGAGCAGCACACGGATATCATTCGCTTGATGAGCCCGGTACGAGAACGCTCTATTGATCCGACCGGTTCGGCGATCGGTGGGCGATGGCACGAATTTTTCCGGGAAGATCTGCAGGACGACGGCGAGGCACGGATGACACGCACTCAGTTGGCCGTCGCCGGGCGTACACTTACACAGGTCACGAAGCGCGAGCGGCAGGTGAATACCGTATGGACCGTCGAGCATCTGCTCAAGAACGCGGCCGACGTGGAAGCATACCTGACGGTCCCTGACGAGGCGTTCACGGAACGGGTCGATATTGCGCCGCTCGAAGCCGAGGAGGTCGCGCTCGCCGACCGGGGAATCGTGATGGTGGACACGGAAGATCCGCTCTGCGCGGCGGCGGCGTTAATGAGCATGGAAGACTACACTGTGCTGGCGTTCACCGAACCCGCGCTGTTCCACCGACTGCTTGAGAAAATGGCCCGTCGCATCCAGCCGCGCACTGCCCAGGTCAGCCGGCTTTTCCCCGGCAGGCTATGGCGCATCTACGGTCCGGAATATGCCTCCGAACCCTATCTGCCGCCGCGATTGTTCCATGAATATGTCGTCCGCTACGTGGCCCCCATGATTCGCGAGATCCATGCCCACGGCGGGTACGCGCGCATTCACTGCCATGGCAGGGTGAAGAATATCCTCGACATGATCGCCGGCATGGACGCGGATGCGCTGGATCCGATCGAACCGCCCCCGCAGGGTGACGTGGCATTGCGTGAGGTCCGGCAACGCCATGGCCGTCAGCTTGTCCTGTTCGGCAACCTGGAAATCGCCGACATCGAAATGTTGCCCACACCCCGGTTCTCGGAGCTCGTGAAACGGGCGCTGGATGAAGGGACCGCAGGCGAGGGGCGCGGTTTCGTGCTGCAACCGTCCGCCAGCCCGTACGGGCGCACCTTAACACCTGTGACCCTGCGCAATTACGAGGCCATGCTCCGTCTGGCCGAAGAGTGGCAGTCGGCCTGAGGCGGACTGCAGTAAGGAATGATGCCGTGAATCATGTGGAACGTTTTCGAGCGGTCATGGCCTATCAGCCAGTCGACCGCCTGCCGAAGTGGGAGTGGGCGATGTGGTGGGACAAGACGCTCGCGCGCTGGCGAAGCGAAGGCCTTCCCGATCGGTTCGGGGACGATGTGTTCGCGATCCATGAATACTTCGGTCTGGACCCGTACAAGCAGTTTTGGTTCAGCACGGCAGATCCAACGATCGATGCCGCGCAGCGCCATGGAGAGGGATGCGTGTCAAACATGGAAGACTATCGGCGGATTTCCGTCGATCTGTTTCCCGACCAGAGCGCGGCATTGGCCAGGCTGCCACCCTGGTTCAGGCGCCAGGCAGAAGGCGATGCCGTAGTGTGGATTACCCTTGAGGGGTTCTTCTGGTTTCCCCGGACGCTGATGGGTTTTACCAAGCTTATGCTCGCCTACTACGATCAGCCCGCACTTATCCACCGGATCAACCAGGACCTTCTGGACTTCAACCTGCGGTTGCTGAATCAGATCGACACGATGGGCAGGCCGACATTCGTGACCATAGCGGAGGACATGTCTTACAACAACGGGCCAATGATTTCACGTGAACTGTGCGACCGGTTTCTTTCGCCCTACTACCACCGCTTGCTGGAGCGTACCGGCGAAATGAACATGTTGACGTTCATTGACACCGACGGTGATGTGACGAGGCTTGTCCCCTGGATTCAGTCTTTAGGAATCAACGGTGTGCTTCCGCTGGAGCGGCAGGCGGGGGTCGACGGCATGACCCTGCGTCAGACCTTTCCGACGCTGCGAATGATCGGCCACTTCGACAAAATGGTCATGCCGGGCGGGGAAGCGGCCATGCGCGCGGAGTTCGATCGTCTCACCGCATTGGTGACATCGGGCGGTTACGTCCCCAGTGTTGACCACCAAACGCCGCCCGGTGTGTCACTGGAAGAGTACCGCGTCTATCTGCGTCTGCTGGATGAGTACGCCCATACCTGGGCGGCTGCGACCTGAAAAGTCCTGCCCGCGAAGGGCCCGTCACCGCTCCCGTGCCGCGGCCATGTGCGCACTCAACCGCTGAAGAATATCGTTCCTCTCCTCGGGAGTCATCAGGATGTCCACCTTCCCGATTGCACGCTGGAGAGAAAGATAGTCAATGAGAAAGTCATACAACGCGTTTGCCGCCACAACGTCCGCTCTGAGCGCTGAGTTCTGCGCGTCAAGGATGCTCAGGATGGAAACCGCCCCGCGCGAGTACGATTCCATCACCAGTTCCAACGTCTTGCGTGCCGCATCTTGTTCCAGCCGAGCCTGTTGAATTGCAAAGTAGCTCGCTTTCGCCTTCTCCATCTCCAGACGAATTCTGAGTGCGACCTTCTGCGCCAGCGCGGTCCGCTGCACTCGATACTGCTCCAGAATCAACGCGTTCCGATCTTCGGAAGCCCTGGTAGCCAGGCCATTGAAGAGGTTGAGCGAAAGCTGGATTCCGACGCTCCAGCTCTGGTCGCCCGGTAGCTTCGGAGAGAGGGAGCCAAGAACCTGGTAGAGAAATGCTTCCCCCTCCGTCGAGGGCGGGGGCGCGGAGGTAATCGGTGGCATCTGGAAGGGTGAAACGATCTCCGATGCGTAGAATCGATCTGTGTACTTTCCGAAGGCGGAAAAGGTCGGAAGAAAATAGCTCAGCCGGGTCGAGGTAAGTGCCCGCTCCTGCGCAGACACCACGTGATCGAGCTGCTGCAGTTCCGGGGCGCGGCGGGCTCCTTCAGCCGTCAGGAAGTCGCTGAGAAGTTCAAAGCTCAAGGGGTCTTCGAGGTAGCTTCGGAGTTCCGTGTTTGCAATGAGGAATGATGAATCGTCCAGTGAAACATCGGACACGTTCAGAACATAGAGGAGGGGAATGTTCAGCACCTGCTTGAGTCCGTAGAGCGCTTGATTCATCTGGGACTGGACCTGCATCGCACTCTTCCGGAGATCTGCGATCTCCACCTCCCACCGGAGCGACTCTTCCTGCCCGGCCGCACCGGTGGCCTGGCGCACGCGTGCTAGCTCCAGGTTGGTCCGCAGCAGTCTGAGATTATCGAGGAGAATGTAAAAGACCTTTTTCGCCCTCAGATAATTCATGTAGAGCCTCGACCCGTCCACGATTGTGTTCAATCGTGTGATCTCGAGATCCTGCTTACGAGACTCCTGGAGGGATGATTGGATGGAGAGGTTCGCCAGTGCCGGCTCGGCGAAGATAACCTGTGCCACGAAGTCCAGAGTCCCGCTCCGTTCCGGGGTCGCTCCAGCTTGGGCCCGCTCTTTGTCGATCTGCAGGCCTGCAGCGCCAACGTCGAGCTTGGGAAGCAAGGAAGCCGTGGCAATACGAGTGTTGTTTGCCTCGGCCAGCACTTCACGAATCTTCGCCTGAATATCAAGATTCTGCTCTCCGAATCGACGTATCGCATCGGGAAATGTCAACGACAGGCCCCCCGGCGTCGTCTTCTGGACGTCGACCAATTCTGCTTCGAGGAGAGTGCTCCATTTCGGCGACACGCCTACCGCGTAGGCAGTCCGCATGTTGATCGTGAGAAGTTCGCCGGGCGTGAAGTGGACAGCCAGCGATCCCGGTTCTTGGCCTTCGACGATGCGCTGAATATTCAATGCCAGTCGCCTGAGGAGGCGCGGAAGGATGTCCGGATTTGCCGATGCCATTATCCCCTGCCGGACCTCGTTTTCGCCAAAGAAGGAGAAGCTTGGAAGACGCCGTTCAATAAATCCTTCCACCAGCTTTCCGAATTCTTTCGGCGGGAGGAAGAGCGTTGGCTCCAAAAACACGGCATCGGCATCGTTTGGCAGTGCTGCGAGGACCTCGTCAGCAGAGAATCCGAGCTGGAGTTCCGTCACCACCAGGCCGAGCTGCCGTCCAATCTCCTCGATCGTCTTGTGAGGCGGGGGCAGGACGTCATCATAGGGCTTGCTTGAGATATTGACAAGTTTCTTGATCGGGACAATCTCACGGAAAATCTGGAGGTCGCGCACAAANNTCCTGCGATGTAATGAGCCCCATTCCAAGTACCATGTCGACCTGAGGGTCATCAAGGAGTCGGGTATTGATGCTCCTGACCCCGGCAAGCGTCCAATCACCTGTGAGGAAGGCCTCGGGGGGAAACGTCACCGGGACGGAGCGGCCAAGGACACTGGTGATCTCGTTCTGAAGCATCTCCCGCAGGATGCCGTTCCGTTCCCAGGGACCATCCACAACGACGCCAATCCGGAGCGGGCGCGCCGATTGGGCCGGGGCTTCTGAAAAATGGATGGCCACAAACGACGCGACGAAGAGGAGGAGGTAACTGAGATGTCTCATCTGGGGACCTCCCTCATCTCCTTCCGGAAGGACCGTATGCGGCGAAGTCGCACTAGTGCGAAGGGACGCTGGAAGAAATTCGGGGCGATAGTCCTGAGCCGGTCTACCCAGGTGTACACGATCGGAACAATAACAAGGGTCAGGAACATAGAACTGGTGAGTCCGCCGATCAACGCCCAGGCCAGTCCATTCTTCCACTCCGAGCCGGCTCCCCGCGCTAGTGCAATAGGGAGCATACCGAATACCATCGAGAGTGTAGTCATGAAGATCGGCCGGATGCGCATCTCCACCGCTTCGCCGAGCGCCACTTCGGTCTCGGCTCCCTTCTCCTTGTTGTCATTCGTGCGATCAACAAGGAGGATGGCATTCTTTGCGACAAGCCCAACCATCATGATAATGCCCAGCATCGAGAAGATACTCAGCGCGTTTCCGGTAGCAGCCAGTGCGAGCAGCGTCCCGATGAGGGCGAGCGGGATCGAAAAGAGGACAACAAACGGATAGACAAAAGAATCGTACAGCGCGACCATAATCAGATACACGAATACGATACTCGCGAAGAGGGCGAGCCCAAGTTGCGCGAAGCTATCGCTGCGGTTTTTCTCGTCGCCCACGAATTCGATCTCC
Organism: Ignavibacteria bacterium UBA6906; assembly: GCA_002451155.1. Taxonomy (GTDB): domain Bacteria; phylum Bacteroidota; class Ignavibacteria; order UBA10030; family UBA6906; genus UBA6906. The sequence continues at coordinate 7,308 of DKBG01000227.1, forward strand.
GTCCCCCTCATTGTCCGGGTCCCGAGGATCGTCCTGAATTCCTGACTCACGTTGCCGAGCGGGCGGGTGTTGTCCACATAGCCGGTTATCATGATCGACGAAACCCGGTTGTAGCGCTCCAGCTTTGTTGGCCCCGAAGCCGAGTAGATATCGGCAAATTGCTGGAGTTCGACCTGCCGGCCCATGGGCGTCACGAATGAAAGGCGTGCCACATCCTGGAGGTTTGTCCGATCGAATTTGTCCAGGATTATCCGGATCGGATATTCCTTTTGCCCTTCACGGAATTTCGATTCGTCATCCCCCGTCAGCGCCACCCTCAGGGTCGTGCCAACGTCAAAGACTGTCAATCCAAACGTTGCCATCTCCTGACGGTCTACTTCCACCCGTGTTTCCGGGTTGCTCTGCTCATAGGAGAACTTCACGTCGGTCACCGTCGGAGTCTGGCGCATCGCCGCGGCCACCTGTCGGGTCATGGCCAGCAGGGAATCGGGGTCATTCCCTCGGACCATCACGGTGATACCGATGCCGGCCTGCTCACCGGTAATTGCGATCTGGTCAACATAGATTTTGACCCCGGGGATCTGCCGCGCTCTCAGTTTGATGTCATTCGTCACCTCATCGGTAGAACGCGTTCTCTGCGCACGGTCGACCAGGGCAACGTAGATGGAGGCGACGTTACTTCTGTTGACGTTATTTGCGCCCAGTCCTACGTTTGACATGATCTTTCGGACTTCCGGCATTGCCCCTACGATTCGCTCGACCTGCAGCGCGACGTGGCTCGTGTACTCTAGCGTCGAACCCGGTGCCACTTCCATCGTAACAATAAACTCCCCCCTGTCAGATGCCTTGATAAATTCGGATCCAACCAGGCCGACCGCCGGAAGCATCAGCGCGACCACAAACAGCGCCACGGCAATGCCAAAGACTTTCATCCGGTTTCGGAGGCTGTACTTCAGAATGCGGAGCGTAGTGCTTACGACCGCGCGGAACGCCGATTCAAACATCCGTGAGATCCAGCCGACGAGCGAGCGGGAAGAGACCTTCTCCAGCTTCGAAAAGCGCGAGGCGAGCATCGGGGTAAGGGTGAACGACACAAAAAGACTCATCAGAGTCGACACAACGATCACGACCGCAAACTCCCGCATGATATCCCCAACCAACCCTACGATCAGGGTAAGTGGTACAAACACCACCACGTCAACGAGAGTGATCGAGAGGGCGGCAAATCCGATTTCATTGCGCCCCGAGAGGGCCGCGTCCCGACGCGACTCTCCGCGTTCCAGGTGGTGATAGATGTTCTCAAGCACCACGATGGAATCGTCCACGAGGATACCAATCACCAACGACAGGGCAAGGAGGGTCATCAAGTTCAGCGAAAAGTCCAGCGCCCACATGGCCAGCGTAGAGGCAATGAGTGACGCGGGAATCGCGATAAGCACAATCAGGGAATTACGGATACTATGAAGGAAGAGATACATGACCGCCGACACCAGGAGGATCGCCAGGAGGAGGTCAGTTTTGACGGCATCCGCCGCTTCGATCGTGAAGACCGATGCGTCCGCGACAACTTCGAACCGGAGATGGTCCTTGCGATAGGCGCTCTCGAGGCCTTGTATCTCCTGCTTGACCCGGCGACAGACATCAACGGTATTCGCATCGGTCTGCTTGAGGATATTGACGCCAACCGAGTTCTTCCCGTTCAGCCGGGAAAGCGTGGAGTACTCCTCGAGTCCGTCTTCAATCTCCGCAACATCTCCAAGTCTCACTTCACCTCCTCCAGCGGAGCGGGAGATGATCAGATTTCGCATGTCATCGATCGAGGCAAATTTCCCGGATATGCGAACGATGGATTGGGTCTCTGCCCCCTTAACAGCTCCAGTGGGAAAATCCAGATTGGAGGCGCCCACCAGTTGTGTCACGTGGGCGATCGACAATCCATACGCCCTGACCTTCTGGGCATCAAGGTTGATCTTGATTTCGCGGATATCGCCACCGATCAGGCTGACCTGTCCCACACCTTCGATCTTCCCGAAGGCCGGTTGGATGTCGTCCTTCAGGAACTGGTAGAACTCCCGTGAAGGCATGTCGCTTGAGACACCCATCTTCAACACCGGCACCTCGTCGAAGGAAAATTTCTGAATGATGGGAGTGCGTATGTCTTTCGGAAGCCGGAGGAGGATGCCGTTGACCTTTCGCTGGACCTCCTGCATGGCCTGATCAGCGTCGGCCGAATAGTCGTACTCAAGGCTGATGACCGAGAGGCCTTCGTACGAGTAGCCATAGGTATTGGAGAGTTTCTCCACTGACGCGACGGCGTCTTCGATAACCTTGGTAACGCTGTTTTCCACCTCCGAAGGCGACGCGCCGGGATAGACGGTTGAAATCACAACCCAGGGGGGAGAGACCTTCGGCAACAATTCATATCGGAGCTGAAAGTAGCCGAACGTCCCAAGGAGACCAAGCGCAAGGAAGATGACGATGACCAACGTCGGACGCTTGATCGCGAGTTCAGTGATAGTCATGGCCAGCGCCTTCGTCGAAGTGGAACGTTCACCGCTGCGTGCTAACGATCTGGACCCGCGTCTTGTCAACGAGGTTGTTCTGCCCGCTGATGACGACCGTATCGCCTTCGGCAAGGCCGGAGGCCACCTCCAGAAGATCCGCGGACTGGTTCCCGATGATCACCTGGCGCAGGCTGGCAATATTTCCCTGCACCACGAACACCTGTGCGTCTTTGATACTGCCAATCAATGCGCCTCTGGGGATGGTGAGAGCTTCCGTCGGCGCAATTGATTTGAAGGCGATGCGCGCGAACATTCCGGCCTTGAGGGGATACGTGTTGCTGTTCGGGACAATGATTTCCACTGGATAGGTATGCGCCTCATCGCCTTTGGACGCGATGTTGTCGATCGTCCCATCGAATGTCGCCCCGGGATACACATCCGTGGTGATTTCGACATGGTCCCGCGGCTTCAGCCGGAACGCTTCCTGCTCAGAAACATTTACCCGCACCTTCAGGGTGCTGATGTCCACAATATTCGCCACCGCCATTCCCTGCTGAACCATGGTTCCTGGTTCCACGTATCTCGCATTGACCGTGCCGGAGATCGGACTCTTTATTCTGGTGTTCTCCAGCTGCCGCGTGGCTATATCGAGCTGATTGTCAGCAGATTTTAGCGCGAGCCGCGACGCGTCAAGCTGAGACAGGGAAATGGAGTTTTCCTGGTAGAGATCCTCCGCACGCAGAAAATCACGTTGAGCCTTCTGAAAACTGATCTCTGCGGCGGATTTCGTGGAGCGCGGAATTTCGTCGTCCACCTGAACGAGCACCGTGCCGACCTTGACCTGCATGCCGACTTTGACGTAGACGGCCATCGTCGTCCCATGAGTCTCCGAGATGACGTTGACATCCGCCCTGGCATTTGTGGTCCCCACGAGCGAGAGGCTGCTCTCCAGCTTCTGTTTCTTCACCAACGTGGCAGAAACAGGAACATCCGTCGCCATCGTTGAGACTTGTGGGTCTTCCTTCCGACCGCACGCGAAGGCCAGAATCAGCAGTGAACTCGCGACGACAGGCAGGGGGCGGTTTGCAAAACGAGGCTTTGTATCCATAGGTTCGGCCTGCAAGGGGTGGTAATGCACGTGGGCAGAAGAGACCCATCAGGGACAAAAGAAAAAGCTTCAGCAGAGATGGGTCCGATTCTGATGCCGGATCGCGCCAAGCTAGCGATTCATGGCAAAAATGTCAAATCAGGCCGTTCATTGGGCTCAAAAGGGGCCCTTCACGGCAGGAGGGATTCCAGAAGAGCGCAGAACAGTGGGAACCGCCGGGGGACTCATTTCGCAAGGAACATCCGTCCGGCGATTCATGCAGCTGAGACTCACACTGCCACATCATGCTGCCTGGAAGAAGGGGTCTGCCGGTCCCTCGTCAGCGGAATGAAGGGCGTCTGCGTCTTCAGAGCGCTGCCCGGGAGCGTATGTCCCGAATATGTCCAATCCGGTGGCCGCGATCAGGGATTGGATGAACGTGGCGGGTGCAATGCGGCATGCAGCGAGGCGCCGGAGCCGTGAAGTGTGCATCACAGCCGGGGCTCAGCTGCGGGGCCACGTCTCCATCTGGAATTCGTAGCAGGTTCTGGGCTGACCTCATGGCCCACAGTGTCCAACAGGCCTGCGAGAATCCTTGTACGTGCGCAACCCGGACCGGCGCACTTCAGTAGAGAAGCGGCACCAGCTTCTTGGTCTGTCGTGCATAGTCGTCGAATTCGCTACCGTATCGCATTGCGAGGTAGGCATCGTGAGCCGGGATAATAACAAGAACGAAGTTCACTCCCATTACCAGAGGCACTATACCCGTCCACAACTGCCTTGTGAGGATGCCACATCCGAGAAAGAGAAGGAGGTCACCGAAATAGTTGATATGCCGGGAGTATCTGAACAGCCCCCGCGTATAGAAGTGCCCCTGATTTTCGGGACGGGTCTTCCAGCAGTGCCGGGAGAACTCAGACGCTGTCCCGAGATAGGAGCCAGTCATGTAGAGCAGCGCCGCGACAAGGTCCAACAACCCAAGCGGCTGTGCAGTCCGGAACCCCTCACGAAGGAAGAAGAATAGCACGAGCCCGATCGGGATCCCTCCCCAGGCGATCTCCCACCAGGGGATCCTCCGCTTCACAAACACAAACAGAGTGGTCGCCGCCCTGACAACGTACATGAGCACAAATACCAGGAGCGCCGCCTGGCGGCTTGAGTTCCCCAGACGATCACCTTCATTCGTTGGTGAGAAGGAGAGCCACACCGCAGCTGCAATGCAAATAAGGTACCAGGAGATGATTGCAATCTTGGGGCCTATCGAAGGGGATCTTTCGCCCTGAAATTGGAGTGTTCTATTCTTGTCTCTCAGGTTTACCATCTCCTTTCTGATGGCAGCACCGCAAGCCTCTCAGCGCGCGATTAGTACCGAGGCGAAAAGCCGGTTGCCTGCCTACACTTGAAGGCGGTCGGTGCGGGCTCTCGAGCGAAGAAACAGGATCGCGGTCCAGAGCGGCGGCCTTCAAATGTGAAACGCGGTTGAGCGCACCTCAATTTGTCGGAAAGGTACCATCGGAAAAGCTGGAAATCAACTTCCAGTCCATTCTTCGGTCGACCCAATGACTGTATCGCTCGGATCAGCACCAGGCGGAGTCCTCACGCGCAGGACTACACGCACACCGGGGGACCTGTCACTTGAGTCGCACAAATGACGGGGCGCCCCTCAGGAGCAGACAACGTGTCAGGTGAGTGCCCGGTTTCATGTTCCGAGACGAGTTTCGAGCGATGAGGACACGTTTCCCGTTTGCTCGCCTACCCTCTCCATCAGCTGGCCGGTACATTTGAGGTGATGGGCACTGATCATGGCAACCACGCTCACCGCGTTCGTGCAGGAATACACCAATGAGGCTGATGTCCCGATGTTCCTCCCATGTGACCTACTGCCTGTTCCCCGCCGGCTGGAGCGGAGCGTACGTAGCCGACTCCGTATCCTTCTTTCCCGAATTTCAGCATTTCGTGTGATGCCTTCGCAGGATGTGAGCACCGACGTTTGTGGAGCGAATCGCTGGTATGAAAGGGATGTCTCAGAAGTCATCAAGACGGTTCTCTCTTGTGTGACCACCACGTCTTGAATAGAGGGGAACGCCCACGGTCCTTCCGTTCAATCGTTCGCCAGGAAAACACCGGCCGTCGACCTTCAATCCTGAACCACGCCGGGACCGACAGCGACCATTCTGTTGCTATTGGGAACAGGACCCATTATATTTCGTCATATAACGAAATGGGAAACCATGAGACGCGAGACCGTCAATGTCTTCAAAGCGCTGAGCGACTCCAACAGAATCCGCATCATCAAGATGCTGGAGTCGAGAGAACTGTGCGTATGTGAGGTCCGGGAGGTTCTCGACCTGTCTACCTCGACAGTGTCCAAACACCTTTCCATCCTTCGAGATGCCGGTCTCGTTATAGATAGCAAGGACGGAAAATGGGTGAATTTCCGGCTGAATAGAAGCTCGGAGAAGAGTTTTGTCCGATCCCAGCTTGAATTGGTCATAAAATCGTTCTCCGACGATGAAAAAGTAGCCGCAGACAGAAGGAAACTCGCGAAGGTCGATCGCAACGTGATTTGCGGGGTCTGATTTTTTTTGACCCATTCACTTCGACACATGGCGAACTAACATATCGAAAGGTGTGGCTCATGAATATCAAAGTCCTCGGACCCGGATGTATGAACTGCAAAACTCTTGCGGGCCGCGCACTCGAAGCTGTCCAGCAATTGGGGATCGAGGCAACCGTTGAAAAGGTTGAAGACGTTCGGGCGATAGCCTCCTATGGAATTCTTCGTACGCCGGGTCTCGTCATTGATGAACACGTTGTATCATATGGGACGGTGCCGAGGGTTGAGGAAATCAAGACCCTAATCCTCACGCAGTCGGCAAAAATGCAGCGATGATTGTCAAACCGACTCGGCTCGCCGTCTTGCTTATCGCTCTGTGGGTCATTGTCTATCTTACTCTCGAACCGGCCATGAGCGTATTGGTTTCGCTTCTGCCGCTCCCATCCGGGAGTAAGCTGACAGAGGCAATTCGATTCTTTCTGTACGAAGCGCCGAAGGTTCTCCTTCTTCTTGCCATCGTTGTGTTCGCCGTCGGAATCATCCGGAGCTACTTCTCGCCTGAACGAACCCGCCAGATCCTTGGCAAGCGTTCCCCGTTCCTGGGCAACGTCCTCGCAAGCGTGCTTGGAATTGTCACTCCTTTCTGCTCCTGTTCCGCAGTCCCCCTGTTCATCGGTTTTGTTGAAACAGGGATCCCCCTCGGTGTCACGTTTTCGTTCTTGATTGCCGCGCCAATGATTAACGAGGTGGCCGTCGTCCTTCTTCTTGGCCTATTCGGCTGGAAGACGGCTCTTATCTACGTGACAACAGGACTCGCGATCGCAATTTCCTCGGGATTCGTCATTGGACAATTGAGGGTGGAGCGATATGTTGAGGACTGGGTCTATTCGGTGAAAAGCAGGCCTCTCACGCTGGAATCGAGCGCAACTTTTGAAGACCGAGTCCGGGCGGGATTTGACGCCGTGCGGGACATCGTGCGCAAGGTATACGTGTACGTTCTGATCGGAATAGCCGTGGGGGCGGGCGTCCACGGCTATGTTCCCGAAGACTTCCTTGCAGGAATCATGGGAAGGTCTGCCTGGTGGTCAGTGCCTGTTTCGGTGATCATTGGCGTTCCCCTCTACTCGAATGCCGCGGGGATCATCCCGATCGTCCAAGCGTTCCTGGAGAAGGGCGCTTCGCTTGGTACGGCCCTTGCCTTCATGATGTCGGTCATCGGACTCTCGGTCCCCGAGACGATCATACTGCGCAAGGTTCTGAAACTTCCATTGATCTTCATCTTCATCGGAATAGTCGCGCTCGGAATCATCATTGTGGGCTATCTCTTTAACTTCCTATATTGACTTCAATCCGAAGGGGACCGTGTCGGAGAATCTCAGAGGGCAGGTCCCGGGGGCGGTGGGAACAGAGGACGAGGGAATGCCCCCCTCTTCCGGCACGCGAGGGATGAGAGAAGTACCAGATTCCGTAGTTACCACTCAACAGAAGTCATCACGACCAGGCTAAGGGGATCATGATGAGCACAGTTACGAAGAAGCTATCGTTCTTTGACCGCTTTCTCACTCTCTGGATCTTCATCACAATGTTCCTTGGGGTGCTCGTCGGATATGCGTACCCGGGCATGGCCACTTTCTGGGACTCGTTGAGCTCGGGCACAACGAATATCCCCATCGCAATCGGCCTGATACTTATGATGTATCCTCCGCTTGCCAAGGTAAAGTACGAGGAACTCCCGGTCGTCTTCAAGAACGTGAAGCTCTTGGGCCTATCCCTGGTCCAGAACTGGATTGTCGGACCAATGGTGATGTTCGTCCTGGCAGTCGTCCTTCTTCCGGACAGGCCAGAAATGATGGTCGGGGTAATCCTTGTCGGTCTCGCTCGTTGCATCGCCATGGTGCTCGTGTGGAACGACCTCGCGAAGGGTGATTCAGAACTCGCAGCGGGGCTAGTCGCATTCAATGCCATCTTTCAGGTGCTGTTCTACTCTGTCTACGCTTATGTATTCATCACGCTTCTTCCCCCTCTCTTCGGAATGGAGGGGGCATTGGTGGACATCTCAATCTCAGAGATTGCAGTGACAGTCCTGATCTACCTCGGTATCCCTTTTGCCGCCGGGGTGGTGACGCGGACCGTCTTAGCAACGGCACGAGGAAAGGAGTGGTATCACACGACGTTCATCCCGAGGATCTCGTTCCTTACGCCAATCGCTCTTCTTTTCACTATTTTTGTGATGTTCTCATTGAAGGGCGAGAAGATCGTTCAGCTGCCGTTAGATGTGCTCCGGGTGGCCATTCCCTATACGGTGTATTTTGCGGTGATGTTCTTCGTCACGTTCTTCCTGGCAAAGCGCATTGGCTCATCCTACGAGAAGAGCACGACAATGGCATTTACTGCCGGAAGCAACGATTTTGAGCTTGCGATCGCCGTCGCCGTTGCCGTTTTTGGCATCAACTCCCAGGTGGCATTCGCGACGGTGATCGGACCCCTGGTGGAGGTGCCAGTACTCATCAGCCTTGTCAATGTGGCACTCTTCTTCAAGCGGAGGTATTTCGGGGCAGAAGCACGCGAAGAAGCGGCCTGACCAAGCGGTACAGCCGCAGACTTCAATGCTCGGGGTCGTCGGCCGCAGTGGAGGGTCCTATTTCAGAGGCATTTTCCGGACGATCCGCCAGGATTTATGAACGTTCTCGAACGAAGGAATCCAGGGCGAACCCCTCATGGTGCCAGGGCAGGCTCCTGCCTGCTCCGCGGAAGGCTGCTTCTCACGACTGAGGCGGGGGGGCACGGCAGGCGACACCCGGCCATTCGCTGCGCTGATCGCCTCTGGGGTTATCCTTCGAAACAGTATTTGAATGCCGCCGTGTCCACTACCGCCTCAAAGGTTCCGTTGGCGAATGAGGCGACCTTTGTCGTGTCTTTCTCAAATCTGAACGTGAGGTCGAATTCACCCTTCAGGAAACCCGATCCGGGATCATACGACGTGACTCGTATGACATTGGAAGGACTGTTGGAGAGGAGATACTTATTGAACGGGATGCACAACCCAAGGTCCCAGTACCCGGTCATCTCAACATTGATTTCACTCGCGCCGCCCTGGACCGGCTTGAACGTCATCATCAGCGTATTCTCTAATCCACTTCCAGAACCCCGTATGACAAGTTCGTTCACATTGTACCCGTTCCGTTCTGCAAAAACCGAAATGACGTGCTTGCTTCCGTTGAGATAGAAGGACGCTCGGTTCGCACCAACAGGCGGAACCACCGGACTCTCCTCGTGTACCGGATTGCCAAAATCCCCGCAGGCCAGTCCCATTGTCGTCATGACCGCAAAAAGAATCGCAGAGCCTTTCATAGCTGTGCTTCTCGTTTGTGTGCCAATTGTTGAAAGAGACTCACCTGCCTACCCTCGCCCTTCGGCCTCCCCGTCCACACGGGATTCGGTGCGGAGGGCAGCTATTGACCGATCAATCACTGCAAATGTGAAAGGCGACGGTGACCTACCCCCATCGCGGGTTCAATTGACGGCCTTTTCAGCGAGGCACACTACTGGACCTGACCACCGATTGCCCATTGCACTGCGAACTCTTTGAGCATTCGATAGTAACGTGGGGCCATCTTGTCCGTGTGGTCTCCCCTATAGATATAATGGAGGTGACCGACGCCGTATCGAACAAGTTCTCGGTCAAAGTCTTCAGTCCCCAGCATTGTCTCGTCATCGCCCTGATCGATGTAGATCTGGGTAAGCGTGCGAAGCCCACGTGAATGGCGCGCAACCAGGGCGAGCGGATCATCGTCCCACCAGAGCTGCCAGACAGGGTCATCTTCCTCTGCAGTAGAGCCCGCGAAAGGGAGGTCAAGATAAAACGGGGGATTTAGCGCATTCGGTGAAAACGCTGCAGCTTTCGCATATGCCGCGGCGAGGTTCCAGTTCCTCTCGAACGTAACCTCCTCGAGGAGAGTCTTTAGATTCGACGGTCTGGCATGATTGAGGAGTGCGTTCCGATAGATCGTCTTCCGATATCGGACCGACAGCGGGCTCCCGCTCAGACTTCCCACAAGAGCGAAGACGTCTGCGTACTTCATGCCGAGTTTGACGGCACCGTGCCCCCCCATCGAAAATCCAGCCACCCCCCTCCCTTCCCGAACACCAAGCGTGCGGAAATGCCTGTCCACATACCCAACGACATCACGCACCATGTACTCTTCGAAATTCCCAATCGTTGGGGAATTTGCATAATAGCTCCCCCCAAACACTGTGGACCCATCCACAGCGACGAGGATCATCTCGGAAAGGATCCTCCTCCTCATCCGGTCGTACATATCCGTCAAAATGTACAGTTGGGAGAGATGCCCGTCTTTTCGATATCCGAGTCCGTGGAGGAGATATACGACCGGGTAGCGTCTTGCGGTCTGAGCAAAGTAGGAAGGCGGAAGCAGGACTGCCATCTCCCGTCGAGAAGGATCCCCAATACGGTTCCCGGCTAGCGCTTTGCTGTCGATCGTGTGGAACTGGAGATTCTTTCCGAGTCGATGCTCCCTTGATTGCGAAACGGCGGACGGACACGTAACCAACGAGACAAGTATCGCCACGTGGAGTATCGCTAACATTATCTTGAAATGGATTGCCATCAGGAGATTTTTCTGCTTCTTTGAGTGAATAGTCATCCGGAGGCCCGTATCTTGTTCATGCATGTCCGTTCTTCTGATATTCAGTTCCTGTTATTGACATCTTCCTCTTGAAAGCATGGAAATCACGAGCAGGCCCAGGCCTATCCTGAGAGAATAGATCCAACAAATGCCAGGGGGAATTCCTGTAGGAAAAAGAACCCAACACCAATACCCAGAAGCACACCTCCAGCGATAGCCCACGTGGTCCTATCCGCTATTTTGTTCGGCTGATCCGGTTTATTCATCTCCGTTTCCTTTCCCCAATTGGATTGTCCAGCACAGTTGGTTTGTCGGGGTCAGGTGTCATGGTCCATAGTGATGACCACTTTTCCCCGGGCGTGTCCTTCTTCAAGATACCGGATTGCCTCCGGAACCTCGCGCAGCGCGTACCTTCTGTCGATAACAGGTGCTACTTTGCGGGCTTCAAGAAGCTCTTTCATACATGCCAAGTCTTTTTGATTCGCTCGCTGTAACAGGTTGCCCATTTTCTTGCCCCCTGTCATCGATATCCATGGTCCAAGGAACATTGCCTGGAACATTTGAGCCCCGGAACCTCCCGTCATAACATAGATCCCGTTGGGCCCCAACGCACGCTTGTACTCGAAGATCGAGTGATATCCGTTCGCGGCAAGAATCAAATCGTACTGCCGGCCATTTGTGGTAAAGTCTTCTTGAGTATAATCGATGACCTGGTCTGCACCGATTGAACGCACCATGTCCATATTCCTTGTGCTACACACACCAGTCACTTCAGCCCCGAACGATTTGGCAATCTGTACTGCAAACGTACCCACACCACCAGACGCGCCGTTAATCAAAACCTTTTGCCCTGGCCGAATCTGTCCTTTATCGCGAAGACCCTGCAGGGCGGTCACTCCCGCCAGAGGCACGGCCGCGGCTTCCTCGAATGTCATACTGGCCGGTTTTCGCACCAGCGCGTCTTCGCGGGGAGATACATACTCGGCAAAACCTCCCCAACCAGACGCGGACAGGTCCCCAAACACTTCATCACCCGGTTGAAACTGCTTTGCGTTACTGCCTACCGCCTCAACCCGACCCGCTATGTCGCATCCGAGTATCTTGATTTTTGGTTTCAGAAGCCCGAAGTACAGGCGGACAACGAACGGGTCACCTCTCAGGAGATGCCAGTCAGCTGCATTTACGGACGCCGCACATACTCTGACCAGTACTTCGCTCTCCTTAGGAGCAGGTCTTTGTTCCTCCCGTAGTTCAAGAACATCGGGGGGACCATATTTGTCATAGACAATTGCTTTCATACGTGTACCCCTACGATTGCCCGGTGCGACTATCTTCAGACTACGCTACGACACTCTCCCCTGTCAGCCTGCGCGATCCCACGACCGAGGTACCCTGCATCTTTCGAGGGCCGCACGACAGCAGTTGGCTGTAAGGCTGGCTCTGCGTCAGAACCTCTGGAACCAGTACCACCCCTGTGTAAATAAGATCGAATTGCGTGCTTTGTCAAGCGTGGGAGCGNNCTGAACGTCGAGCACGCTTCCCGGGTGAGCAGATGAGCCAGATTACGCGACCTGCTTTGTGCTCACGGACAGGTTCTTCGGTTTGTAGAGAATCACCACAAGGACTGCCCAGACTATGACCAGAGTACTGATGACCGCCGCGATGAGTCCGGCCTTCGCGGACTTTGACGCGGTGACGAAGTTGAAGGCGCCATGGAAGATGGTAACCAGAAGAACACTTCCATTCGTGCTGTTGTACAGCCAGGTAAACACGATGGCGCCGGCGAGCAGACCCGGCAGGAATCCGGGGAGAATGCGCGGGTCGTACACAAGAAAGAACGCGGGAGCGTGCCAGGCAGCAATCGCCACCCACAAGAGCACGGTTGCCCGCAAGGCACTGTGGTTGCTTTGCAGTATCGGAAGCGCATATCCTCGCCAACCGGTTTCCTCACCTATGCCAAAGGTAAGCAACCAGAGCACAAACGCTCCCACCCCGATATCGGGCACAAACTCCACCTGACCGGTCATGTTCAGATCAAACCATTCTCCCTGGAAGAACCGGAGTACAACCATTGTAATCAGGAGGAGCAACAGGGGACTCAATGCCGCGAACCACCATATGGGCCGGGCGCGCCATTGCACCATTCGTCCCAGCAGTTCTTTCACACCGACCCGTCCTCTCACGAGTCCTGCCGTAATTAGCGCCGCAAGAAGGGGACCGAACGCCGCCGTGTAATAGATCGAAAACGGGATGTTGGCCTGGATCACGCCGTGTCTGATGAGGGCGAGTGGGATGAACACTGACCAGGAGAACAGGAAGGTCAACAGGAAATATGCAGAGAGTGGATGCAGTCTCGCAAAACGTTTCATCCCTAACCTCTCATGATAGTTCTTATCGTTTAAGAGGATTCTTGAATGTTCCCACGACTTCACAGGGTCACACGGCTACCACCGAGTCCGGATCCGCGGGGTTCCGGCTGTCGTCTCCCGTATAGGCATTGAAGGTCACAAACCGTTCCGATCGAGAAGAAGAACAATTACCCCTGCGTGCACACCGGCTTTGAGGGGCCAGCTGAGGGTCCGGAGCCAGCATCCGGAACAGACCCCTGGCATGGCGAACCCGCCCCCTAGAGCGTCATCAAGACAGGTCGACCAGGAACCCTGTCAGTATCAGCACGGACATGAGAGGCGAACCTACAGAACAATATTGAAGTACTGGGCGAGGGCCCGGTCAAACTCGAGCTCGTCGGTGATCTCACATACGGTTCTCATTCCGTTTTCGGTGACGACAAGCTTGGTATCGGTAAGTGTCACTCTGCCCGTTGCCGTAGCAATCGAACACAGTTTCCGCCTCGTGAAGTGCGATTCAGGTGACGTCTGATGATACAGACACATTTCCGTAAAGTCCGAGAGAGATCGCCTCGTCGTCGAAAAGAGATATTCTGGAAGATACCGCGTCTCTTCCGGCGAATACCTGGATACTTTGAAATACTCGTCGGTATGACGCTCGATCACGAATTGCCCGTTCAGGTCCGTGACTGGCTCGTTCAGGGTCAACTTCAGAGGGTGCATCGCGAAGTCTCCGAATCCGACATCCACAAGCCAGGTGTGTCCATCCACCTTCGCAAGTATAAGCATATGGTCAAACTCGGGGCCGTAGGCGCTGCGTGTGCGGTCATACACTCTGCCCATTGCCAGCGCGACATGAAAGCCAAGTTTCTGCAACAACACGTGAAACAGCCCGTTAAGTTCGTAACAAAAACCTCCCCGCTTCATCAGAACAATCTTGTGGAACAGGCGGTCTGGATCCAACACTATTCTCTTTCTTGCATGGATGTCCAGATTTTCAAACGGGACTGAGAGCAGGTGAGCCTTTTGGAGCGCGATCAAGGATTCAGGGGTCGGGCTGGCCTTCCCGACATACCCCAGTCTCGCGAGATACTCTAGAATGTCCATGACAGCCTCTGGTACTTCTGCTGCTCGAGCGTGTTGCTGTTCTTGCGGGCCTTCTCGAGGTGACCCGCGCGAGGCTCCACTGTGATGCCGATGCAAAACATCTTGCAGAGCGGGAGCGTACTCCTCCCCCTTCAGTACACCATGCCCGGCAGACCCGTTGCTCCAGTGATCACCAGGTCGACATCAGTACCAGTACAGGCGGTGTTCCGTCAGGCCCACCGTTCATTTCAATGCCGCAGTCGGGAATTCGCCGTCTCGCTGCAGACGCCGCAAACGGATGTTCGTCGTGCTAGACCAGCACCCACATCACGACAATGACATAGAACAGTCCTGTTGCGACCATCTCAAAGAGCAGATACCGGTGCTGAATCCGGATAAACGCGGGCGACGCTGGCTCGCCTACCCGGGGGGCCAGTTTCCGAAATTCCGGTTCGATGACATTGTCAATAATCGGGCCCAGCACCCAGATTGCTGCAACCATCGCAAGTTTCACGACGAGGAGCGGCGTGAACTGGTACCCAAGCAGGAGCCAGCCGACACCCGACAGCGTCAGCAGAATGAAACCAGACAGGAGCAGTTGCGTCAGTGGCCTGGCCGCCGCGATATAGGCCGGCACGAACGCTGGATCGGCCTTGCACTTGAACAACAATCTCAGTTTCGCGGTCGCGCACCCGACGCCTAACGCGAGTCCAAGAAGATGTGCCAGTGACAAGAGTGACGGAATCGAAGGCATGGGAACCCTCCTGTGAGTGCTGTGTGTGTCGAACGATGAAGCGCGTGAGACAGCCGCCAATGTTCCAGCTCCTGTGCTGGACAGGCGTTCAGATATCCGGGAAGCACTCTCAAAACGATGATGAAGTTGACCGCAAGTTTCACGACACTGAACAGGAGCATGGACACGGTGACGATGAGGATCTTCTTCATGCGGTGATGGGTACAATTATCCGCGGTCGTAGGGACTGACTATTCGCATTGCAGGGAAATGTCAAGAGGGGTATCCGTGGGGAGTCGCGTCACCTGTCCCCGTTCGGGATATCTGCGTGTTTCAGTACTCGTGCTTTACCTCGCCAAATTTCGTAGGCTTTCCCCAGTACTCCCCGCTGTTCTTGACCCAGTTGACCGATGCGGTCATGATATCCTCAAGCGTGTCCTGGTAGTTTCCGAATCTTTTCACGCAGAAGTCGTCGTTTACGAGCAGGGAGAGTTTTGGTACCTCTCCAACGAGCAGGGGTTTTCTCCCCAGCATCTCCCCGAGTCTCTCCGCAATATCCCGCACCGTGACAACAGGCCCTGAAACGTTGAGAACGGAAGGTGGGTTTGAACAGATCTCAAGGGCGCGTATTGCCCTATCGTTGGCATCTCTCTGCGAGACCAGGTTCACATAGGGCACGGAGAGCGATATCTCCTTCCCCTGAAGAATGAGCTTCACCAGGTCCACGATCACCCCGTAGGCAAGGTGCTGAGCATAGGTCAGCCGATAGTAACAGGACTTCTGCGCCGGATGTTTTTTTGCGGTAATGGCGAACGCACTTTCCCTCGCCACTATGCTCCAGCCATAAATGCCCTTGGGATCAAGCGCGTCACCTTCCCTCGACCCGCCCGACTCGAGAGTCGTGTAGGCGTACGGATTCGCAGAGGAGAATACCACGATCCTGGAATTCCCGTATTGTTCCCCGACCAGATAGGGCAGGATGCAGTTGACCTGGACCGCCTTTTCCCAGTTGTCTGAGGAGCCGAACTTGAACCCGGGCATGTATATGACATTCTCGGCGTCAGGGAGCCCGCCCAGAAATTCCGTATCGGTCAATTCACCCTTGAACACCTTCACGCCCATCTCCGCGAACAATTCCGCGGTCCTCTCCCCGGGGTTGCTGAAGGTTGACGCAACTGATATCGTTCGCCTGATCCCTGCGATGGCATCTGCCCTTACGATCATCTCGGTCAGCTCCGGACCCATCTTCCCGCTTCCGCCGAGTATCAGGATGTCCCCTTTCACATTCCTGACACAGCGAATCACTCCGTCGGTGGGAGTGCTCATGAACTCCCGAAGCTGTCTGCTGTTTGTCACCTCAGCTATGTTCACGGCGCTATCCCCACCTCTCGTTTCATGCTCTTCAGAGTCTCCGACAGGAATTCCCTGTCGCTGATCACGGGATTGACGCTGTACGCCCTGTCGATCTCCTCAGCCAGCCCTTTCCGTCCTTTTTCATAGAAACAGTACGGCCCTGGCAAAAGCCCCAGGGAGTATAACCGGTACTTCACCCCCCACACGGAATTCGCAAANNAAGCTCTTTTTCGGTCACGGCCAACTTCCACTTTTTCCCCTCTTTCGCCTGGCGTACGGCGTCCGACCACTTCACTGCCGAATATGTATCCGTCGCAAAATGCCCGAGCAGGCCGCCCGAGTAGCCTACCGTCACGGTCTTTGAACCGACCTTGAACGGGAACACTCCCCCCAGATCCGAGACAATCCTGTCATCGTTGCCCGTCACCAGAACAAGCGTATCCCGTCTTCTGCTGTTCGCCGCTGCTTCCAGCATTATCTGCGCGCGGTAGGTATTGAAAGGCGCCGATTTGGCACCATACGCTATCGTGAATATCCTCTCCCAGAGCCTGTAATTGAACTCCCTGCTTCCCGGAACGAGCTTCTGCAGTTCGAAGCCGAACACCGGGATGACGCTGGCCACGTCTCTGAAGATCTGCACCACCTCGTTGTCACTTTTCCTGGTGAAGGCGGTCGGCGCCAACATCACGATGTCATNNTCCCCTGAGCCGCCGCGAGCTCGGCCTGCCTCAAGTACTGCTTTCCGCTGACCGCAGCCATCAGGAACATGTCCTTCCCACCGAACTCTGTCACCATGTCCTTGATCAGTCCGAGCCAGTAGCGGAATATCGTGAGATCACCCCCGGAGAATTCGCCGGTATGCGCTCCCGGGACGATCGTCCGTGCTCCGGCCCTGATATAGTAGAGAGTAAGCAGCCGCTGCCACTTCTCTGAGGGTTTTTTGTTCCTGTCCAGCGCAAGCGGGCTCGGGATCCAGACCCCGCCCTTCTTGAGCTTCGCGAGTGTCCGCTTGCGCAGCTTCTTCATCGATAGGACTCTCTCATTCCTCTGCCAGAATATACTCCGCTCCCAGGCGGAATCCACATCCAGATTCCTGAACCCTGCATCCAGATTCCGGGCCCGCCAGTTACGAGCACGTCGGCATATCAGACCGTCCACGACCCGGAACCTCTCCGGGCCAGAACTGTCCTCCACGCTCACCCGACCCTGTGTCGAAAAAAGTAGCCAATCGGACCATGAAAACCAAGAGGAAACACCCACTGGGATGGAATCCGGATCATCGACCTGTGCCCTGCCGCGTCAGTTGTTTCGACAGGATCATTCCCAGCCCCACGACGCAGAGCAGACCACTGATCCCCAGATTCACGCCGATGTTCGAGCGGGCAACAGGTGCGAGCAGGATCAACAACGACATGAGGGACAAACCCACTGACATCCAGCCGACCAGGGGGAAGACGTTGCTCTCCTTTGCCCCGGCGGAGACAACTTCCGTTGCGACATCGATCGGCCGGTCCAATTTCTCAAAGAAACCGTTCACCACCTCATGCGATGACAACAGATCTTTCCCGAACAGGGCGGCGAAGCCGTAGGTCAACACGGCAAACGCCAGTGCCGACAGGACCAACCAGAAATGCGCTGAGAGGAGGATATTGATTCCACCCTCCTGCAGGGTCGTGCCGAGGGTGCCCGGAGAGAGGGTGGGATTGTTGTTGGCGAGCAGGAAAAAGAAGTACAGCGCTGCGCTGAGCGCCAGGGAGAGCACGCGTGCAAGCGCCCGCCGTCCGTTGTACAATCGACCCAGCGGGTTCGAGATGGCGATGAACAGAAGAGTGATCGCCACCGTAACCAGGAACTGTTGTCCCAGCGAGTACTGCAGCACAAAGCGGGCAACGGACGCCGTGAGTACTCCGGCAATCACGGAAGCCATGGCAGACCAGCGAGAGATCCTCTTCGTCATGATTCCGAGCAACATCGGGATGGCGCTGGGAACACCGGTGAGACCGAAGAAGATATTGCTGAATGAGAAGACCCCATAGTCACTGTGAATGATGACCAGCGCCAGCAGGATCGCAATGAGGGCAAAGACTGCAACAGAAATACGTCCGACGAGCAGCGTTTCCTTTTCACTCGCGGTGGGTTTGAACCGGCTCCTGTAGAGGTCGACCGAGACGATCGACGATACCGTATTCCAGACCCCGCTCATTGAGGACATCGAAGCCGCCATCATCGCCGAGAGAAAGAAGCCAACGATGCCGGCGGGCATATATCGCAACACCACCGCGATGAAGATGTTTTCTTCCGCCTTGGTGACGCCGGCGAAATACCCAAGCATACCGATGTCGGGCCACAGCACCCTGCCGATCAGTGGGGGAATCCCGAACAGAAGTGGAGCAGTCAAAAACAGGCCAAAGGTCAGCCAACCGACCTTCATGGCTTCCTTTTCATCCCGCACGCTATAGTAGCGCTGGGCTTTGTCCCCCACGGCGTTCCCGAAGATGTTTGCAGCGATGAGCCCCAGCAAATACCACTGGTCGTACATGGTAGTATCCGGAAGCACATGCCGAAATGTGAGCGGCGGAACGCGCGCAATTACCTCGCTTATTGCGCTGAACTCGCCTGACAGGAATATCGCCGGGATGAGAACCACGCAAACGGCAATTAAGATCAGGAACTGGACAACATCGGTAACGGCAACTGCCCACAGACCGCCCAGAAACGTATACAGCATAATCGTGATGCCCACGACGATGATCATTACATCGATGGCCATCATTGAGCCGGGGAAGAGCGTGGGCGCACAGATCTTGCTCAGCGATGCCAGATGATGGGCCGGCCAGTAGAGCATGGACAGGGCCAGATACACGCTGAAGAACAGGTGGGTGGGCCTATTGAATCGTGTCTCGATGTACTCGACGGGGGACGTGATGCGGGTTCTCCGCCAGCGTTTGGCGGACATGAGAAAGCCGATAAAGAACGAGATCCCCCAGGTTGCGAAGTACAACAATCCAAACCAGCTTGTGTGATACACGAAGCTGGCGCCGCCCGTAAACGTCCAGGCAGAAAACATGGTCATGTACAGCGAAATGCCCGAAACCCACCAGGGGATGAGATTGCCGCCGATGAAGAAGTCTTTGCCCCCCTTCATGAACCGGGAGAAGTAGAAACCGATCCCCAACATCAAGATGAGATAGATAACGATGACCAGATAGTCGACGGCAGGAAGACCGAAGTTCATTGTGAATCCTCGCTGTTCACTGAACGAAGAGGGAACGGGTCTCAGTTCACGCGGCGCCGCCGATTATCACTCCAGCGGGCTCCCGTGGAATGAGACGGGCTCTATTCTCTTTGCGAATCCGATTGCCAGAGTATAGCGAATGTGACCGCTCAAAACAACAAAATGGCCTGCATCACGATGTCGATGCCGTGCCGCACGGAACCCCTTGTCGGCAGGAACTCGGACGTTCCCGCCAGTGCTTGATCTTGCCGACTCCAACCTTTACCTTGTCTGGAGGGATACGCGCTGAGCATCCTTTCCCGCCCAAGCCGTTCTCTCCCCTAACCTGACCCCCCATTGGGTTTCTGTTCTTCCACCACCGGCGGGCACAATCGGCTACCAAGAACACTTCCGGAGAAGATTGACCGGCCAGAAGCAGAGAGCCTCGACCCATATCGGGAGGAGGAGGCCTCACGTGTGCCGTTTGTGAATGCGCCGCAGGAGGGGGAGAGACAGGAGAAGGGAACAGCGCAGTATCGCCCATACTCCATTTGGCCAAGGGTCCTGATGACACAGATGCAGCGGGAGAAACCTCTTCGTGGGACGCCGATATCGTCCCGCCGGCTGATCCGCGACATCATCGCGCGTCGAGACGTCCCCCGAACCGGGTTCTGGCTCGGCAACCCCCACCCCGACACGTTCCCCACCTATCACCGTTATTTCGGAACACACGACGAGGAGCAGCTGCGCCGCCAGCTCCGAGACGATTTCCGCTGGATAACTCCTCAGTATCTGGAGACCACGTACCGCCATCCGCACGGGTCCGGCCTCTTTGATCTCTGGAAGCACAAGAAGTCGCTTGGCGAAGCTGGGCCGCTGGCGGGAGCCACAACACAGCGGGAGGTACGCGAATTTGCATGGCCCGATCCTGCACACCTCCGCTTTGACGAGTGGTTTGGCGTTATGGAGACAATCGGGGATGTCTACCGGGCCAGCGGATTCTGGGCACCCTTCTTTCACGACACAATGGATCTCTTCGGCGTGGAAGAATTCATGATAAAGATGCACACGCATCCGGATGTCATCCGGACAGCGCTCGATCACGTGTGCGGCTTTTATGAGGAGGCCAACCGACAATTTTTTGCTGCGGCGGGCAATTTGATTGACGGGTATTTCTTCGGAAACGATTTTGGGACCCAGCGCGACCTCTTCATCAGCCCCGAGCACTTCGACTTCTTCTTCCTCCCCTGGATACGCCGATTCGCCGACAACGCCCGCAGCGCAGGCTACCAGGTCCTCCTGCATTCGTGCGGCTCAGTCGAACGCATCATCGACCGGCTCATCGATGCGGGCATCCAGTGCCTTCACCCGCTACAGGCTCTGGCCGGGAATATGGACGCGGGAACTCTCGCCCGGAACTACAAAGGCCGCATAGCGTTTCTGGGTGGCATCGACACGCAGGATCTCCTCGTCCGGGGAACTCCGGACGATGTCACCAGAGAAGTCCGACGGGTGAGACACACACTTGGCCCCCACCTTATCGTGAGTCCCAGCCATGAAGCCCTCCTTCCCAATGTCCCCCCAGAAAATGTACGTGCAATGGCAGAGGCGGCGCTCGACAACTCACTCATCTAACCCCTTTTGTGTCGTCCCGAAGAATTCTCCCGCCAGTCTAATTGCCCGACGGGTCTACCAGGACGTCGCTGCCGGCCGAGCGCCGGAGGTGCTCCCACAGCACGGGGAAAGAGCTGATCGAGTTACGGGATTCCGCATCCGAGACGGGAAGAACCTGGAAAGCTACACCATCAGACAGGCGAAAGGAGTAGTTCTTGGGATGGATGAGGTGCGGCACACCTGACAAGGGAGGGGAGAACGATTCAGCCTACGTCTCTCTGATCACTTCCCATCGCCGAAGATATGCCACGCCTCGTCCACGAAATACGAGAAGTTTCTCTCCACGCCGAGGTTTTTGGCATATTGCAGACGTGCTTTGACGGCTTCGAGAAAATCCTGCTTCGTCTTTGACTTCAACGCAAGCTTATCGAGCTTGAGGATTCTTATGTACTCTGGTGGCGCCATCTTGTATCTCCACGTGAACTGAGTGTTGCGTCATCACTCCCCTATTGAGGCAACATTCGTGCCCAATAGCAATGCCAGGCCGCCCCCCTCAGCAACCCAGCACAGGTCAACGGACTAGGCCTTACCCAATTCCGCCCTCCGGGGGGTCAAAGTTACAGAATTGTCAGTTCGCCAAATTACAAAAAGGATCGGGATTCTCGAACCCCTTCCCTCCCTCAATCAATGACCGTATGCAGAAGTCCCGATCATCCGGCCACCCAATCGAGACCACCTCGAAAGCCATGGTCTAGTGCGTCTCCACCCAGACCCTGCCCTCCCGGCCACCTGTCTGTCGTTGGAGCCAACACTGTCCCCTTCATTATATACAGTCTGATGGTTGGAGTGGGACCAGCAGCCAAGCAAGCTATCTTCCTATCTGCCTGGACAGCGCACGGTCACATAGGAACTGTACTCACAGCAATCCCCGGGGTTCGGACGAAGCACCCTCCTGCAATTCGTGCGCTCATAAAAGAAGCGACGGGAATTGGCGGGCATCGTGCCTTCTTTCCGAGTGCCGCAGAATGGGCAGGGTAGGGTCGAATGCAGGAGAACGTTCATCAGACGTGCAAGATTCAAGTGTCCGCGAACCGCATCGATTCGCGATCGGAAGCTATCGACCAACAACCTGCTCGAGAACAAAACTTGCGCCCGCACTCCCGAGAGCCGTGACACAAGGAATCAGCAATCCATCAGGGACGAGTGAGATTCCGAGATACTTCAT
Organism: Ignavibacteria bacterium UBA6906; assembly: GCA_002451155.1. Classification (GTDB taxonomy): domain Bacteria; phylum Bacteroidota; class Ignavibacteria; order UBA10030; family UBA6906; genus UBA6906. The sequence goes on from DKBG01000227.1 coordinate 29,675, forward strand.
TGTCACATAGACCGTGAGTGCGTATCTCAGGGCAACCTGAAGAAGATACGGCAGTGGAAGCGGTAGCGCACCGATTGCCAGCGGGAGCCCGGCGATGATGAGGCACTGAAGCAGTGTGGCGTCAACCTTTCTGAACTTGCATGTCGACCAACAGACGCCAGATCCGATCAACCAGGTCGCCGGCACGATCAGCAACGTTACGACGTTTCTCATCTGATTGAATCCCTCAGGTGAAAAGATCCGAATGGAGACCTCGAAGACGTCCCTTCCTTGCCAGAGAGAAATATACCTAAAACCCATTCGTCTATTCCACCTCTTTTGGTCCGGCAGGCCCTGAACCGTCGCACTGCGGTAGTCCCTGCAATTCATCCGGCTTCTCAGGTCGATGAAGATGGACCCTCTCAGTCCACCACCCCCGCGTTCGGAGACCCTCTAGATTGACACATCGTCCGTTCTCCCACCGACATTCCACACCTACGATCTCGCAGGGCGGACGATGACCCTGACAGTTCCTCCGTTCGCGCCTCCGCTGCAGGTTGCAGCGAGATAATTCACCCCGGTCTATATTTCCTCTTGCTCATACTGCTTCGCCTCCGTACCTTGGACCAGGAATTCACGCGGAAAGTGGGCAGTGGGAAGGAGACGAGAGCAGCGGAATGAGGGGTTGCGCTCTGACGCACCGTGACGTCAAGGTTCGCTCTATTGACAAGACGTGAAACGCCGAGACGGCTCCTCCGGCGATGGGGAATTCCTCCCCATCAGAACGGCCAGATCCGACAACCAGCAGAAAGGGGGAGAGATCGCAGTCCGGCAGCGTCCGGTCCCGAGAATTTTCTTCACCGGAAGGACTTGTGACCACACTGAAAAACCCCTCCCAGATGAAACCATGACATTCACTCGGAACAGGATCTTCTCACTCGGGACCATCCTCCTGGTTCTTTTCTCCAGGGGGCTGGCTCTGGCGGATGACGGATATGAATTGTGGCTGAAATACAGGACGCTTGATAACGCCGTCCTTCTCAGTCACTACCGTGAGGCAATCACCTCCGTCATCCTGCCTGGTGAGTCGGGGACCATCCAGATCATCCGCGACGAACTGAAGCGGGGCCTCGACACACTCCTTGGAGCCGGGCTGCGCTTCAGCGCCTCGGAGCCACGAGGCAATGCCCTCGTCCTTGGCACACCGGCGAGTTCGGCCATTGTCCGACGCTTGCTGCGTGAGGGCACACTTCACTCACTGGGCAGCGAAGGATATCTCATCAAATCGGTCACATCGAGCAAGAACAGGCTCATTGTCATTGCCGCCAACGGAGACATCGGCCTTCTCTACGGCATGTTCCATTTCCTGCGAATTATCCAGACCCGCCAACCGGTGGTTCATCTTGACATCTTCTCAAGCCCGCGAATCAGGTATCGACTTCTCGATCACTGGGATAACCTGGACGGATCTGTTGAGCGCGGCTATGCAGGCAGATCACTGTGGAAATGGGATGCGCTGCCCGAGAAGATTGACGACCGCTACCGTGACTATGCACGGGCAAATGCCTCGATAGGAATCAATGGGACCGTCCTCAACAATGTCAACGCGAACCCTGCGATTCTGAAATTGGAGTACCTCCGAAAGGTGGCCGCGCTGGCCGACATCTTTCGACCATACGGTATTCGGGTATTCCTGTCAGTGAACTTTTCCTCTCCGACGTCGGCCAAGTTCGAACAGGAAGGAAATCGAAAGGGGGGAATCGGCAACCTTGACACTGCGGACCCACTGGATCCGCAGGTGAGGCGGTGGTGGAAGGATAAGGTAAAGGAAATTTACCGGCTGATCCCCGATTTTGGCGGATTCCTGGTGAAGGCAAGCTCCGAGGGAATGCCCGGCCCGCAGGAGTACGGCCGGACCCACGCCGAGGGTGCGAACGTGCTCGCCGAAGCGCTGAAACCGTTTCATGGGATTGTTATGTGGCGGGCGTTCGTCTACGACAGCTCCGTTGACCCCGACCGGGTGAAACGGGCCGCGCTGGAGTTCGTCCCGCTGGATGGCCTTTTCTATCCAAACGTATTTGTCCAGGCAAAGAATGGACCTCTCGACTTTCAACCACGCGAACCAGTTCAACCCCTTTTTGGTACAATGGCCAGGACTCCGCTCCTGCTTGAGCTTCAGATTACGCAGGAGTATCTGGGCCATTCGACCCACCTGGTGTATCTCGCTCCGATGTGGAAGGAGTACCTTCAGTTTGACCTGTTCTCGAAAGGGCCCGGTTCGACACTCGCCAGCATCGTCGATGGCAGCTCGAGAACTACTGACATGACAGGGATCGCCGGCGTGGCAAACACCGGCGATGACCGAAACTGGTGCGGGCACTTCTTCGCGCAAGCCAACTGGTTCGCCTTTGGCCGTCTTGCCTGGGATCATTCCGTCAGCGCTGAGCAGATCGCCAACGAATGGATCAGGATGTCCCTCACGAGCGATTCCGGATCCTGCGCGACTATTTCCTCTATTATGATGGACTCCTGGGAGGCGTGCGTGAATTACATGACCCCGCTTGGGCTGCACCATATTATGGAGGTGGACGTCCACTATGGCCCCGGACCGCAGCACGATAGTGGACGAGAAGACTGGAGGTCCGTCTATTACCATCGCGCCGACAGTGCAGGCCTGGGGTTCGACAGGAGCTCGACCGGCAGCAACGCCGTAGGGCAGTACTTTCCTCCCCTGCGGTCCATTTTCGACAACCTCGAGACGTGCCCCGAAAAATATCTGCTCTGGTTTCATCACGTTCGCTGGGATCACCGCATGAACTCGGGCAGGACGTTATGGGAAGAGCTCTGTGAGCGGTACACTTCCGGGACAGATCAGGTGCACGGAATGTATGGGCAATGGCTTTCGCTGGAAGGCACCATCGACCCCGAAGTCTTTTCACATGTCAAGAACAAGCTCGAACGACAGGTGATTGACGCAGCGCTCTGGAAGGATACCTGTCTTTCCTATTTCCAGCACTTCAGCAGGAAGCCGGTACCAGGTCAGCGCTGAAAAGCTCTCTCATCACCCTCCACGACAAAGGGCACCCGTGATGGCTGGCGTGACATTGTTCTCTCTCCTGGGCCTCCTCCTCTTCACCCGGCCACACGAGGGCGCCGGGCCACTCAGACTGAACGATCTCGAGTACTTTGAGACCCGTGGCGTGAATGTTCTCGTTTTCAGCAACTGGTACAATGATCTCTTTAGTGATTCCAAGATGAGCGGCGTCGAGATCATCCATCACGGGGTGCGGACCGCAACAAATGGGGATGTCAGACTCAACCCGACACCAGAGCAGTGGGATCCGATCCCACAATTCATAGAGCGAAAAGTCGACAGAGCCAGCCAGACCATTGAAGCGTTTCTCAAATACCCTGCGTATGATTTCGCGTACTCTGTCAAAGTCGAGGCACGCGAAGAAGAAATCGTCATTTCCGTAATCCTCCGGAAGGAACTTCCGCGGGCTCTTGAGCGACAGGCCGGATTTAACCTTGAGTTCCTGCCCTCTGCATACTTTGCCAGGGCGTACCTGATGGACGGAATGAGTGGACTCTTTCCTCAGTATCCCTCCGGGCCAATGGAAAGAGTGCCATCGGGAAGAGTTGAGCCACAACCTATCGCCTCCGGGAGATCACTTGTCCTCGCACCGGAAGATCCTGTCAGGCGCGTTTCGATACGCTCGGATTCCGGACAATTGATGCTCTTTGACGGTCGCAACAAGGCGCAAAACGGATGGTTCGTGGTTCGCTCGATTCTCCCCGCCAGGAAGACCGGAACAGTGATCACGTGGGTCATTACTGCCAACACCATCCCCGGCTGGACCCGCCGGCCCGTGATCGCCTGTTCGCAGGTNNCAGGTAGGCTATCATCCCAACCAGAAGAAGACCGCGGTCATCGAACTTGACAGAAACGACAGTCCCCACACCATTGCCCGCCTGCTCAAGGTCACCGGGAGTGCCGAAGAGTCGGAGGTGTTTCGGGCGGAGCCGAAGATCTGGGGGGAGTATCTCCGGTACACCTACGCCACATTCGATTTCTCACCGGTAAAGGAGAACGGGCTCTACGTCATCGAGTACGGCGACCAGCGGTCAGCGGCGTTGAGAATCGCCTCCGATGTGTATGAGAGCGCGTGGCACCCGACTCTCGATCTGTTCTTTCCGGTGCAGATGGATCATATGCGTGTCACCGAAGCGTATCGGGTCTGGCACGGGGCATCCCACCTTGACGACGCATTACAGGCACCGGTGAATCACGAACACTTCGATCTGTATGCGCAGGGCCCCACGACCGACACGGGCTACGAGCCCGGAGAGCATATCCCGGGATTGAATGTTGGAGGATGGTTCGACGCGGGTGATTTTGACATCCGGACGCAGACACAGTACTCGACGATTCTCAGCCTGGTCCAGACCTGGGAAGACTTCCATCCCACGAGAGACGAGACACGCGTCAATCAGCACACCCGGGCGGTGGAACTCCATTGTCCGGACGGTACGCCGGACCTCCTGCAGCAGATAGAACATGGCACGCTGCAGCTTGTTGCCCAGCATAAAGCCATAGGTCACGCCATCCCGGGGATCGTCGAAGCGCATCTGTCTCAGTACACGCATCTGGGAGACGCGGTCACCACGACCGATAACCTGGTGTACAATCCCGCACTGGATAGTCTCCAGTCCGATGGATTCACGAGTGGAACGTTCGATGACCGCTGGGCATTTACGAGCAAGTCGAGCGCATTGAACTACGGTTCCGCCGCGGCACTCGCTGCCGCGAGTCGGGCACTCCGCGGCTATAATGACACGCTGGCTGGCCGGTGCCTGTCGATTGCCCGGGGAATCTGGACGGAGGAACACAGCCACCCGCCGGATGTTTTTCGCCACGGGAACACGACTGGCGGTCCTCTAGAGGATGAGGAACTCAAAGCAGCCACCGAGCTATTGATCTGCACCAGGGAGAATCAATATGCTCAGCGTATTTATGCGTTGTTGCCACACATCGAGGCCAATTTCGGCCGGACGGCCGCATCTGCCGTACGTGCCATTCCGTTCATGGACGGGAAGTACAAAATGAGCATCGAGCCGCTCGTCAAGCGGTACAGAGCGCAGGCGGAGACGCTCCAGGGGCAAAACCCCTTCAGTGTTCCTATTTCCACGGGTGGCTGGGGCGGAAACGCGTTAATCGTCGGCTTCGCCAATACAGGCTATCTTCTGCACAAAGCGTTCCCGGACATCATCGGAGCAGACTATACATTGACCGGCCTGGGATACCTCTTCGGATGCCATCCCGGCTCCGGGCTGTCGTTCGTGTCGGGGGTGGGAGCTGAATCGAAGAGGGTGGCCTACGGGAGCAATCGAGCGGACTTTTCCTTCATCGCGGGCGGCGTTGTTCCGGGCATCCTGATCGTCAAGCCCGATTTCCCGGAGAACAAGGATGACTGGCCGTTCCTATGGGGAGAGAATGAATATGTCGTCAATCTTGCCGCCAGCTATCTCTATCTCGTCCATGCCGCAAACGACTTGTTGAATGGGCCAGATTGAGGAGTCGAAAGACCCTGCGCAGCCAAGAAGAAACGGTTGCCCTGCTCGTGAAGGGATGGACGAGCGATCAACGCGCGGGCGACTCACCCGACGTGCAGCTCCGCGCTCACGCGGCGGAGCCGTCGCGTTGAAAAACTATGACCTTCCGGCTGCCTGCCGGAGAGTGCGAATGTCAAGCTTTTTCATTTGGAGCAAAGCCTCCATCACCTTTCCAGATCGTTTCGGGTCGCCTCCCAGCAACTCACCCAACGCTGCCGGAACGATCTGCCATGACACTCCGTATTTGTCCTTCAACCAGCCACATTGTTGCGCCTTTTGATCTCCACCTTCGGAAAGCTTGTTCCAGTAGTAGTCGATTTCTTCCTGTGTCTCGCAGTTCACCATAAACGATATCGACTCGTTGAATCTGAACAGAGGGCCCCCGTTAAGCGCAACATAGGGCTGCCCCTCGATCTCAAAGGAGACAGTCATCACGGTTCCCCCTCTCCTCCCGGACCTTTCGGCTGCTGCGTCACCATAACGAGAGATTGTGCCGATTCTTGAATTCTTGAATATCGACACGTAGAAATTCGCCGCTTCTTCGGCCTGGTCGTCGAACCAGAGGCAAGGGGTGATCTTCTGCATAGGGAATTCCCTTTGAGTAAAGGACCGGAGGAGTCGCGCTCCCCCACGTGAACTAGAGAGCGAACAATCACTCATCAACCAGGAATGTCGTTCGTTCCCTGCCCGCGGGACACCCTGGTGATTCGAACGGGACTGTTCCAGAGGGCTCAGCGGATAACCGAGCGGTTCCAGATACGGCCTGTCGGCCCGGTCCGCCCATTTTCCTTCCTTATCCTCTTCTCTGCTTCTCCAGCTGTGCCTTCACCGTCGGATTTTCTGCTGCGTTCTGCACGTCTTCCGGAAAATCCTCATGCTCAAACACCTGTCGGACCTCAATGACATCACCCTCCTGCGCGGGCACTCGTTTTGCCCAATCGACGGCTTCTTCCCTTGATTTCGCCTGGATCATCCAGTACCCACCGAGGACTTCCTTCGACTCGACGAACGGACCGTCGGTAAGAGCGGGTCTTCCTCCCTTGAAGGACACTCTCACCGCAGTCGCGGGGGGATGCAGCCCGTCGAGTGAAATGAGCGCGCCGGCTTTCGCCAGCTGCTCGTTATACTTCATCATCTCTTCTACGTCTTCAACAGCCGGCGTGAAATCCGCCCCCGCCTTTTCTCCCTCCTTGCCCTGGTAGACGCCAGGAATCATAAGCATCATGAATCGCATTGGAGCACCTCAATCGTGACTGATAGAATTCTGGTTATGCCAGCGGCAGCGTGTAGCAGACGGCGGTTCCATCCAGCACAACAGATCCATCGGCAAGCAAGACCCGCGTCTCAAGCTCTGTAATCGGCTTGTCGGAGCGCACTTTTGTCACAAGGACTTCACCGGTAATCGTATCGCCGGGGCGGACAGGCGCTTTGAACGTCCAGTTGACCTGCAGGAAGACTGTTCCGGGACCCGGGAGATCTTCCGCGACGACAGCATTGAGTATGGCGCTCGTGATCCCTCCCTGGACAACAATCCCGCCGAATCGGGACTTCCGGGCCGCTTCTTCATCGTAGTGGATCGGATTTCGATCGCCGCTTATCTCCGTGAAGAGCTCGATGTCGCGACTCGTCACAGCCCTCGACCGGCGTGCCTTCTGGCCGATCGATGGCATTCCGTTTGGCCACACAATGGTTGTCATACCTCCGGGTGTTCCTCCTTCCTGTAGTCCCTTCTGCGGAATATCTTCAGGGGTCGACCGCGAGTTCAGGTCCCGATCCGTCTCGAGCGTGGGGCAGGAGGCAGCCAGCACATGCTGCCGGCGTGTCCTGCCCCCCCGCGCCCCGTTCGACCCCGCACCAGTCAATCGCTCAGCGGCTCACCCGGCGGAGTTTTTCTTCTCCGCTGCCCGCCGTCTTGCCTCCGAGTGTCGCGTTCCAGGAAAGCGTATACGCATCAGGGCCGTCCAGCGTCAAGGCAGCCTTTTCCACATACGGTTTCCCCTCCCATCTCCCGTCGTACTGCACGGAAACGGCATTCGGCTTCGTCCAGGACCCCTTGTGGTCATGTGTTTCGCCGGCATTGGTGACCGAGAAGACATGTACCTTCCCGCCACCGGCGTCGTACCCAACGATATTGAATGATTTATACGTGCTTCCGTCCTCCATTGTGACTACTTCATCCATCAGGAATCCCCAGCCGTCTGATACGCTTGAGTTCACATGACGAATCTTTCCCTTCATGGATTTTCCCCCCATCGTCATCGTCGCCTCGCCTTCAAACGTCCCCACGATTGTACTGAGTTTCCGGATCTGCTCCGGCGGACTGCTCACCTCCTGAGATTGCCCCCGCTGCACGACTGACGCACAGAGGAGAGCGATTGCCACAACAGACATCCGCTTCATACGACCCCCGCCTGAATAGTTTACGGTGATTGTGAATTTGATGGCGCGTTTGTTCCTCGGAAGGACACTGATGCCCGCCATGTGAACCTCCATGATCGGGTCAATGGAACAGAGGATAGACGTGTGAGGGCAGCTCGGTTCGGATGAATAGCGGTCAAGATCGAGGACCGATTGAACGGATAACGCGGACGCGAAGGGAGGAGACGTCGGTACGCTGCATGCGTGCTGCGCATATGAGTGCGTCCGGAAGTGAAGGCACCAAAGAACGGACAACCCTGAACAGGCAACCCACGTCTATATGAAAATCAGTGCATAGAGTCAAGCGTGACGTTCGACAGCAGACAATGGGGCTGGAAACCGAGGGGATTAGAGTCTTCCGGCGAGTGAGCATCACCGATTCTGTGCAGGACCAGGCTCTTGTCTGAAGAAAGGAACTCCCGGGAGTAGTGCGGGGAGGCCGCGGGGTGTCTTCACCAGCGGTGGTGCACTTCCGTGCGGACAATACTGTTGTAGACAGAACGGATCCGTCTCATTGTCTCATCGGAAAGCGGTGGAAGATCAGCCGCCTTTACATTCTCCTCCACCTGGCCAGCGTGCTTCGCTCCGGGAATGGCACAGGTGACCTCCGGGAACATGAGAACCCACCGTAACGCCAATTGTGCCATTGTCGAGTCCGAGGGTAACAGTGGCCGCAACGCTTCGATCGCCTCCAGGCCGAGCGGAAAGTCGAGGCCGGAGAACGTTTCGCCCCGGTCAAACGCTTCACCCGATCGATTAAATGCACGGTGGTCGTCCTGCTCGAATGCAGTGTCAGGTCTGAATTTTCCTGTGAGAAGTCCGGACGAAAGGGGAAGCCTGACGAGAATACCGACTCTCCGGCGACGCGCCTCGGCGAAGAAGAGCTCCGCGGGCCTCTGGCGAAAGATGTTGAATATGATCTGAACGGTTTGAAGCCCAGGATACTCAATCGCTTTCAGGCCTTCTTCGACCTTCTCCACACTTACCCCGTAGTAGCGGACTTTCCCCTCCCGGACCAGGCCGTCGAGCCAGCCGAAGACCTCGGGACGATAGTAGATCTCCGTCGGGGGACAATGAAGTTGCAGAAGATCAAGCGCTTCCATCCTCAGATTCTTCAGGCTACGGTCCACAAAAGCCGTGAGGCGTTGCTGCGTATAGCCATCAGCGACGTGCGGGGTAATCCTGCGGCCGACCTTGGTGGCAACATAGAACGGCTCCTGGCGTTCACGTTTTAGGCGCGCCAAAAGTGTCTCGCTCCGTCCGTCGCCGTACACATCGGCGGTGTCGAAAAAGTTCACCCCATTATCGAGCGCGCGGTGAAGGGCGGCGATTGAATCATCGTCGTTCACTGTACCCCAGGTCCCTCCGATCGCCCAGGCGCCGAAACTGATCGTCGAGACTCGCCACCCGGTGCGGCCCAGGTCACGGTATTTCATTGTTGTACTTTCGCCAGAATTCACAAACGAACCAGGCACGGCGAACAAAGAGAAGAACCGCTCGATCCCTGGATTCAACACTCCTCCCGAGGGCTCCTACTCCGCCTGTGCGAGACCTGCCATTCTCTTCCTCGATTCAGTAAGTTCGGGGCGGTCTTCGTCTGCATTCCTCCAGATTTCGAGAAACCTCCGGTACTCCGCCTTGGCCATTCCCTTCCGTCCCGTCCGCTCGTACAGCGTGGCCAGTCTGAAGCGATATAGGGGGTGGCTCAGCCGACGATCACTATTCCCTGGTTCAACGGTCAGCAAGCGTTCGTATTCCGTGATGGCGCTGTCGAGATCCCCCTTTTCAGAAAAAGCGCGGGCAACAATATCCCTCTCCGGAGGGACATTGTAGAGCTTCATATACCACTCGCCGCCCCAGTATGTCCCCGGGACAGGGGTATTGCGACAGACCCGAACGGCGCTATCCGCCGCTCCCGATCTCAGAAGGATTTCAGCTTCAAGCAGCCCGGCCAGCATCTCGACATCCCTCCCGATCCTCCGCGAAAGAGTGGGGATCTCTGCACGCACGCGTGAAACACGAACAGCCGCCGAGTCCAGTTCTCCTGACACCGCGCACAGATATCCAAGCCCAATATCACGAATCGCGTCCGCAGTCTGGGGACGTTGGGGATTGCCTTCGGAGAGGGCTGTATGCAACCGCAGGAAGCTCGTCCGTGCAGAATGAAGCGCTCCGCGGCTCACCTCTGCCCACGCCCGTGTCCAGTGAAGGGTCGCCCCGGCGCGGGGCAGAGCCTTCACGAGGCCTGACATCTCCTGAATGGCAAGGTCAGATTCCCGGAATCGACCGAGGCGGTTGAGGTACACCACCTTCCAGGCCAGCGCCTCCACTTTCATTGCAGGCGATGGCGCCACCCTGCGGAGGGAATCGACGACCTCAAGACAGGAATCGTAGTCTTCCCTGGCCGCAAAAACATAGGCCAGGCCGCGATACGCGCCAAAGAATGAAGGTTGCACGCGAACCGCCTCTCTGTATCTCCCGATTGCCTCATCGAGCCTTCCCATGCGGAGGTACAGCTCACCCATCGAGTCAAAGGGGTTGGCGTCACCGGGCGCCAGCGTGGTGTATTCCTGAAAGGCCTCCAATGCCTCCTCAAGCCGTCCCTGCTCGGCATACACGTAGCCGAGCGTGTTCATTGCGAACCCATATTCAGGGTCCAGCTGAAGGGCCCGTTTGACTTCTCTCTCAGCATCCGGGAGGAGATTCATCAGAAAGTAGTTCACTCCCAGGTAGGCGTGGAATCGCTTCTCCAGCGGGTATTTTCGAACCAGCTCCTCGTACAGTGCGACACGTCTGGGATAGTCCCGCTCAACCAGATCTGCGTAGCTCGCCTCAATCAAGAGCCGTTCCTTTTCGGGGGCCCTGGAGGAGAGAGCCCTTGCTCTCTCAATCGCGTGCACTGCGGCGGATGGCTCCATGAGATACTCACACGCAATCGAGAGATACAGGTAGGCCATGGCAAAGGTTGAATCAAGCTCTATAGCCCGCTCGAGATAGGTCCGCGCACCGCTATGGTTGATATTCTCAACTTCCTCCCGGCCGCGCAGGAAATAACTGTAGGCGTCCATCGAGGAGGTTGTGACCTCCGATATCCGGACCGGTGACGGCTCGATTTCCTGTTGCGCGGATCCAATACTCCGGACGATCGCCGAACTCAGATCGTCAATCTGGCCTGCCAGGATGCTCCGGATACCCTCTCCCCTGGCACTGGTGCTCTTGAGGAGTTCTTTCGTTTCCACATCGAGGACCTTCGCATCCGTCACAAACATTTCGCCGGCCCTGACGTAACTTCCGAGAACGATCGTCTGGATGCCTTCATGACGGCAGAACTCAAACCCGAGATCCGCATCGATGAACGTTCGATCAGCCTTCCCCAACTGTCTCAAGACGTCCCGCATCCGCTCCCATGTGATCACCTGAAGATCCGATGATTGTTCAAGGCTTGTGATCAGGAGATTAGGGATCGCCTCCTGAAGGTAGTCAAGCGAGGGGTCCCCGGTCTGGTTCACAAACGTAATCACGGCAATTGGCGGCGGGGCGCCCGCACCCACACTGCCCCGAAAGAGCGGGCCCAGAACCAGCAATGCGATTGCTGAGACAATCACCAAGACCCCGGCAATCCACACCCATCTCCTCCGGCGTCGCTGCACCGGTATCGCGATCGCTTGGCCGCGCCGTACACCCTCCGGGCGTTCCGCACTTTCTGACGTGTGATCCAGGTCTGCCAGGAACTCATCAATCCCCTGGTACCGCTGCTCGCGGTTTTTGGCCAGCGATTTCTCGATCAGCAGATTCAGGTCCGGCGAAACATCCGCACCCTGCTCGCGTGCCGGCTTACACGGGCTGTTGAGGATAGCATAGATGATCGCATTCTCATACTCACCGCCAAACGGCAGCTTTCCCGTCAGCATCTCATAGAGGACCACGCCGAGTGACCAGATATCGGTCCGGTGGTCCACCTCTTCTCCGCGGCACTGCTCGGGAGACATATAGGCCGCCGTTCCGATCGTGGCGCCAGCCCTTGTCAAGCGGGTCCGTGCCCCGGAAAGTTTGGCCAGTCCGAAATCCAGAATTCTCGCCGTCCCATCGGGCCCGACAAGCACATTGGCGGGTTTGATGTCGCGATGGATAATTCCGCGATCATGGGCAGCCTTCAGACCGAGGCCGATCTGGCGAACGATTCCACGGGCCTGCTCGGCAGACATCGGTCCACGGGCAATCATCTTCGTGAGCGATTGCCCCGCATAATAATCCATCACAATGAACGGCCCGCCGTCGGAAGGAGTCTCGATATCGTGGATGGTGCAGATATTGGGATGCTGGAGGGAAGAGGCCGCTTGTGCCTCCTGAACAAAACGGGCCCGGGCATCCTCATCGCCGAGGACATCAGCGGGGAGGAACTTGAGGGCAACCGGGCGTTTCAGACGAGTGTCTTCAGCACGATAGACGACTCCCATCCCCCCCCGGCCGATTTCGTCGAGGATCCGATAATGGGAAACTTCCCTGCCGATCATCGTCATCATTCCGGTTTCAATGCTACTGTACAGCTTCTTTTCACACACTCTCCTACGCCCTGTGCGAGGCACCGGCGGGAGCGACGGGCCTGCATCTGTTCAAGTGGCCGGCTCACGGGGCTCGTCTGCAGGATCAGGAGACGCGCTCCCACCGGTGCGTGCTCACCCGCAGCCGGGGAACGATCGCCCACATGGCGCAGTATCCGGTCATTCGCCGTCGCCGTTCAGCGTCGACTGATATCCGACTGCGATGGCCGGATCTTCCACCAACGCGAAATTGCAGTTATGGTGAAGGCAGATACGCCCCGATATACTTGAGATCCTTCGCCTGCTTGCCAAGAAGGCCGCCGATGTCGGCCGGGAGCGGTGCCGCGGCCGCGGACCCCGGAAATGACTGGATGAGCTGGTAATTGCCGAGCTCAGGGCTCTTAAACAGAGGGATGCTACCCGTGAATGAGAGACTGGAGGTCGAAAATGCCGGCCAGGCCGAGCGGAAGCCGTTCAGCGACTGGTATCCCGTCCTGCAATCCTGGTTCTTCCCGGCACTCCACAGTATCAGCGCTCCGGCGTTTTCGGCTGAAGGCCGCACGTACACATTATGGTCGAGCTGTTTCACTTGCGGCGCGGAGAGCTGTCTGCACAGGGAATCCGGTTGCCAGACGGAGAGAAGAGGTCTCTGGTATGTCTTGTCTCCCACCAGCAGATTATTTACGAAGACATGTCCTTCACGCGCCGCAACTTCGGGACCGGTACTGGAATGCCAGCCAAACATGGCATCATTGGCCGGCGTTCTCCCGTTCCGCCCGATCGTCACGGTGCTGTTTACCAGGGTATTCTGGTAGATCCGTGCATCGGAAGAGTTGAGGACGAAGATTCCCTGGTCACAGTTGACGAAGACATTCCCCGCGCAAACAACGCCTTTTGAAATCTCAAAGAAGAAACCGTTGTCGCTCGGCCAGGGTCTCTCCCTGTCAAACTTCCTGTTCGGATTCCCCACTCCCTCGACCCAGTTGTTGATGAATTTTCCGTCCACGTTTCCCACATCGTACCAGATCCCGTTGGAGTATGGAAGGTCTATGACCAGGTTATCCCGGCAGGTGACGCGGTAGCTCTGGTTGAAAATTTTCACCGCAGCCGGGTAGTAGCCGGTAATCCGTTCGATATTGTTCCGGGTGAAGATATTCTTCTCGAGGAGGACATCGGACGAACCAATAATATAGATCCCTTCCGTACTGGTATCACTCACCCTGCAATGCCGCATGGTCAGCCGATCCCCCCTGAGGTAGGCTGCAACGCGGGAGCAAAATGCAATCGTGCAGTGCTCCAGCGTCGTTCCCACCACATCCTTGCCATGTTTCGATTCCGGCGATACTGCTTCCGGTTCCTTTCCCTCGACTTCGATAGCCCGATAGGCGTACTGGGCGAACGTAATCCCCCGGATAACGGGACCTTTCCTGTCAGAACTCTTCCCATGACAATCCCCCATGACTCTCTTCAGGGCAACATCGTACGCGGTAATCTCCACCAGATGAACGCTCGGATCGACTCCGATATACACCTGTCCGCTGTTGTAGTCGATGTAGTACGTCTGCTCGTCAACGTCGCCCTCCCGCCCGACCGCCTGCAAGAATTCTCCATCGACGAAGACCATATCGTTATTGAACCTGTAGAGCGGTGTTTGCTTGCCGTATCTGTCGCGGCTCCACCAGGTATCTGGCGTTGAGGGGAAGAGATGTGACCAGGAGGTCTTCCAGAGCCCGTTTCCGAGATTCTTCCACTCTGTGGCGACAAATGTCCCTTTCAGGACGGGCTGCTCATCAGCGTAGGGCTGGATTGTGATACCCTGATTCAGGAGTAAATCGCCAGTGCGATATGTGCCTCCACGCATCACGATTACATCCGCCGTTTTCACTCGTTCAATGGCGGCTTCAAGAGACGTAGGCCGGTCGGCCGACTGTCCCGGTGCTTCCGCGTTCCCGTCGGGGGCCACATAGTAGATTGTACCAGCTTCCCGTGGCAGCTCAAATTTCTGCCGGATCGGGCCGTACGGGCCTCCCGATGGCTGTGCAGCGACCGGCAATGGACCGGGCATTATACTCAGGAGGACGCCGGCAAGAAGCAACAACCGGAGCCATCCGGATGTCTGACCGTGTGAACACCTCCGACGGTGCAGGGAGGGGCGCGATCGTGAGAGTTGACCGATTGTCATAGCGCTGTCCTTTCCATAACCGGTATTGAGCACATCAGTGCACTTCCACTCATGCGACAGATATTCTATTAAGCTTGATGTCAATCAGGATCTTCGAAATTTCAATTGCCCGGCGAGACTTGACCTGGATACGAATTCCCCTCCCCTCGACATATTTCCTTGCGTTGATCAGCTCCTGTACTCGATCCGCGGGCAGGCCGCTTTCCTGTGCGGCGGCAACGGCCCTGTCTCCCAATACGAATGAGACAGTGAAATATCCGTCGCACGCAGTCATGAAGCAGAGGTTTCGCTTCCCGCGGAGCAACTTCATTGTCCATCCGATTGTCTTGCCGTAATACTTCCATTCTTCGGAAACCGGCGCCCGGACATGGCGCTTCAGCTCACCCCAGTATCTGAATCGGCTTCCCAGAGCCCCGGCAAGTTGAGCGGGTGTCGGCCTGGAACTTCTATCGAGGAAGATGTTTTCGGTCATTGGCGAGAAGGTGTTGCCGTTCGACGTGCGTTGCCACTCCTCTCCCGGATTTGAAAGACTCTCGAACGATTTGCACGTCAGGGACAATGTAGCGCCCCACCCGTGGAATGTCAACCAGCTATCGCTGGGTCCGCCGGACGGCACGCCTCTAAAATACCGAAGGCCCGGGAATCCCCGGGCCGTTCGTGTGCCTCGCAAGGTGTGTCTCGTTTACCGCAGGAGAAGGAGCTTGCGGGTCTGAACAAAGCTGTGCTCTTCGCCCTCGGGCGCCATTCGGGTTCCCTCAAGAGCTCGATCCTGAGTTCCTCCCGGGGCCGAGGGATCATCCGCCTGGATTCTGCACATGTACATCCCGCTGGCCAGCCCGGTTGCATGGAATTCAACCTCGTGACTCCCGGCCGCTTTCCATTCATTCACCAGTACCGCCACCTCACGGCCGAGCAGATCGTAGACGACCAGCTTCACATTACTCGCCGCCGGTAACTGATACCTGACAACAGTACTCGGGTTGAATGGGTTCGGGTAATTCTGCTCGAGGGCGAACTCCGCTGGAAGCCCGGGAGTCTCGGAAACCGAGACAAGCAGCGGATTGCACCGAAACATCCCCCGGCCATGCGTTGCCGCTATCAGATAAGTTGTCCCCTGCCAGAACAGTTCCTCTACATCCGTATTGGCCGGTCCCTCGTTTTCCATCGACTGAGGCGTTACGTTCCAGTGGACTCCCTTGTCTTCGGAGGCGAAAACGCCCAGGTCTGTGCCAACGTATATCCGATTTGGCTGGAGAGGGTGATACCGGACGGTGTTCACCTGGATTGCCGGAAGGTCGTTCGGCGCCTGACCGGTCCTCAGGACCCAGGTTGAACCGTTGTCTGAGGAAAGCCATATATTGTTGCCGCTATACCCACCTACAGTGACAATGACTTCCGCATATGCAGTAGGCGTAGGATTGATGGCAATGTCGGTAACAAACCGGTTCCCGCCAGGCTTCCCGACATCGGTCCATGTTGAACCGGAATTCGTTGAGTATGAGACCAGGCCGTTGTCGTAGCCGATCCAGATGACAGAAGAGTTCGCCTTGTAGATGTCGATCGCGCTGCATTTGGGATTTCCGGCAATCGGCGGTCGGATTTCATTCCAGTTTGACGCTCGATCCGTCGTTCGCCAGATTCTTGTCCCGCCGCCGACCAGAACTGTCGGGTTTTTCGGATCCATCACAAAAGGAGACACGAAGAGAAAATTCGCACCGTTCCCCGCCCCGACGAGTCCGTTTCTCGCTTGAAAATATGTTTTCCCGCTGTCAGTGCTGCGGTCGAAGCCGAACCACTGTGCCTCAACGTAAACATATGAGGGGTCCAAATAGTCGATTGCGGCAAACCCGCCGTCACCATAGATGAAGTTCCACCAGCCCTGGACCCCCCAGGAGGGCATCCATGAGCGTTTCGTCGAGTAGTAGTTTACATTGTACAGGTCCTGCGTTCCGCCGACCAGCATGCTTCCAGTGGGGGATGCTGCACCCCCGTAGAACTGTGTGATCCCGAGATTATTTGCCAGATTTGTCCATCCGGCGTATTGCGAAACTGTCGTGATATCGGAGGCACGCTGGATGCCACCATCGTCCCCGACAAATACTGTCTTGTTTGTTGACCCATCGTAGGCCGGATCACTGACGATGACATGAAAATCGCCGTGGGCGGAAAAACCAGGCGTTGTTCTGCCGTTATGATACCCCTGCCAGTCGCTCACTTCCTTGAATGATCCACCACCGTCCGTGCTCCGGACGAGATTGCCCGTTCCGCCCGCAACAATGAGGTCAGGATCCGTCGGCGACACCCAGATGGCATTGGTATACGCGTTTGCGGTGCTCCTGTTTGTTGCCCGGAGCTGCCA
The DNA here is from genome assembly GCA_002451155.1 of Ignavibacteria bacterium UBA6906. Classification (GTDB taxonomy): domain Bacteria; phylum Bacteroidota; class Ignavibacteria; order UBA10030; family UBA6906; genus UBA6906. The sequence goes on from DKBG01000227.1 coordinate 46,767, forward strand.
ACCCGCTCCGCCGTCCCGGGTCTGCCAGATCTGATCACCACCGGTACTGAGCGCCACAGACACGTACATGATATTGGTATTGGTCGGCGCGATGGCGAGTTCACATCTTCCGGGACTCGAGGCCATCTTCCCTCTGGCCCCTGTCGTCTGCCGAGCCCAGGTGCTCCCTCCATCCGTGGAGAGGTAGACGTCGGATATCGTCCCGACCAGGATTATGCTGGGGTTGGCGGGATTGATTTTCACATCCCGGACGGCCTCGCCAAATTCCGGCAGGAGTATTCTCGTCCAGGAGGCTCCACCATCTGTGGTGCGGTGAAGCCCGGTCGCCGTCGCCGCGAGGAGTCGATTGGTCATTGCAGGCATATGTGCGAGACGACTGACATAGGCGAAATCCGGGGTGTTGGTGTTTTGAAGGTGAAACCAGGACGCACCGCCGTCGGTACTTTTATAAATCCCGACGCCGATGATCCTTCTGCCATTGACAATCGGTTGCCCATACCCGCCCATATATTCATATTCACCGGTGCCGGCGTACAGGTTCTGCGGATTGAGGGGATCGATTGCCAGGGAGACCACATTGAGCACGGGCAGAAAGTCGTTAATAGGACTCCATGACAGTCCGCGATTCGTGGTTGTCCAGATCCCCCCGCCGGGACTTGCGATCCATATCTGACTTCGATTGAAGGGGTTTATCAATATGTCCTTGATGCGTCCACCAATGTTGCCGGGTCCCATCCATTCCCAGTTCCACCCCCCCGGGCTCATTGCCTTCGACAGCAGTCCTGCGGATCGTTTCGCATCGATCTCGGATTTGGCCCGAAGTACGGCATCCATCGAAAACTCCCCATATTGATCGAGCCGCTTCGCCAGCCAGTGTTCATAGCGAGCACGGATTGACTCGGGGGTCTCACGTGGTTCGGGCTGGCCGAATGATGGCGCGGTCAGTCCGGTAATGACAAGCCAGAACACCACTACTCTTTCGCGAAATGACATATCCACCTCACGCATGTTTTACCGATGACTGGCTCTCACATGGCCTGGCCAGATTCCGACGTACCGCCAGCAGGGTTTTTCATCGTTGCTGCGAGTCATCCCAGGTGTACACCGCATTTCGGGAAGGGGAATTCAAACGGGTCACACCAGGTGAACGAAAATAAGCAGAGACGGCCCAAGAGAGGAAATACCCAATTGTGGGTAATTTGGAAGGAGGTGGAACCGGTCGATCACCCGCACAGCGTGAACGATGCCGCAGGATATGGCCGCCAGACCGAGATATGAATTGTCTCGGTCATCCTTCCGGAGCACAGGGAGGGGCCCGGCTGANNCGGCTGAAGATCTTTGACGCGAAGGCAGAGAAGAACTGCAACGGAGACAAAGACAACCACTCATGTGCTCCGTGCGCACTCTCTGGTTACCTGGCGGCTTTCCGTTCATGACCCCAGCGTTCTTGAGATTGACATTCGAGGAATGCCGGTGTATCTTGGAATCACGCTCTCTCTGACATTCGTGCAGTGTCTCCTCTGAAACACCTGACCCACCCGCGTTCTGCAGTGGCGTCAGAGCGGTCCTCTCTCGGAACTCCGTGAACGCGAAAACAGGAACAGGATAACAGATGAAGATCAACAAAGCGGTTATAACCGCTGCCGGCAAGGGACAGCGACATCTGCCCTTGCAGACCCTCATTGACCGGGACGGCCAACAAAAATCCGTTCTCAGCGTGATCATAGAAGAGGTGGCAAGAGCGGGAATCACCGACACCTGTATTGTCGTTCACCCCGACGATGAAGCCACCTTCCGTTCCACCGCCGGAGAGCATTCCGGGCGGCTTTCCTTTGTGTACCAGCATGAGCCACGGGGATACGGCCATGCAGTCTGGTGCGCACGGGAGTTCGTTCGTCGCGATCCGTTTCTCCACCTCATCGGCGACCATCTCTACGTAAGCAGAACGGAGAAGGGGTGCGCTCAGCGTGTCGTGGAGGCTGCCGAGGCGGAATCCTGCGCGGTCTCGGCGGTACAGGCTACACGCGAAGGTCTGCTGCCGAATTTCGGCGCGGTCAGCGGGAAGCGCATACAGGGACGGAGCGATCTCACGGTGATCGAGACGGTCATCGAGAAACCGACTCCCACGGAGGCTGAACAACGGCTGATTGTTCCCGGTCTTCGCGCAGGGTATTATCTCTGCTTCTTTGGGATCCACGTGTTGACGCCTGCCGTCATGGACATACTGGACCAGGAGCTGAAGGAGAGCAAGGACGGCCGTGTTCCCACGATCTCCAGCGCCTTGCATATGCTGGCAGAGAAGCAGCGATACCTGGCCCTGGAGATGCATGACTACCGCTACAACCTCGGGGTCAAGTACGGACTGCTCAACGCGCAGCTTGCCGTCGCGCTGAACGGAAGGGACCGGGACGATGTCCTGGGCATGCTGATGGAAATGCTTATCCTCCGAGAACACCCAGCGGGTGAGAGGGAGCAGCAATGAGCGCGCTGGTCGGCATCATCACATCCAGGGAACAGCATGTACGTGATCAGGCGCTGGAGGCGTTCTGCCAGGACGCCTCGCTCGATCAACTCCTCCGCGAGTGCCGGTCACTGGAGGAATTTCGGCATGCCAGCAGAAGTCTGTACGAACAGGTTCGCGCGCTCTTCTTTCTTTATGCGATCCACAGATTTCACATCCCGGCCAGGGAAGGGGTACAATCCCGGGGGCTCATTCCGTTCGAGGGATATGACGACCTCCTGCATCGTCGGTTCGAAGAGGCAATCCAGCGCTTTCTTGCCGCACAATCCGCGGGAGGACCGCAGGAGGGGATTTCCAGCGCCCTCGCAACAGCATACCGCGGCCTTGGCTTCCAGACCCTCGCAAATCAGGTGCGTGCCAGTGTTCGCTCTGTCCGGGGGAATCAATGGATGTTCAGGACCGGCCATCCCTCCGATCAACCCCTGCGCATCGTGCCTGCCCTGCTCCACGCCATGGATGGGCGGTTCCCGGTGCTTCATGAGCGGACGCCTGTGCGCATGGATCTGTCTCACAGCGGCTGGAGCGATATCTTCTTTCTGGGCATGGATTATCCTGAGGGAGCGCGCGTCCTGAACGTCTCCATCGATCTCGCAGTCAGAGATGGGAACGGAGATCCGACACCACACCCTCCTGTTGAAGTGTACTTCAGAATCATAGACAGACCGGTAATCCGCCTTGTCAGCACCGACCTCGGGGCGGTCTCCGAAGTTGCATCGTTCCGCCAGTTGTTTGACTATGCCGCCGACTATCTTGGCTTGCTCAAAGGAGCGGTGATCGCCTCGGGAATAGTGCCGCCTGGCATGGAAGGAGCTACTCAGCCTCTCGGAGACCTTCTGTCGATTCTGATCGGGCCTGGATTCGGTATCGAGATTGTGAGTCAGGTAAACAACATCCCCAAGGGATCGCGTCTTGCCGTCTCGACTACGCTCCTTGCTTCGATCATTACCGTCTGCATGCGCGCGACAGGGCAAACATCTTCACTCGAGGGTACTCTCACCGAGAGCGAAAGACGCACAATCGCCGCCCGGGCAATACTCGGCGAATGGCTCAGCGGGTCCGGAGGCGGATGGCAGGATTCCGGAGGGATCTGGCCCGGGATGAAGCTTATTCAGGGGGTGACCAGTGCTGAAGGCGACATCGAGTATGGGATCAGCCGCGGATGCCTGTTGCCGCGTCACACAGTTCTCATGCAGAATGATGTCCTTCCCCGGACGCGGCGACAACTGCAGGAGAGCCTGATTCTGGTCCATGGTGGGATGGCGCAGGATGTCGGCCCGATTCTGGAAATGGTGACGGAGCGCTACCTGCTCCGCTCGGGGCAGGAGTGGAAAGCGCGGCAGCAGGCCATCTCACTGTTCGATCAAATTGTGGCTCAACTGAGGAGTGGAGACATTCGTGCGATAGGGAAATCCACGCATACAAATTTCCGGGATCCGATTCAGACCATCATTCCCTGGGCGACAAACCTGTACACGGAAACCATCATTGCCCGCGTGGAAGCGGAATTCGGAAAGGATTTTTGGGGGTTCTGGATGCTCGGGGGGATGTCGGGCGGCGGCATGGGGTTTCTCTTCAACCCAGGCCGGAAAGGTGAAGCGCAGATTCGTCTCCACGACATCATGCAATCGGCGAAATACCGCTACGAGAAGGGGATACCGTTCGCCATGGACCCGGTCGTATACGAGTTCAGCGTGAACGAACACGGATCGCACGGAGAACTTTTAAGGGGGGAAAATGCCCTGCATCCTCCGCACTACTACTCCCTGACGGTGCCGCCCCTTTTGCGCGAGGATCCACGGACACTCTCGATCCACGATCGCAAGGAGCTCGAGCGGTTTTCGTCCGCCGCCCGGACCGAACCGGCGCTCGAAGGTGTACTTCAGAACATCCTTGACCGCATTCTCCCTGACGGGGAGGTACGGACAACCCAGAACAGTTCTCTCGGGGAGTTGCTCGATCGGTATGGATTCGATCGGATCCAGCATGAGCGCATCAAGACCGACCTCCGCACCGGCCGGATTGGCCTGCCGCAGAACCGCCTTCCCATCAACACAACGATCCTGGATGTGGAAAAGGGCGATGTCCGTGAGAGTGAGGAGCTGTCCTCCCCGGAGCTTCGCGCAATCGGATCCGAGGCGCTCGCCTCCGGGACGGTCGCGGTGCTTACCCTCGCCGCCGGTGCGGGGACCAGATGGACGAAGGGGGCGGGCACGGTCAAAGCCCTGAACCCGTTTTGTCGCATCGGCGGTGCTCACCGCACGTTCATCGAAACCCACCTGGCAAAGAGCCGTCGCACATCGAGCGACTGTCGCACCCCGGTTCCGCACATCATCTCCACGAGCTACCTCACGCATGACGCCATCTCAAATTTCCTCGAGGCCGAGAGGTACTACGGCTATGGAGGAGAGGTCTTCCTTTCACCGGGCAGCATTGTCGGGCTGAGGCTGGTTCCGACAGTCCGTGACCTGCGGTTCGCCTGGATGGAGATGCCCCAGCAACTCCTGGACGAACAGGCCCAAAAAGTGCTTGAGAGCCTTCACGCCGCGCTGATGGATTGGGCGGAGCGGAGCGGTGAGGCAAGTGACTATACCGATAATATTCCGCTCCAGTGTCTTCATCCCGTCGGGCACTGGTACGAGATTCCAAACCTGCTCCGCAACGGAGTTCTTCTGCGACTTCTCGCCACTCGGCCCCGGCTGAAGCAAATCCTCGTCCACAATATCGACACGATGGGCGCAAATGTCGATCCTGCCATTCTGGGCCACCACATTCAGAGCGGGGCCGGGATGACCGTTGAGGTGATTACACGCTGGTTGGACGATCGGGGCGGGGGCCTGGCGAGAACTGACGGACGGCTCCGGTTGATCGAGGGCCTCGCACTCCCCCGCGAGGAACTCGAATTTTCACTCTCCTACTACAATTCAGCGACGTACTGGATCGACCTTGATCAGATCCTCACGGTATTCTCGTTGAGCCGCGACGATCTGGATAATCAGGAAAAAGTAACAGACGCCGTCCGTTCTCTCGCCTCACGCATGCCCACGTACATCACGCTCAAGAATGTAAAGAAGCGCTGGGGGAAAGGGCAGGAAGACGTGTACCCCACCCTGCAGTTCGAGAAACTCTGGGGAGACATGACAACGCTGCCCGAGCTTCGCTGCTCCTACGTCGCCGTCCCGCGGAAGCGCGGACAGCAACTGAAAGAACCCGCGCAGATGGATGGATGGCTGAGAGATGGATCGGCCGAATACGTGAACTCGCTGTGCAGCTGGTAGCAAGGACCCCAAAAACCCCCTGCAGGTGACAACGGATTGATCAGGGCCGTGCTACCGTCAGCAATATACGATTGTCCTCTATGAAGACCCGTTTCAGTCCATTGGCCTTTCACTCGTTCGCAGTAAGAACTCACCTCCCGCTTGAAGAGTCCAGGGGAATATACTCAATCCGTTCAGGCTCGGCACCCTCATCTCGCCATAATGGAAGTGTGCTACGGTTCTGTGCCGAAAGCATTGATCCGGCGGCGAGTGTTTCACCCCAATGGGGATTTCTCATCACGAGGATGTCAACCAGGCAACAGCTTGTCCTCGCGGCCGCGGGCAAACCCATCTGGCGATATCATGACGAATCAGGCACTAGTACACTTCCGGCACGAAGGTCTGGTCTGAGAGGGGGGGACGGACGTACCCCATAGCGCTCTGCCTCGGCGGGAGCACGAGCGGCTTCGGGGTAAGGTCCTCATGGGGAATCATGCTGAGCAAATGGTGAATGCAATTCAGGCGCGCCCGTTTCTTGTTGTCCGCATTGATCACAAACCAGGGAGATTGCTTTGTATCTGTGTAGGCGAACATCTGATCCTTGGCCTTTGAGTACTCAACCCATCGTGCGCGGGATTCCAGGTCCATCGGGCTGAGTTTCCAGCGTTTCGTGGGATCTTCAATGCGTGCCTGGAACCGACGTTCCTGCTCCTCATCGCTCACGGAAAACCAGTACTTGATCAGGATGATCCCGTCGCGAATCAGCATCCGCTCGAATTCCGGACAGGAGCGAAGGAACTCGCTGTACTCTTTATCCGTACAGAATCCCATCACGCGCTCGACACCGGCGCGATTGTACCAGCTGCGGTCGTAGAGCACCATCTCCCCCGCGGCGGGGAGGTGGGCAATGTACCGTTGAAAATACCACTGGCTCGTCTGCCGCTCCGTTGGTGTACCCAGCGCAACAATGCGGCACACACGCGGATTCATCCGTTGCGTAATGCGCTTAATAACTCCTCCCTTCCCGGCCGCATCGCGTCCCTCGAATATGACAACAACTCTCAGGCCCTTCTTCACGATCCAGCCCTGGAGAGTGACCAGCTCAACCTGGAGTCTCGCAAGTGCTTTTCTGTACTCCTTTTTCTTGAGCCGCTTCTCCCCTGAGGGCTGTTCCTTTGTTTCCCTGGGTTTGGACTTGTTCGGCATATTGATCCTCCTTCAAATGCAGCATAGGAATACCTGAGTTTCCACCACCGCACCTGTTCGACAAGTGAGGGGGTGCCGCACTATGAGCGCTCCAGCGCGTAATCTTCCGGCAGGGATCCCCTTCAGGATGAGGACGGATGCCCCCGCCGCGTGGCTTATCGAAAGGACCGTACCCCAGAAGTTCTTGCCGATTCGCACGGTGGGTGAGTCCAATCCCGTGCAATCGTTCTGACACCGCCAACCGCATCGTATGCATTCAACGAGTAGTGTGCAGGCCGAGGCGACACCTCTGGTGATGGTCAATTCCTGGGCACGAACTGCTCGTGCCTCTGGTCACGCTCGAGCTCCGGATTCTCAATGAGAAGCTTCACTGTGAACACTGTTGAGCCTGGCCGCGACACCAGTGATATCGTCCCTCTGTGCATATCGTGAATGATAGAGTACGTCGTTGAGAGCCCGAGTCCTGTCCCTTTTCCCGGTTCCTTGGTCGTGAAGAAGGGGTCGAAGATACGAGACTGGACATTCTCGGGAATTCCCGGCCCGTTGTCCTCGATGTAGACCAGCACCCATCCGGCCTCCACTTTTGTCCGGATGGTGATCTCTCCGCTGCCCCCGAGGGCTTCAGCCGCGTTATCCAAAAGGTTCGTCCATACCTGATTTAGCTCGCTGCCATATGCGCAGATGGCCGGGATATCCGGCTGATACTCGCGCTTGACGGTAATGCCAGCCTTCAGCTTGCCGCGAAGAATGACGAGCGTGTTATCGAGGCCTTCATGGATATCGATCATGCGTATCGGAGCCTGGCCGACATACGTGTACCCCTTCATTGCATCCACGATCTCGGAAATCCGTTCCGAACCCTGGCTGACTTCGTGAAGCAGCCTGTACACCGGAAACGCGCTGGAGACCCACTGCAGAACCCGCAACAAGCCGATCCCGGTGAAGCTCAATTCAAGGTCTGACAGGGCGGCGGGTGTAAATTTCTGCGCAACCAGCGCTGGCGCCATCTCCCATGGCTCGGGAACAGAGCGTTCATCGAGCCAGCGTTCAACTGCAGCTTCAAGATCTGCCCTTGAAACCGGGTTGTGATCATCCGGTTGGCTGGCACACTCCTGCGCCCGTTTCTCAAGCGCGCGCAATCTCTCACGGGCGTAAGGCGAGAAGGCGTCGGTATCGAGTGCGTGCACTGCTTGCTCCAGACGCGCGACCGCCTCGCGAAGCTGATTCGCTGCGCGTCGCGTGGCGGCCGCCGGATTGTTCAGCTCATGGGCAATGCCGGCGGCGAGCGTTCCGAGAGTCGCGAGCTTTTCTGATTGTCTGAGTGCTTTCTCAGCGAGCTTCTGTTGCGTGATATCTGCCCCAAACGCAAACACCAGCTTTGCGGAACGGTCACACCGGTGCGTGAATACGAAAACGCACCCTTGTACATTCGCTTCATGGTGGATAGGGTCTTCTGTATCGAGGAAGGCCTTCCAGATCGCCGGCGTCAACCCGGGACATACCTCCAGCCAGCTCTGGCCGACGACGTCATCGGTGAAGATTCTTCGCGCCGCCTCATTGGCGAGAAGGACCAACCCGCGCTGATCCATCTTGAGCACCGGTCCGGGATTCATGTCGGGGAACCGGGCAACCTCGGCCAGCTTCCTTTCTGCCTGTCTGAGCGTCGTCACATCCGATCCGAACGCGAAGATTGTCTCTCCCGAGGAAGATCGGACGTGGGTGAAGAGAACACAGAGGCCCCCGAAATCCTCCTCATGCTGGAGCGGCTCGATGCTCGTCAGCACCCGGGACCAGACGTGATCCGAGAGGCCCGGGCAAAGAGCCCGCCAGGATTTTCCGCGCAGCTCTCGTTCTCCAAACAATTTCGTTGCGGCAGTGTTAGCCAGTATCACATTTCCGGAGCGATCCAGGCGGCACACAGGGCCTGGGTTCATATCCGGAAATTCGGCGAGCACTGCCAGCTCTTTGCTTTCCTCCGGCTTCATCGAGTCCTTTGAAGAATTTGGATGAATTCCAATCTCGCGTTTTCAAAAGAAAAAATCCATGCGGCGGAAGGACTTTCTCGAACCGAGAACAGGACGGTTTCGGGGCACGCGGGAGCAGCCAACTGACACTGCTCAATTGCATATTGTCAATGCCCTTGTATGTCAACCATTCATTCAGTGGTAATGGTTGTGCGGGGCCATCGTCTCCCGGCCGACGCCGCGGCTCGTTCGGGGTGCGCTGGACGGCAGCCGGCCCGGGAGATGGACCGTCGTTGTGTGAGAAAGGGACGGATACCCTCAATATAGAGAGACGCCGAAAGGTTCAATCTCTCTCCACCGTGGGGCCCCCGGACACGTCCACATACGCGTTGACGCATATGGCCTCCTTCTGCCTATATAGACCGAGGCGGTCGCGGCAGCGAACCGATCGCAGGAGTACCGACGTCGCTAGGAAATTCACGATCAGGAACACTGGAGAATAGTCGGAGGGCCTTTACGTGAATCTCCCCGCTCCCGCCTCAGGCATGGAGTCCGACTGACTTCCCGGCCCACAGGACGAATGGAAGATTTTGGGAATGCGCAGAGCTATGCGTTTCTCCGCCGGCACATCAGATAGACCGAAAGGACCAGACCGTCTTCCATCCCTTTAGGTGATTCTCTTTGGATCGGAAATTGGTATTGTGCAGACTGAATCTTTGAACGGGGGTACTCCCTATGATGCGCGCCTGGATCGGACTGCTGCTCTGGGTTCTTCCGATCGCCCCGCCAGTATTACTTGAGAAAGGGGATCAGGAATTTGCCCGCCTCCGGTACCCGCAGGCTGAGGTCTTCTATGT
>DKBG01000100.1 GCA_002451155.1 Ignavibacteria bacterium UBA6906
CCGTATCACGCTTTCCCGATGACATCCGGGACTTCGATCAAAGGAGACTCTTGAATGAAAACCGTCGCCCTATTCCTCCTTTTTTCGTTCCTCCAATCTCCCGGTTCCCGCGTCGAAATCGTCGTCTCCCCGACGGGCAACGATACTTCCCCGGGCACCTTCGTGAAGCCGTTTCGCACTCTCGAGCGCGCACAGACGGCCGCGCGCGACGCCCGATCTGCTCAACCCACGGCGGAGATCGTGGTGGTGCTTCGAGGCGGGACCTATCAGGTGATGAGATCATTTGAGCTTGGACCGCAGGACAGTGGATCAGCCAAAGGGCGGACGATCTACCGTGCCGCCGAGGGAGAGACTGTGCGCATCACGGGCGGCGCCGACATCCCTCCCGACGCATTCAGACCGGTCGGTGATACCGCCACGCTCCGGCGACTCCCTCCGGACGCACGCAGAGCTGTTCTCTGCGTTGACCTGAAAGCCCTCGGCATTGATGACTACGGTACGCATCTTCAGTTCGGGCACGGCCACCCGATTGTCCCTGCCCCTCTGGAGCTTTTCTGGAACGACGTTCCGCTGCCGCTGGCGCGTTACCCAAATACAGGGGCAATTCTTATGGGCGAGGTTGTCGATCCCGGTTCAGTTCCACGAATCGGGGATTACAGCGACCGACCGGGGACGTTTCGCTACACCGATCCGCGTCACGCACGCTGGGCTGCCGCTCCGGATGTCTGGCTGCAGGGGTATTTCCACTACGGGTTTTCGGATGACAAAATCCGCGTCGCTACCATCGATACTGTCCGAAGAGAAATCAGATTCGCCTCCCCACATATGTACGGTCTGGCAAGTGGCGAGAATTTCAACCAGTACGTCGCACTGAATCTGCTGGAGGAGCTCGATGAACCGGGAGAGTGGTACGTTGACCGGTCTGCAGGTGTTCTCTACCTCTGGCCGCCGGCAGACCTTTCACGCGCGCGGATTTCGGTTTCGCTTCTGGACCAACCTCTCATCGCAATCGAAAACGTTTCTTACGTTGAGATTCGAGGACTCATCATTGAATGTGGACGGGGAATCGGGGCGTACCTGGAGGGAGGATCTCACAACAGGATCGCCGACTGCNNGAGAGGTGGGGAGCTTTCACTCCCATTACTACATGAACACCGATTGGGAGCGGGATGCCGGAAAAGACCTGACTATCGAACGTTGTGAGGTCTATAACACCGGCTCGGGGGGAATTATCCTGGGCGGGGGAAGCAAGAAGACCCTTACGCCGGGAAACAACACGGTAACCGACTGCCGCATTCACGATTTCGACCGGCGGAACAAAGCGGGCGCAGCAGGCGTCAACATCGATGGCTGCGGGAACCGGATCGTCCACAGCGAAATCTTCAACGGGGATCTGCAGGCTATCTTCGTCCGGGGGAATGATCATCTCTTCGAGTACAATTGTATCCATCACGTGGCGCGGAACTCGAACGATGCATCAGCATGGTACCTCGGGCGTGATCCGAGCGACCGGGGAAATGTCATACGGTGGAATTTCTTTCATCATGTCGGCCGGCCGGACAGGAAATGGACTATGGGCGTCTACTTCGACGACGCAACGTGCGGCGCAACGGTTGAGGGGAATGTATTCTACAGGGTTGCATCGTATGGCACGGTGTACAGCAACGGAGGGCACGATCTTACTGTACGGAACAATATTTTCATCGAGGGGTATGGACCCGCCTACCAATTGAAATCGATGTGGTATGATTTCGGACTGGACCAGATCCCTTACTATTTCGGCGAGAAGGGCATCTACACGCGGCGTCTGACACGATCGGTGGATATCACAAAGCCTCCGTACAGCACGCACTACCCGCTCCTGAAGGACTGGCTGGATCTTCTCTCCGACGGAACAACGTACGTCGGCATGCGGCCCCGGCGAAATGTTTTTGACCAGAACGTTCTGGTAAAGTACGAGGAGACATTCCGCCTCGTCGGGAAGTACGCGCAGACGGATATCGGCGAGAACTACATCACGCAGCAGGATCCGGGGTTTGTAGACGCTCGTGCAATGGATTTCACGCTTCGGAAGGATTCCGTTGTGTTTCGAGAACTGCCCGATTTCCGGGCAATTCCTTTCGGTCAAATTGGGCCGCGAAAATGAATGACGGGCGGAGGTTCCACCCGCGGCTCTCTGAATGACCGGGAGGCGACGGGGTACTCCCGGGCATGTCCACCCGTCCCTGACCTGGAGGGCACAACGACCTTGCCCCTCCCAATATTGCATCTACATCCTGGCCGCATGTTTCCCGCCCAGAAGCCGGAAACCCACCAGGAATAGCATCACGAAGAATGCAAGGCCCGCCAGGATCTGAGCCACGCGCCACATCAGGTGATCGACGATAGCGATCCCTCTGACCTCCGCTTGTTTCATCGTTGCCTCGGACAATCTCTCCACCGCCGCAATGGTTTCAAGGCGCTGGCGGTCAACATCAGCCAGAATTCGGACACGTTCCGTGGCAAGAATGTCTTCGAGACGCAGAAGATCCTCCCTGAGTTGCTTCAGAGCCCTGATATCGATCGTCACGCCCCCGCCTTCGATCAGGCCGACCAGCCTGTTGATCTCCTTTGTGATATCTGCCGCTTGGCTGTCAAGGGTGTCAAGCCTTTCATCGATCCTGTACTCCTGCGCCAGATACTCCACCTGCCAGCGAGCTTCTTTCGGAACCTGTGTCGCATAGATATTTACGCGAGCGGAAAGATCGCGAACAGACTGTCCGATATCCCCGACAATTCCTCCCAACGATGTTGACGCAGCAAGATCGAGGTCTGCAAGATCCTGGACCACTGTGGGACGTTCCAGAAGTGAATTCTCAATCGGGTGCGCACGAGCCCACTTCCGTATCTGTCCCCTGAGGGTAAGTGAATAGGCATGCACGCTGCTATCTGTTCTCTCACCAGTCAGCATCGAGTCCAGCTTCGCGCAGACACGGAGGGCGATCGGTTGGAACTCTCCAAACAGGTCCTTCCCGCCCCCGTTCTCAAGGTAATCCTGCATCTGAAAGGTAAACGCCCAGGCATCCATGGATCCCACGGCGGGATCACCGAAGAAAAGCGCTTCTCTCATGGCGGGAATGGCCGCGAGCTTCCAGCGCATCGCATTACGCTTCACCTGCCGGTCACTGCTCAATCGTGCAATACTGTCGGCTGCAGCTTCGATCACAAGAGAGAATCTTGAATTCCGCTCAAGGTTCAACAATGCGACCCTGCTTGCCGTCAAGCCGAGCGTGTCGAGCCCTCCCTGGAATGAGCTTTCAACATGCGCGCTCCCGCACCCTGCAAGAATCAAACCGAAAACAGAGGCGATGGCCGCACCTGCGAGGGAAAGCCGATGTGGAGTCACGTTCATCGTTTGCTCCTGGATTAGTCTGCGTTTCGTCTATGACGGATCCTCAAAGTGAGAATCGTCGGCCTCGACGCCAGCGGACGTCCCGCTCTCAGTCCTCGAGAGGAGCCTCAGGTGTACTGTTATTCCAGAGCCGGTTGACAACCCTGAGGAGAATCAGTCCGCTCACGATGAAGACTGCGAGGAGAATCCACGCGTAGGTCATCCTCCCGTACAGAAAATTCCCTACGGTGAAGAGTGAGCTCCAGATCACCACACAACCGGTAACCCATCCGAGGAGTGCAAGGGGAATGGTCCCCCGTGTCGACAGCTCGTCCTCCCGACCGAGGCCCGCTTCCGCACTGATCACTTTCCATCCCGGCCCGAACGGCCTCGTCAGCCGGTAGAATGCGATCAGCGTCTTTCGGTCTGTCTGGGGGCCAACGAAGGCCGTGACCACCCAGCAGATTGTGGTGGCTGCGACCGTAATCACCAGCGCCACGTGCGTGCTGAACTGGATGCCGTTCTTGCTCAGCACGAGCAGGATCACAGAGACCGCGAACGAGCTCACCATCGCCACTACCTCGGACCAGGCGTTCACCCTCCACCAGAACCACCGGACCAGATAGAGCAACCCGGTCCCGGCCCCCACCTGGAGGATGAGATCAAAGGCGTCCTTCGCGGTATCAAGGAGGAACACGAGCGCCGAGGCGGCGAAGAAGAGACCGACCGTGGTGAGGCGTCCGGCCAGGACATAGTGTTTCTCGCTCGCATCGGTCTTGATGAACCGCCGGTAGAAATCATGGACAAGATAGGACGCCCCCCAGTTCAGGTGGGTCAGGATCGTCGATGAGTTGGCTGCGATGAGGCCGCCGACAATCAGGCCGACAAACCCAACAGGCAGAAATGTCAACATTGCGGGATACGCAATATCATGCCCGATCAATGAAGGGTCAAGGTTCGGGAAGGCTTTCTGGATATCGGCGAGTTGTGGAAAGACGATCAGGGAACAGAGGGCGACAAGTATCCATGGCCAGGGGCGCAAGACGTAATGGGCAAGATTGAAGAACAGAACCGCCCCGAGCGAGTCTTTCTCTGACTTTGACGCCAGCATACGCTGTGCGATATAGCTCCCTCCACCCGGTTCAGCACCCGGGTACCAGACCGCCCACCACTGTACGGCCAGGGGCATGATGAAAATGGCCACCGCGATATCCCAGTGGTTGGCGAAATCCGGCAGCATGTCCAGGTAGTTGATCCCGCCCGGTCCCTGCAGGGCCGAGACTTTGTCGACGAGGCCTGACAGCCCACCCACCTGCGGGAGCTGCACGGAGAAGTAGGCCGCGGCGATCACAGCCGTCATCATAATAAAGAATTGAATCATGTCGATGACAAGGACACCCCACAAGCCGGCATGCGTGGCGAAGATAACATTCAGGATCCCGACGGCAATGAGCGTTTGCCAGCGCTCTAGACCAAACAGGACACCGGCGATCTTGCATGCGGCCAGGTTTACCGTGGCCATGATCATGCAGTTGAAGAAGAGACCCAGATAGACCGAGCGAAATCCGCGGACAAAGCTCGCGGCCTTTCCTGAGTACCGGATCTCATAGAATTCAAGATCTGTCATCACTTTCGATCGACGCCAGAGCCGGGCATAGAAGAAAACGGTCAGGACCCCCGTCAGCGTGAAGGCCCACCAGACCCAGTTCCCTGCCACNNCCTGCCCGTTTTCCAAAAAACAGCGCGGGAATAAAGCAGACTGCCAGGGTAGTGATCACGATAACCCAGTCAAGGGATTCTAAGTGCATTGATAACTCCTGATGGGAGGGAACAGATGTGGGTGCGTCGGGGGTTCTCCGTGCTTCCCGTGCGTGGATCCTGACGATGACCTGTCGCGGATACCGATTTCGGAGAGTTGATCGGGATCTCCGTTGCGGGGCGAATCGTATACCGAGCGACGCCGCTGATCACGCACGGTGTTCCTGCGTTATTGACGGGTTGTGGAAGTATCGGAAGAGATTCCTGAATAATCAACCGGGAATCCGTTTCCGGATGACACCTTGCAGGTCAGCACAAGCCGATGTATCTTGGGCAGTATCTCCTGTGTCCTCCTGACCCGCCCGGCGGAGCTTCCCATGCAAGGGTTCCAGCATCGCAGCAGGGACCATTGGACCATCTCTCACCGGCCAGGGCTCAGGACTCCTTACCACGACCACCCCTAGAGGGAGGCATGAACAGCACCGCACGTTTGTTTGTCTGCATACTCACTGCGCTCTGTCCGTTTAGTGTGAGGGCTTCCTCGACCTCCGATTCGACGCGCGCCCCGGCGACATCTGCGCCCGTGCTAATAGGTGGTGACACGGTTTTGACGCTCGCAGCGCCGCTCGGATCATTCGGCCCTGAAGAACGCGCCCAGAAGATCACTGCAACCCTGCAGTCTATCCTGGACCATCCCTCATCCGACACACTCCGCGTTGTTGATTTCTCCGGCATGAGTTACATCACGTCAGGCGAGACGGTTGTCATGACGATTACCGACCATGATGCATCGCTGGCCGGGGAAAACCGCGACGTGCTTGCCCGACAGTACTCGTTGATGATCCAGGAACGACTCACCGTCGAGAGTGACCGCCACGCATCCCGGGATCTTCTGAAGCGACTTCTGATCCTTCTCGGGCTGTTTGCAGGGACAGTTCTTGTCTTCATCGTTCTCCGCATGATATTTCCGCGCTTCTACACATACCTGGAGGGGTATGAGGGAAAAATCCTTCGGCCGATCCGGTTCAAATCGCACGAGTTTGTCGGAAAGGAGGCACTCGCAGGATTTCTCGTTCTGATTGCGCGTGCGATACGATTTGGCCTCTCCATTGCAGTCTTCTACCTGCTCGTGGAGGCAGCGCTGGACCTCCTCCCATGGACGCAGTCATTGACCATCAGGCCGCTGCTGACCGGAGTCCTTCTCACAATGTTCGCGCTTATCATTGCGGGAGTGGTGGGGAAAATGATTCTCTCATTCTTTTCCTATGTCAAGCGCACGATCCCCGGCTGGGAGGGAACATTTATTCACTCTGTACGACTCAGAACCATGGAGATCATTCCAGCACGGAATATCATATCATCACTGGTGCTGGTCGCAAAAATTGTCCAGACAATTCTGCTTCTTCTGCTCGCGTATGTTACTCTGACAACCATTTTCACTTTCTTCGGATTCACGAAGACCTGGTCCGCAGCTCTGCTCACGTATCTCGCACACCCCCTCACCTCTCTCGCTTCGGCCGTTCTCAACTACCTGCCAAACCTTTTTTTCATATTGGTCATTGGGGTTGTGACCAACTATGTCCTCAGATTCATCAAGCTGATTTTCCAGGGACTCGAAAGCAATGCGATCCGGTTCCCCGGGTTCTATCCGGAGTGGTCGATCCCGACCTACAAAATCGTCAGATTTCTTATTCTCGCCTTTGTCGCTGTGATCGTCTTTCCGTACCTCCCAGGATCGAATTCTCCCGCGTTTCAGGGCATCTCGATATTCCTTGGAATTCTCTTCTCCCTGGGGTCAAGCTCAGCGATCGCCAATATTGTCGCGGGTGTGGTCCTGACGTACATGAGACCGTTTCGCCCGGGTGACCGCGTCAAGATAGCGGACGCAATGGGCGATGTCGTGGAGAAGACACTCCTCGTGACGCGCATCCGTACGGTCAAGAATGTGGATATTTCAATTCCAAACGCGATGGTACTGGGAAGTCACATCATTAACTATAATTCCTCGTCAGCAGAAAAAGGATTGATTTTGCATACCTCCGTCACGATTGGCTACGATGTCCCATGGCGGAGGGTCCACGAACTACTTCTCTCGGCCGCGCGGGGAACGCCCTCGATCCTGCCGGATCCACCTCCCTTTGTGCTCCAGGCCGCTCTGGATGACTTCTATGTCAGGTACGAACTGAACGCATACACCGACCGGCCGAACGAGATGTCGCGGACGTATTCCGCCCTGCATCAGTCTATCCAGGACTCGTTCTTTGATGCGGGAGTGGAAATCTGCTCACCGCACTTCACGGCCCTCCGTGACGGAAATGCAGCGTCAATTCCGCAAGACCATCTGCCGGCCGGGTACAAGGCGCCAGCGTTTCGAATCCATCTGCCCGGCTTCCCGGGCGGAAGAGATCAGGGCAGACCATCCACACCGCCTGATGACGCGGGCGGGCAGCAGACCGGCCCGTAGGTTCGGGGGCCGAGAAGCGCCTGACGTCGCCACAAGAGAAGGAAATCGACAGCATGAAGAAATTTGAAACTGAGGTCCATCTCAGCCGGGAGATGAGCCTGCTCGACGCAACGATGATCGGCGTCGGCGCGATGATCGGGGCCGGGATTTTCGTCCTCACAGGCATTGCCGCAGGAGTCGCAGGACCGGCTCTCATTCTTGCCTTTCTCCTGAACGGGTTTGTTGCGCTTCTCACTGCCATGTCGTACGCCGAGCTCGGCTCCTGCTTTCACGACGCTGGCGGAGGTTATCTCTGGGTCAAGGAGGGTCTACCGAAGTGGAACGGATTCCTCTCCGGCTGGATGAGCTGGTTTGCCCACGCCGTTGCCTGCAGTCTGTATGCCCTCGGTTTCGGAGCGTATCTGGAGCACGTCCTCGCGGAGTTCGACATCGTTCTCCCGTCGCTGGGATTTCTCACCCCACAAAAAGTCCTTGCGGCTGCCATCGCGCTGGTGTTCGGATACGTGAATTTCCGTGGGGCGTCCGAGACGGGCAAAGTGGGAAATCTCGTCACAATGACCAAGATCGTTATTCTCGGTGTGTTTGTTGGCTTTGGCCTGCAGATCGCGTTTGGCCGGTCTGACTGGCAGGATGCCTTTACCCCGTTCTTTGCGCACGGATGGGGCGGCATTATCAAGGCCATGGGACTCACATTCATTGCCTTTCAGGGATTTGAAGTCATCTCCCAGGCTTCCGAGGAAATTCGGAATCCCAGGAAGAACATCCCGCGCGCCGTCTTCCTCTCACTCGCAATCGTTGTGCCGATCTACCTGCTCGTCGCCGTCGCTTCGCTCGGCGCGGTCCGTCCCGAAGGGATGACATCCTGGGATTTCCTGGCTCTGGGAAAAGAGACGGCACTTGTCGAGGTGGCAAAAACGTTCTTTGTCGGCGGGGGCATCATGCTGCTTTTTGGCGGACTGATCTCGACGATGTCCGCGCTGAACGCAACCGTCTATTCTTCTTCACGGGTCGCATTTGCGATGGGGCGGGACCGGAATTTCCCCACGTTCTTCAGCAAGGTTCACCCAAAGAACTTCACCCCCAACCTGGCAATTGTGTTTTCTCTGATCATTGTCGTGGGGATGTCGCTGGCCCTTCACATAGAAGATGTGGCGTCCGCGGCTGACATCATGTTCCTGCTTCTTTTTCTCCAGGTGAACATCACACTCATCCGTCTCAGGAAGAAACGACCGGACCTCGACAGGGGGTTCCGGGTACCGCTCTTCCCCGTCCTGACGATCATTGGAATCGCACTTCTCTTTTTTCTGGCGTTGTATATGTTCACCTATAGCCCGCTCGGGTGGATGGTGACGGGCGCATGGATCGCCGCCGGGCTTGTGGTCTACCGGTTCTATGCCTCCAGGCGTGAGGTGGAGCACCTCCACAAGGTTGAGGCGCTGGGGCGGCTTGAGCGAAAGGAGTACAGGGTGCTCGTCGCGGTGGCAAACCCTGCAACGACGGAGAGTCTTTCAAAGATCGCCGTCGCAGTCGCCACCCAGCACCGGGCAGAGGTGATCTACCTTCACGTCATCGAGGTGCCGGAGGGTCAGCCCCTTCAGACAGGTCTCGAAGAGCGGAGCAAGACTGCGTCGTTTCTGGAAAAAGCGTCGGGATTCGCTGCCAGCGCCGGCGTGCGAGTCAGGCCCATCATCAAGGTGTCACACAGAATCTCGCAGGGGATCGTGGACGTCGCGGAGGAGGAAGCCTGCAACTTCGTCATTATCAGCCGTCAGAAAGATCCCACGTTCATGGAGCGGCTGTTCTCGTCTGTTATCGACAGTGTCCTGCAGGAATCACCCTGTGAGGTGGCAGTGCTGCACGGACAGTTGCCGTCGAAACCGATCAAGAACATTCTTATCCCGTACGGCGAGAATATTCATACCCATCTTGCACTGGAGGTCGCGCCTGCCCTTGCCGCGTATTTCAAGTGCAAAGTCCATATCGGTGTAGTCCTCGATCCTGACACCACGGAGACCGAACGGGCGGAACGGCTTGCCGAAATCCGTAAGCGGTTGGCGGACTTCCGGATCAACGCGGAAATCCACACGGTGGTTGAAGAGGGAATCCTTCAGGGAGTCCTGATGCTTGCACGGAAGGCGGACCTCATCCTGATGTCCGGTCGGACGGGGGATTTTCTCGAGTTGCTCTTGCGACGCTCGCTCATTCAGGAAATCACCGAGGAGACCGACTGTCCGGTCCTCTGGATTCGAGAATACGAAGAGAAAAAATCATTCTGGAAATCCCTGCTGACAACACGAACCATGGAAGAGGAGCCGCATGAGTAGCAATCCGTTCTCCAGTCTGGCACAGAGCATCATCGACTACTTCCCCAGTCTGCTCGCGGGAATCGTACTGCTGATTCTCGGCGTCATTGCCGGGTGGATCATCAAGCGGATCGTGGTACAGATCTGCGTCCTTCTCCGGGTGGAGCGAATTCTGGGGTCATTCCGGTGGGGCGAGGAATTTTCCAAGGCTGACATCCGGTACGCGCTCTTCAATGCGATCGGCAACACCGCGTTTTTCCTCGTCTTTCTTGTCTTCCTCAACGCAGCCCTTGCGGCAATGCAGCTTACGATTCTCTCGAACCTGATCGAACGCGGAGTGTTGATCATCCCGAGGCTGCTCGTCTCGCTGATCATTCTGGGCGCCGGGTGGTTCATCGCGCGCTGGGTGGCCGTGACTGTCCGCCGCGGCCTCGGGCGGGAGGGCGTCCCCCGCGCGAGTCTGGTTGCGCGCTTTTCGAACGCCGTAGTAATGCTCTTTTTTACCGCGATGGCACTGGTGGAGCTCGATGTCGCCCGGGAGGTCGTGATCATCGGATTCTCCGTCATCATCGCGACCCTGGGCGTCCTGACCGTCGCCGTCGTGATCATGGGAGGAAAAGACCTCGTGAAGAAGAACCTGCTCTCGTCGCGCTGACCTCGATCAGGCCCGGGATTTCGCGAGAGCGTGGAGTGCCAGGAGACTTGAGCGTTCCCCCAGCGCGAAGAGCCGGTCGCCGGGCTCGATCACCAGGTCGGATCTTGGGTTGAACACAATCTTTCCTTCCCGCCGGTTGACGGAGACAACGATGACATTCAGTTCCTGCCTGATCGGACTTCCGGCGAGATTTTTCCCGGACAGCGCGGACTTCTCTTCGACCGTCACCTCTTCGATGCTCAGGTCCACGCTCCGGTCGCGCGACACGATATCGATGAACTCCACGACCCCGGGTCTCATCAGAAGCTCCGCCATCCGGGTTCCCCCCGCCTCATACGGTTTCACGACGCGACTCGCCCCCGCCTTTTTGAGTTTGGACTCGGTTTCTTCCTCCACGGCGCGCGCGACAATGAAGAGCGCCGGGTTCAGAACTTTGGCCGAGAGCGTGGCAAACACGTTTTCCGCATCCGTTGCCAGAACTGCCGCCATCCCCTTGGCCCGGCGAATCCCGGCCTCGATGAGGATGTCATCGTCCGTCGCATCTCCCGCCACGAAGAGATACCCGGTGCCCCGGAGGTCCTCCACCTGGGCCGGATTCTTCTCGATGACTGCAAAGGGGACATGCTGTTCTGCAAGCTCCGCACAGACAAACCGGCCCATGCGTCCGAACCCGCAGACGATATAGTGACTCTCGAGATCTGAGATTTTTCTGGTCATACGCCGACTCCGAAAATAATGGGCCTCCATGATGAGCTGGAGACCCCGTCCACTGGTATACGCAATCGATCCTATCCCCGCGAAGATCAACGCGAGCGTGAACAGGCGGCCGGCATGAGAGAGATCATGGACCTCTTTGAAGCCGGTCGTAGATATCGTAATGACCGCCATATAAAACGCGTCGATGATATCCCACCCCTCGAGGATCATGTACCCGAGCGTGCCCACTACCAGGGTTGTGAGCAGCGCGCCGAGGCCGACAAAAATCTGTGAGAGCGGGTTGCGTTGTTTCATCGGGGAACCTGGACCGAAAGTGCCTCCGGGAAAGGGCCCTGCCAGGCAGGGCCGAGTCTCCGCCCACAGTCGGCCAGGCGCAAGCGGGATCTTACGGCCGGGACAGGGGAGATCTCCAGAAGTATCGGAAGTGTATTGTGAACAATCAATGCCCCTGGCCACCTCCCCGGGCTCGGGTCACAAAAAAGGATCCGGCCGCGGATGGTCGCAGCCGGATCCTTTTGTGCTCCTGGCGGGACGATCCGTCTGGCCCGCACGAATCGATTATTTCATCAACATCATCTTTCGCGTTTGTGACTGGCTTCCGGTAGAGAGCCGGTAGATGTAGACTCCTGACCCGAGCCGGGATGCATCAAACGTCGCCGTGTACTCGCCGGCTGCCATCCGTTCGTTTACGAGAGTCGCCACTCTTCTTCCGAGGATATCGAACACTTCCAGGGTGACGTGCACATCGCGCGGCACCCCGTACGTAATCCGTGTCGATGGATTAAACGGATTGGGGTAA
>DKBG01000101.1 GCA_002451155.1 Ignavibacteria bacterium UBA6906
GTGAACGGATGGGTTTCAAGGTGTCGCTGGCCGATCGTCTGGACGGCGATGGTGCGGGAATCAAGAGTGCTACCGTGGAGGTGTCCGGCAAATTTGCATACGGCTACCTGAAGGCTGAAAACGGGGTCCACAGGCTCGTGCGGATTTCCCCGTTTGACTCGAACGCACGAAGACATACCTCATTCGCCTCAGTTTTTGTCTATCCGGAGGTCGAAGATGACGTTGCAATTGAAGTCAACCCGGCCGACCTGAAGATTGACACATACCGCGCTGGAGGCAAAGGGGGGCAGAACGTCAACAAAGTCGAGACTGCCGTCCGGATTACCCATGTTCCGAGCGGGATTATTGTTGCCTGCCAGCAGGAGCGTTCCCAGTTCCAGAACAGGGAGCGGGCGATGAAGATGTTGAAATCGCAGCTATATCAGAAGCGGAAGGACGAGGAGGAAGCCCGCCTGAATGCGTTAGAGAGCACGAAAAAGAAGATTGAATGGGGCAGCCAGATTCGCTCGTACGTATTCCATCCCTACAATCTCGTGAAGGATCATCGAACGGGCGTTGAGACGAGCAATGTTCAGGCTGTCATGGACGGTGATCTGGAGGCCTTTATCAAAGGGTTCCTCATGGAAGACGGTTCCCGGGGCGCGAGGTAATGTCCTACACCACGCTCATTGCGCGGAGATACCTCCGGTCGAGCAAAAATGCCGGTTTTGTCTCGTTCATTTCCGGGATTGCGACTCTCGGAGTGACGCTAGGAACCGCCACCCTCATCATCGCGCTCTCCATTCTGGGTGGGTTTGAGCGCGAGATCACTGAAAAAGTGATCGGATTCACCAGCCACGTGCAGATCACGGGATTTCAGAATCTGCCGCTCCGCGATTACCAGTCGAATATCCACCGGATCAAAGACGCTTTCCCTTCCGTGGTTTCCGTTTCGCCGTACGTCTCCCGCGAAGCCCTCATCCGCTCGCGCCAGGCTGTTGACGGGATTCTCCTGAAAGGTCTCGACACGCAATATGACAATTCGATAACACCCCGCTTTATTGTTGCGGGGAGGTACGAGTTGGACCGGCCCTCCGGCGGCGTTCCTCATATTGTGCTTGGCACACGGCTGGCGGCCAGACTTTCCGTCGGCGTTGGAGACATGGTGACCATCTTCGCGGTGAGCCGTGGACTCGAATCAGGCCAGCCACGGGTCGCCAGGTTCAAGGTCATCGGGCTGTACGAAAGCGGGATGTCCGAGTATGACGATGTCTATGCCTTCACTGGCCTCCGGGACGCACAGACGCTTTTCCAGGTGCCGGACGCGGTTTCGGGGTACGATGTGATGCTGACGACTGCTGATTCGGCCCGGAGTGTTGCCGACGGCATCACCGATCTCCTTGGTTATCCTCATTTCGGGCGGACCGTCTTTGAGAATTACCGTCACCTGTTCAGCTGGATTGAGCTTCAGAAGAAGCCGGTGCCGATCATACTCGGCCTGATCATAGTGGTCGCGACGGTGAATATTATCGGGACCCTCCTGATGATGGTTCTTGACAAGACCAGGGAGATCGGCGTGCTGGCGTCACTGGGGGCAACGAAATGGGGAATCACGGCGATCTTTCTCAGGCAGGGGATGACCATTGGTATTACGGGGACGGTGCTGGGGAACGGTTTCGCGCTCGCGCTTCTTGCCGCCCAGGAAGAATTCCGCTTCTTTTCGCTTCCCAGTGACATCTATTTCATGACTTCGGTTCCCGTTCTTCTGCTTCCGGAATACTTTCTGGTTGTCTCCGGAATTACGATTGCCCTCTGTTTCCTTACTGCCCTGGTTCCGGCGAGACTTGCCGCGAATCTGAATCCGGTCACCGCCATTCGGTTCAGCTGATGCGAGTTGAATATTTCATAGCGCGTCGGTATTTGCGATCGAAACGCCAGATGCGTTTCATCAACATCATCATGCTTGTTTCCGTCATCGGTATCACCGTCGGTGTCGCCGCTTTGGTGATTGTCCTGTCGGTGTTCAACGGGTTCAACAGCGTTGTCACGAACGTCCTTGTCGGTTTCGACCCCCACATCCGGATAGAGGCGGCTCGCGGGACAGCATTCGCGTGTCCCCCCGCAATGCTCCAGAGAATTGAGGCCGACCCGCGCGTGGCGGCTCTTGCCCCATATCTGGCGAGCAAGGCACTTCTGATGACGCCGCGAGTCAACCGCGTGGTTCTTGTCCGGGGGGTCGTTGATTCCACGATTGGTCGTGTTTCCGGGGTTTCTCGCAGCACCATTCTGGGTGAATTCCGGTTCGACGACCGGGAAGAGGAATCGGGGATTGTCCTTGGCCTGACGCTTGCGGACCGCCTCGGCGCGACGGTCGGCTCGGAGATCACGGTTGTGAGCCCCGTTGGAGTTGACGCCGTCCTGACCCAGTTCGCCACGCCGCGGACGCGGCGCTGTGTGGTCGTCGGGATTTACGATTCGAACAACAAGGACTATGACGCGCACTACGCATACCTTTCCATGGAAACTGCGCGGGCCCTCTTCGAGATGCCGGACCAGGTATCCGGGATCGAAGTCCGGCTGCATTCCATACGGGATGCCGAACCGGTGAAGCAGGCGATCGGTCCGATCCTCGGTCCAGCGTACCGAGTGTCCACCTGGTACGATTTGCACAGGGATCTCTATTCGGTGATGAAGATCGAGCGGTGGACGGCATACATCATTCTCTGCCTGATTGTGGGTGTGGCCACCTTCAATGTGCTCGGCTCTCTCACCATGGGCGTGATCGAGAAGCGGCGTGACATCGGGATTCTGAAAGCGCTGGGCGCGACGAGAAAAAGCATCACGCGCGTCTTCATGTTTGAAGGGATTCTCGTGGGCGTCCTTGGCACAGTGGCAGGTATCCTCGTCGGTCTCACAGTCTGCTACCTGCAGATCGAATATCATCTCTTTCCGCTCGATCCAAGTGTGTATATCATCCCGGCAATCCCCGTTGAGGTCCGCTCGTCGGATTTTCTCGCTGTGTCGCTCGCTTCAATGCTTCTCTCAACCCTTGCGTCGCTTTATCCCGCGAGGCGCGCTGCACGGTTGATGCCGGTGGAGGCCATACGATGGGAATGACAGGGACGACCCCCGATTCGAACGCACCGATCATTGTGGCACGAGGGGTCACGAAAGACTTCCTGACCGGCGAGGACCGTTCCACCCGCCTCAGCGTGCTCAGGGGGATCACCATGGAGATCGGCAGGGGTGAAATTGTTGCCATTGTCGGCGCGTCAGGGGCGGGGAAGAGCACCCTGCTCCACATCATCGGAACGATTGATCGTCCGACCAGTGGGACCGTTCACTACGAGGGGAGGGATGTGTTTGCCCTCGGGGACGACGAGCTTGCCCGATTTCGGAACCAGCGGATTGGATTTGTTTTTCAGTTCCATCACCTACTGCCCGAATTTTCTGCCCTTGAAAATGTCGCCATGCCCGCGCTGATCCTTGGGAAGAAGCTTCCCGGAATCAGGGATGAAGCGCTGGCGCTCCTGCGGGAAGTGGGACTTGACCATCGGGGAGATGAGCGCCCCCCGAAACTCTCGGGAGGGGAGCAGCAGCGCGTTGCTGTCGCGCGGGCCCTGATGAATTCCCCGAGTGTCGTCCTGGCCGATGAACCCTCCGGGAACCTGGACAGCGAGAACGCCCATATGCTGCACAGACTTATCTGGACGCTGAGCAGGAAGCGGGGCCAGACCTTCATCGTGGTTACCCACAATGAGGCACTGGCCAAACAGGCGGATCGGGTCCTGCGCATTGCTGATGGGGTTATCCAGTCCACCGGACATGGGGAGGAGGGGTAGGCGGTAAAATTTTCCCTTGACAATGACGGCCAACTGTGTATATTACCGCTTGACCTTTACGACAGTTTCTCCCCTGACTGTTGTATGATGTATGGTCAAGCCCGGCGTTCCCCCCAACGCTGGGCCTTTTTTTTGGAGAGGATATCGCAACAGTAAGGAGAGAACGTGGCAAAGCCAATTCGCAGGGACGGCCGCCGACGCGGCGCGAAAGACGACAAGTTACCCCTGGCTCGTGAGAATTTTATCATCATGGGCATCGGCCTGCTGGTCATCGTGGGGGGATACCTCGCGATGCTACAGGGAACAGTGGAGGGCTTTCTCCCGCTCGTGGTGGCGCCGATCCTGCTTGTTGCAGGATACTGCGTGATCATCCCGTTCGGGATCGTGTACCGAAAGGGACTCTTTCGCAAGGCATCGCCGCAGAGTGAGCCCGCGACGCACTCTTGAAGCTCTTCTTCTCGCCCGGTCAAGGACCGTCCAGATGAACGTCGTGGAACCAGGGGGGAACCCCAGCATTGCTCCGCTTCCGGGAAACTCAGCGGAAGTCATCCGGCGCCTCCCGAAGTATTGGCGGGTCGCAACCATCCTCGTTCTTCTTCTCTTGGCCGGGGTTCCGGCCCAGGGTCAAATCCCATTGCAGACCAATCGTGACTTCCTGCTCCAGCATATGGGGCTGGACGTTCTTGTTCTCGATACGACGTCCGGGCCCGAGCAGTTCGTCCACGAAGATGCCTCCCTCACCTACCGTGCAACCTTGAGTGACGTTCAGGAGGACTATTTTGTCATCACCCGAAACGTCGAAGGTGATCGCCGGTCATTCATCTATTCCCTCGCCCTGGTACGCCGCATCACGATTCAGGAGAACGGGAAACCACTGAATCCCATTGTTATTGAACTGTATTGACTGAAGGCGACCTCGGACAGTACCGTCGCGGGGTCGTCCATGGGCCCCCCGAGCTGCTCATTCCTTGAAAGTCAGCGCTGGCTTTCGTATTTTGCATTCCTATGGAACCACAGGACGTACGTCACTACAAAGAACCCGCTCCGCTTCCAGACAGGGGAAATCCGTTCGAGTCGATGATGCGGCGATTTGATGTCGCGGCGGAGATCCTGGGTCTTGAGCCGGGTCTCTACGAATACCTGAAGACCCCCGTGCGCCAGGTGATCGTTTCGATCCCGATACAGATGGACGATGGAACCATAGAAGTGTTTGAGGGGTATCGCGTCATCCACAACGACGTGATGGGTCCCTCGAAGGGGGGGATACGCTATGCACCTNNTGGAAGTGCGCCGTGGTGAACATTCCGTTCGGTGGGGCGAAGGGAGGGGTTCGCTGCGATCCTGAACAGCTTACCCGGGTGGAGATCGAAAAAATCACGAGGCGGTACACGGCAAACCTCATGGATGTATTCGGTCCGGACCGGGACGTCCCGGCGCCCGATATGAATACGGACGAGCAGACGATGGCATGGGTGATGGATACGTACAGCATGCATTCACGGAAGACTGAGAACGCGGTTGTGACAGGCAAGCCGCTGATTCTGGGCGGATCACTCGGCCGCAGGGAGGCCACCGGGAGGGGGGTCATGGG
>DKBG01000232.1 GCA_002451155.1 Ignavibacteria bacterium UBA6906
AAAATACTAGAACCGGAAGTCTTTCCAGAAGCAACATCAGTCTGCCTGCCCGAACAACATCTCCCGCCGGCTGCCTGGAAAGGCAGATTCCTCCGCACAGGATTGAAGCGCCGAACTAGAGATCACAGCTCTCGCCCCCCCNNAGATACCGCCCCTGCCGCTCAAGCACCGTGACTCCGCCGTCGCGCTGCGGAATCGCCCACCCCCCCCCGGGATTGCGGGCGACGGGCATTTGTAGCCTTTGCCACTCCGCCTCCGCCGTGCGGAGTGCGACGCAGGCGGCAACAGTATCTGCGTATTCCAGAATCACGTAGCGGCAAGGACCGGATTCCCCAACGACACCGTCGGTCTTAGGGAGAGCGTTTGCCCATGCCTGGGAGAAGTGATTGCCGAGGGCCAGCTTTCCACGGACAAACACCGTCCTCCGGTATTCGACCCCTCCCTCCCGCAGCAGGGCGCACACGTCCGGCAGTGACCCTGTACGGCGGATTCCCCTTTCCAGTTCTCCTGCAAGCCGGAGAAGCATTTGCCCCGACGCCGAATCAACGGCAGCCGCGGTGAGCATCCCGACATAGGAGCCTTTCCAGAATACGCAATACCCTTCTCCCAGCACCGCTTCCTGCCCGACGGACACGGCGATTCCTGTCCCCGCCGTGAACGATGTGAAGAGTCCGTAGGCGGCCGTAGGACTCTCCATCTCGTACAGCTCGGTCGTCACACTCACTTCGGGGGAGCGGGAGTATTCCGAGCTGAGTGCCCGTACGAACCCGTACTCGAAGAAAAGGTCAGCTCCGCCGTCAACAAGGAGATAGAGATCCTTTCCTGCAAACACTCCCACGCTGTCTGTGCGGATCCACTCTCCGGCTGCAGAAGGCAGGAGTGCAGGCTGGCCCACTAATGGAGAGGGAGTGGCAGCCGTGAAAGCGATCCACGCTGCCGGGAGGATGGCCGCAGAACGGGCGAACCCGGTCATAGTGACTCCCGGAGTATAGTCAGAGTTTCAAGGTTCAGGGTTCCGACACCATGTTTTTGGGCATGCCGAAGCATCATAATGTCCTCAGGCCGGAACCCGAGTATGCTTGCCCCGCAGGCATCGAGCGCAACCGGGTCCGCCGAGGCAACAACACTCTGGTAATTGCGTACCGGCCCGGGACCGAATGGCCCGCCCTGCACGAGAACCTCGGTTGCGTCTCCGACAGAGAGCGTTGGTGTGCGCAGCAGGTTTGCATCGGCGATGGATTGGGAGAGGAACGAGTACTCCCCCCGCTCTCCGTTCGGGTCAGAACCTCTGTGGAACGTCTGGTTGGAAGCGTCATCGATGGCCCCCATGAGATTCTTTAGGGCCCCGGTGAAAAAGGTCCCCTCGTGATTCTTGAACACTGGCATGTTGATGTACACGTCGCACTCCAGGAGATCGGGAACCACGTCAACCTTCCTGACATTCACGCCTCCCGGGATCAGAACCGTGCGATGCGCACGGGGGGATTGAATAGCATCGAGATACTCCCTGTGTTCAGGGGTAAGCGTTGCATGCCTCCAATAGCGGGCCGAAGTGTCCTCGAGGCTTACAATTTGGGCGGCACCAGCCTGGCGACACATCGCAATAACGGCGAGAGTGATCTGGGGCTTGACATATGTACCAGGCTTCGTGTATCGGGAGTTCACCAGAATCCCGACGCGCGCTCCACGGGGCACGAAGCGCTTCATCCCACCCAGCAAGTCAACAGCCCGCACCGCGGCATCGTAGTAGTTTGAGCCGGAAACCACTGCCAGGTCCGGGCGAAATGCACCGGAGTGAGCGGTTATTGAGCGCGCAAGCACACCTCCGATCGTGTCGGCGGCAAGGAACGCGGTGCCCGCGAGCGCGCTGTGCCTCAGGAACGAGCGGCGTGAAATATGGGTCGCCATAGTGATCCCCCTGTTCAGGTTGCTATGTCAGAATTCTAAAGACAGAGGCCAACGGGCTATGCGGACAGTCTCACGCACAACCGGGGAGGATCGTCCCCCAATCGCTGAGGCGGATTCGGACCCTTTTGTTNNCGTCCACTGAGCATGGGCCTATCACATCTGACGTCCAACGGGTTCTCGCGAGAGGGGGGGGGTGTGCGAAGAGTGGCGCCGCGGAAGAGGAGAGATGGGAGTGCAGATAGAGTCACAATGCAGGTGCGCTCTCAGGTCTGGCGCGGGGACCACTTGCCCTCCGCATTTGACCTATGTTCGCCTGTGAAAACCTACGGCGACCGGGGGGGAATGTCAAGAGAAATCGGCGCAAATCGCCGCTCGAAACACTACAGGGTCGGGGACTATCAGCCACTTTCCGACCGGACAGTAAGACGAGAGCAGGAAATCGACTCTGGGAGTGGAAGGCACGGCAATAGGAGATTCCCCCTCATGGTCTGAAGGACGCGCGGAGACAAATTCTTTCTGTCCCCTCTCCGCCTCTGCACGCGTAGAATAAACAAACGGGCCGGGAAGATGCCCCCTGGCCCACTGCTCTACTCCGCCAGCCCAGACCCTAGCTCTTTTTGGTGGGGAGATATGCGGGAAGCTCGTTCAGAAAATGCGCTGAGGTCTTGATCCCGCCAAAGAAGTTCTTCAGGTTGATGAACTCGTTCGGCGCGTGGGCATTCTCGTCTGGTAGCCCGAAACCGAGCAGAACTGTATCCAGTCCCAGGATTTGTTTGAACTGAACAACGATCGGGATAGATCCCCCTTCGCGCTGATACAGGGGTTGCTTTCCGAACCCCTTGGCAAGGGCTGCGACCGCGGCCTTGACTCCCGGGCTGTCGATGGGAGTGAGCGCGGCCTCGCCGCCATGGAGGTTTCGGACACTGACAGTCACAGTCCGGGGGGCAATCTTTTTCACATACTTTTCAAACAGCTTCGCGATCTTGTCCGATTTCTGGTTGGGGACCAGCCGCATCGAGATCTTGGCGGAGGCCTTCGATGGGAGCACCGTTTTCGCCCCGTCACCTGTGAAACCACCCCAGATTCCGTTGCATTCCAGTGTTGGCCTCGCCCACACTCGCTCAAGCGTCGTAAAACCTTTCTCCCCGTGGAGCGCCTTCACGCCCAGCTCCCTAGCGTATTTCTTTTCGCTGAACGGAAGCTTCCGGTACGCAGTCCGCTCCGTTCTCGTCAGCGGGAGGACGCCTTTGTAGAACCCCGGAATCGTAACCTTCCCGTTCTTGTCGTGCAGACGGGCTATGATTTCGGCCAACGCCTGGATCGGATTGTGCACCGTTCCGCCAAATGAGCCGGAGTGAAGATCCTTGTTCGGCCCGACGAGATCGATCTGCATGTACGACAGTCCCCTGAGGCCGTAGCAAATTGACGGGACGTCCCGGGCAAACATTGATGAATCCGAGATGAGGACAAGATCAGCCTTGAGCAGATCCTTCTGTTCCTTCAAAAACGCCGCGAGATGCTCACTGCCGATCTCCTCCTCCCCTTCCACCAACACCTTTACGTTAACCGGCAGCGTACCGGTATTCTTCAAGAAGGCTTCCAGACTCTTCAGGTGGATGAAGACCTGGCCTTTGTCATCTGCGGCACCGCGTGCGTACAGATTTTCCCCCCGGACAGTCGCCTCGAACGGAGGCGACTCCCACAGATCCAGCGGTTCCGGCGGCTGGACATCATAATGACCGTAAATAAGAATGGTCGGCTTTCCAGGAGCGCCAAGCCATTCCCCGTATACGACAGGATGACCTGCAGTCGGAAACATCTGGGCGTTCTGGAGGCCAATCCTCCGCATATGGTCAACAAGCCAGTTGGCACAGTTGAGCATGTCGGGACGGTTTTCGGCGTTCGTACTCACACTTGGAATAGCGATAAAATCCGCGACTTCGCGCAGATATCGATCTTGCTCACCTTCGATATATCCTAGAACCTGTTCCATTGTCAGGGGCCCGGAGGAATGAGAGGACGGAAAACTGCGAATCAATATAAGAAATGACGGGTTGAGGAGCAACGATTCTGGGCCACTTTCGTACACTACGACTGAAGCCGTCCACCGGTTCGCATAACGTAGAAACTCCGGTTACAGACTATGCCGGGTATGGCTGAAAGGGACTGTAAATCGACGTTCACTCCATCACTTGACTCTCCCTCCGGATTTAGATACTGTTCAGGGACTAACCATGATCGCCGACCCCATCTGGTACGCTTCCGCGGCAGCAACCGGCGCGGGCCTCTTTTCAGACCTCACCGTCCACGGAATTCAGCAGTGGCAACGCCGGCGGGCGGGCATTCCCGAGGAAACGCTCGGGGTGCTGGGCAGAATCCCGCTGAGCCTCGTCCTGAACTTCGTCATTGCCTTCCTGTTCGCATACGTCTATTCTGCCGTCGGGGCCGGATCGGGTCGCGCATACCTCGCTGGGGCCGTGGTCTGGCTCATCATCGTCATCCCTGTTCTGGCAAGCAGCAGGTATATGGATGACAACATGAAGAGAATCCTCACCACCAGAATCTTCGGTTGGCTGTTCAAGGTGGCGGCGGCGTCCGCCGTCATTGACCATTTTATCGGCTGAGGGATTATGAGCGCCGGGACACCCAGGAAGATGTTTGTGAATAATGCGCACCTGACCTATGTTGACGAGGGGCCCCGCGATGCCCTTCCAGTGGTCTTCCTCCATGGATTCCCGTTCAGCCATGCAATGTGGACGCAACAGATCGACGTTCTGAAGTCAACCTTCAGAGCGATCGCCTATGACCTCCGGGGTCACGGTCAAAGTGACATTGGCGACGGACAGTATTCTATTGAAGGTCATGTTGATGACCTTCTGGCGCTTCTCGATACCCTTGCGATTGAGAAGGCCGTCATAGTGGGGCTTTCGATGGGGGGCTATGTCACCCTCAGAGCTCTCGAACGTAACCCGGAGCAGTTTCTGGCAACCGTCCTGTGCGATACGAGGAGTGAATCGGATTCGAATGAGGTGAAGGTTAAAAGGTATGCCGGAGTCAGGACGGTGAAGGAGACAGGATCGGAGTCGTTCGCCGATTCGTTCGTGAAGATGGTCTTTGCCGCCACGTCATCCCAGAGAGTCCCTGAAGCAGTCCACGCTATCCACACCACAATCCGGCGGACCCCACCGCTAAGCATTGCCGGTACACTGCTTGCCCTGGCCGCGCGCACAGACACAACCGAATCCCTCTCCAGAATCAAGATCCCGACGTTGATCCTGGTCGGTGAGCAGGATGTCGTAACTCCTCCTGATGCCGCGCGGGCACTGCACGAACGAATCACCGGCTCGGAACTCTATCTGATCCCGGACGCCGGCCACATGGCGAACCTGGAAAACCCTCAGGCCTTCAACGGACACCTCCTCGCATTCCTCTCGAAGGTGGTCGCGGGCCATCACGGCAAGAGGTAATCCTCAGCGCTGGTGTCGCGTTCCAGAAAATCGTATCAGACGGTGTTGCCGTTGATTCGTGCTGTTCAGTATCGCCGTCGCATCCTGCCTGTCGGACCAGAGGGCCTGGTCAGAAGCCCCGCTCCAACAAGATTCTTCGACGATTCAGCGGTGTGATTGAGGAAAACGCCGACATTGCGCGCGGGATCTTCTGTAACCCGAAAGTCGGTGGGCCACTGCGTACTAGAAGAGTGTATAGATAAACGGGGCGAGTGCCGACCCTTGCGTAAAGACGAGCAGGAGACCGAGCAGCAGAAGCATCAACACGATCGGCCCCAGCCACCACTTCTTCCGGACCCGCATGAAGGCCCACAGCTCGGGCAG
>DKBG01000018.1 GCA_002451155.1 Ignavibacteria bacterium UBA6906
GGGCAGGGGGATCGCAGGCGAACAGAATCATCATCCTGACGAGTCGACTGTGAAAAAGAGAGAATTCCTTCGCGCGCTTGGCGCTTTTGCCCTGATTGTCCCGAACCGGATGTCAGCCTGGAACCTGCTCCTGGCTCGGAGCAGGGGCCCTGATCGGAAACACTGGGCCTGGGTGGCGACGGATCTCAGATCATCTGCCGACGATTGGAAAAGGCGGTTTGCGGTGATGCGGGAGTCGGGTGTCGGAGCAATCCTGCCGGAGATCTATAACGGCCGAGAGGCGTATTTTGCGAGCAGGCATCTCCCCGTGGCAGAGACCTGGCTCGAGGAAATAATGCCGCTTGCCAGGAGCGAGGGGCTGGAGGTGCATGGATGGATCTGGTCGATGCCGTGCAACATCGAGGAGGTTCGTCGAGATCATCCTGAATGGTTTGCAGTAAACCGGAAGGGCGAATCGGCCGCGGAGAAGCCAGCGTATGTCGGCTACTACAAGTTCCTCTGTCCCTCTCATTCGGGAGTGCGGGAATTCCTCAAAGCGACCGTTGCCGAGCTTTGCGGGTATGAGGCGCTTGACGGAATTCATCTCGACTATATTCGGTATCCTGATGTGATTCTGCCTGAGGCGCTCCAACCCCGCTACGGTCTCACGCAGGACCGCGAATACCCGGAGTTTGACTACTGCTACTGCAGCCTATGCCGCGGGGAGTTCGAAGAAAGGGAGGGGATCGATCCGCTGGAGATCGAGGACCCATCGAAGAACAGGGCATGGAAGCAGTTCCGATACGACAGGATCACACATCTCGTCAATGACGTTCTCATACCCGTGGCTCGCTCACACGGCAAGGTAATCTCAGCCGCGGTCTTTCCGGACTGGGAGATGGTGCGGCAAGAGTGGCCGCGGTGGAATCTGGACGCGGCGCTCCCGATGCTATACCATACATTGTACAATAAGAGTGTTGACTGGATTAAGAAGGAGACGGAGAAGGGGGTTCGGTCGCTGGAGGGGCGGGCGCCGCTCTACAGCGGCATTCTTGTCCCTCGCCAGGATCCCGGTGAGCTTGGCAGGGCGATCGAGTCAGCCCTCGACGGCGGAGCAAACGGCGTTGCGCTTTTTCACGCGCAGGCCATGTCGGAGGCTCACTGGAAGGTCTTTCGGAAAGCTGTCGGGGTTTGATCTTCTCCGCGCTCTCTGGAAACCGCGAGACCTGGCGAGGAACCTTGACGGAGTCACGGTGGATAGGGCGATGGTTTCCCGCGGGCAATTACGGCCAATGACTATCCCTTGGGAAGTGAGCTGGGTGGTCACCACAGTATCAACATCCCAACGCGGGCCAGTGTAAAGCAACTCACTGGAAGAAGACGCAATGCCGTGAACGCCGCGCAAAGGGCGCAACCAAGGGATCGGACATGTGTCTTCAGCGCAGCCGAACCTTCGGGCGACAAGCCTCGTCACGCTGCACGTGAGGGCGCCAGGTCAAAATGGGGAGCCTATTTTTCGCTCGTTTCTTGCGAATGAGTCTTTTCTATCCTAGATTTGTATCACATTTTCCGATTGCATACCACGCCCATGCGCCGAGATTGACCACACCGACACGATTTCTCTCTCCTGGAAATCAGCAGAGAGTTCTCCGCATTGACGGCCCGGCTTCTGAATCTCACAGCACGCTGCACATGAAGAAGGAAAGACCATGGACCACTCCATGAACCATCATACAACGAGGCATTCGTACCTGTCAGGGAAGAGGGTTCTTCCGAAACCCATCAACGGGAAGAGCGATATCGCGAGCGTTATTGATAATATGGACGCGTACAACGGCGGACGGTTACGCGCCGCCTGCCAGCTGATGCGCGACAAGTACTCGCAGGAGGACGTCACCATCGGCCTGAGCATCGCGGGAGCGTTGACTCCGGCCGGGCTGGGGCCGTCCACAATTATCCCCCTCATGAATCACGGTTTTGTGGACTGGTTGGTCGCAACAGGGGCCAATATGTACCATGATCTGCATTTTGCCTTCAACATGCCNNGCCGGAATTCCAGAAGGAGATGGGCACAAGAGAATATTACCATCACCTTGGCAAGGTCATTAACGAATATGAGCAGCAAAGCAAATTAGGAGAGGTCAGTGTTCTTGCAGCAGCCTATCGAAACGGGATACCGGTCTTCACATCCTCGCCGGGCGATTCTACGATCGGGATGAATGTGGCCGGACTTGAACTCCTGGCTGACGCGGCGGGACACCGTGACCGTTTCAAGCTCAAGATTAACCCGAGCATCGACGTAAATGATTCAACAGCAATCATCCTCAATGCCAAGCGGTACGAGAAGGGGAAAACCGGCGTCCTTCTCATCGGCGGCGGGAGCCCGAAGAATTTTCTTCTGCAGACAGAGCCGCAGATTCAGGAAGTGCTGATGATTCCGGAAGCGGGTCAGGACTACGATATCAATATCACAGATGCCCGTCCTGACACCGGCGGTCTGTCCGGGGCTCCTCCCAGCGAAGCAGCCAGCTGGGGCAAGATTGACCCGACGAAACTGGAGGAAACCGTTACGGCTTACGTTGATGTAACGGTTGCCTTCCCGCTTCTTGCAGCGTACGTTCTCCAGACGACCAAACCGAAAAAACTGAAGCGCCTGTATGATCGGGGAGAGGAACTGCGGACAAAACTGATTGAATCGTACCTGGAGAACAACAAGGAGGTTCCGGAGCTGAAATCCCTTATGGGAAAACTCCCCGCCTGAGGCGATTCACAAATCGCAGACCTGCATTCTGGAGAAAGACTTGGACAAACTCGGTGAACTGTTGAAGATGGTGGAGGAACACGGCACCCCCCTGTTCATTGTCGACCACGAGAAGCTCCGCCGGAATTACCGCACCTTCAAAAAGCATCTGCCTCGGGTTCAATGC
This sequence comes from Ignavibacteria bacterium UBA6906, assembly GCA_002451155.1. GTDB lineage: Bacteria > Bacteroidota > Ignavibacteria > UBA10030 > UBA6906 > UBA6906. Next base: position 2,907 of record DKBG01000018.1, read on the forward strand.
TACTACGCGGTGAAGGCCAACTCCCAGCAGCAGATTATCGAGACGCTCTTCGAGGAAGATTCGAGTTTCGATGTGGCGTCATACAATGAATTCATGCAGGTCTATCAGTACATCAAGCACTTCGAGAAACAGAAGAAGAAGGATTACGTCTGGGACAAGATCATTTTCTCCAACACCATCAAGGACCGGACAACACTTGGGAAGATAAAGCAGTACAAACCGCTTGTGACGTACGACAACAGCGCCGAGCTGATCAAACTTAAACGCTACTGCGATACCGCGGGCCTGGTGTTGCGGCTGAAGGTTCCGGATACCGGATCGCAGGTCGAAATGGCCTCAAAATTCGGCGCGGAGCCGGGCGATGCCCAGCAATTGATCCAGCAGGCGTTTGACATGGGACTGAAGGTCGAGGGCGTCAGCTTCCACGTGGGGAGTCAGTGCACGAACTTTGACAATTACACGGTGGCGCTCGATATCGCCGGGACGATTCTGCACGATGCCCGCAGGAAAGGGTTTCCGTTGAATCTTGTCGATATCGGAGGTGGGTTCCCTGTCCCCTACGATCCGGGTGTTCCGCAATTCGAGCAGCTGGGAAAGATTCTGAATTCGGAGTTCGCGCGATTATTCCCGGACGACATCGAGATTCTTGCGGAGCCGGGCCGGTTTATCGTGGCCACGGCCGCGACGCTGGTATCGGAGATTATCGGGAAGGCCCGGAGGGATGGCAAGGTGTTTTACCATATCAATGACGGCGTGTATCATACGTTCTCAGGCGTGGTGTACGACCACTGGATTCCGAATTTTCATGCCTTCAAGGGGGGGGAATCGGAAATCTGCGCCGTGGTCGGGCCGACCTGCGACAGCTTCGACAAGATCTCCCTTTCCGTTGAACTCCCATGGAATCTTGATGTGGGGGACTTTCTCTATACTGAAAACATCGGGGCGTACAGCACAGCCTCATCGACAAAATTCAACGGGTTCGACGGAGCGAAGATTATTCATACGAAGGATGCTGCGTCGCACGGCTGATTTCGGGAAAACCGCCTCCGGGCTCAGTGTGAGGGTGGAGGCCAACAGGCGACGAGACTCGTCGCCCTACAAGCCGGGGCAGAGGCGGACCCGGCCTAGCTACCGCAGCGCTATCATCTTTCTGGCCCAAACGCCTCTGCTGGAAGACTCTCGATAAACTCCCCGCTTGCCAAAGCCTCACCTCTCACCATGACCTCGTCCCTCTCCGGTGCTTTCCTCTCGTGTCCTCGCACCACTACGTCCCGGCCAAGAAGGTCATAGACCACTCGCCGCACCTCACTGGCAACTGTTATCTAACGACTGTTGTTGGATTGAACCGGCAGGAGTAGTTTTCGAAGAGTGGGAACCGTACGGGGATATCGATCCGGGTTTGTCTGTCGACTCCAGCCTGGACTCTATGCTCCCAGGATTTCACTGCTCGGTTTGTACCGGAAGGGCAGGTCAACACGAGCTGTCGGAGTGTCTGAACA
>DKBG01000165.1 GCA_002451155.1 Ignavibacteria bacterium UBA6906
CCCGTCCGGATCATCGCGGTGTGGCGGAAAAGTCTTCTTCTCAACCTTGAGTTGCTCCTGATTCCGCTCGGGATTCTGGCAGCCAACGCCCTGATTGTCAGAAATTGCTCTCTCCCGCAAGGCGTGTTGTTTTTTGTGCTGCTTCCGGTCATCAGTGTCTGGTTCTCCGTCGCCCTGGGTCTTCTCTCTGGTATTCAACGTCGTCATGCGAGGATTCTCTTTGTGTTGTTCATGGGAACGACATTCTGTTATGCCCTTGCGCTCGGGTATCTCACTCCGGCAATTTTTTCCTTCAATTTCTTCTACGGGTTCTTCCCTGGCTTCTCATATGACGAACTCCTGACGATTACCGGCCCGATGCTCAGCTTTCGTCTTTTCACGATACTGGTTGGAGTGCTCCTTGTCTGGCTTGCAGTTCTTTCTGTCCGATTCTGCAGGCCGGATGACCCAATCCGCGCTCGCCTCCGGGTGCTGGGCCGAGTGCTGATGGCTCCACACCGGCGGTCCGTCACGCTGACAAGTGCAAGTGTACTCCTGCTCCTGTATCTGTTTCGCTGTGATCTCGGCTGGGAATCGACTGCCGGATACGTCCAGGGCCAGCTCGGCGGGAAATACGAATCAGCACACGTGACGCTGTACTATTCACCCTCCTCCGTTACGGCCGAGGAGATCCGCCAGGTTGCGGCAGACCATGAATTCCGGCTGGCACAGGTATCGGGGTTCTTTCGGATCGAGAAGCCGCTTTCAATCGTATCATACATCTATCCGACGATAGAGGTGAAACGGAGGCTCACCGGGACGGGTCTTACGAATATTGCGAAACCGTGGAGACGAGAAGTTCATCTCGCCCAGCAGAGTGTCCCCGATGTTCTCAAGCATGAGATCGCACACGTCGTTGCAGGAACATTTGGAGTGCCCCTGATCAACGCAAGCCTGAGCACGGGCCTTGTGGAGGGAGTGGCAATGGCCGTGGAGGGCGAATGGGGGAACCGTTCATTGCATCAGAGTGCCGCAGCGATGGTTCAAGCGGGCATTGCTCCAGAGATCTCGGATCTCATGTCGTTCACGGGGTTCGTCTCTCACTCGGCGGCGTTGAGCTATGTACTTGCGGGATCGTTCTGTCTCTATCTGGTGGACAGCTACGGGATACGGCCTCTTATGCAGGTATACCGGTCAGGCGACTACGACGGCGCGTACGGACGCCCGCTCTCCTCCCTGATCGGAGAGTGGCGGACGTTTCTGAGTCGAATTCGAATCAGGGAAAACGATCGTGATTATGTGAACGCAGTCTTCCGCCATCCGACAATTTTCGGAAAGGTATGTGCCAGGGTCATTGCTGAGCAGAACAGGACCGCCTGGGAAAAATTCAGCGCCAAGGAATACGCATCGGCGCGGGATGAATTCAGGGAGGCGTTCGCGGAGGGCGGCGGCCTCGGCTCCCTCGCGGGGTACCTGCGGAGCAGTCACCGGCTGGGGGACTATCCCGCCGTCAGCGTGGTGTGGACTGACCTGGTTCTTCAGAGCGCAAACCCATGGCAATACCTACCGCTTGGCATTTACGCGGGAGACGCCTTTTGGGCGCTTGGGGACACTGCCCGGGCCCGGACAACGTACGAACAGATCCGGGCTGTCGACCTTTCGGTGAATCTGACAGAGGCCGCCGAGGTTCGATTGCTGGCGATGCGCACCCAACGTTTCCGGAACGCATACCGGGAATATCTTCTCGCCGATCTTCCGGACAGTCTGAGGGTACGCATGCTCGACTCCCTGAGCGGGGCAACTCAAGGGACCCCTCTGGCGCACTACCTTCGAGGGAGGGTGTACCTGAGGATGGGGAAGTGGAGTGACGCCGCCAGATTCCTTGAATCCCTAGACCTGAGCACACTCTCTCCGGGGCTGGAGGCGCTCCGTCTGCGCTCGATCGGACAGGCCCTTTTCTTCAGCGCCCGATATGAGAAAGCCCGTGCCGCCTTCTGGTCGTCATTGAACACCGTGAAAACGGAGTCGGCTCTCCTTGAGGTGTCGGACTGGATTGACCGTTGCACATGGATGGGGCAGTATGGAGGCTAACCGCGCACCGGGATACCGCCGAATTCTGGTCACCCGCCTGAGATTCATGGGGGACATTGTTCTTACGACGCCTATTCTCCGGTCTATTCGCCACGCGTGCCCAGAAGCCCGTATCTCCTTTCTCGGCGATCGAACTGCGGTGCGCCTTCTTGAGCACCACCCCTGTGTAGATCAGATTCTGCAGTACGATTTCACCCGGGCTGATGTGTGTGAGCAGATCCGGGTAGTTCGTATGATACGCCGNNCTCCTCAGTGGAGCGCCGGTCCGTGTGGGGCCGGACAGGAAAGGAAGGGGACGGGCATACACCAATCGGGTCCATGATGACGGAAAAACAAGAACTGCCGTCGAATATCACAATCAGGCGCTTCGCGCGGCGGGGATCGAGCCGACGGCGACGCGGACAGAAATTGTCCTGACGAAGTCGGAGCGGGATGCCGGACACGCGCGGCTCGCGCTGACACTTGGCATCACCTCCGAACGGTTGGCTTCCACGCCGGTCGTCGGGATTCACCCGGGGGCCAGCTGGCCCGCCAAGAAGTGGCTGCCGGACCGGTATGCAACGCTGGCCGATCGTCTGCGGAACGAGGCGGGTGCGGCGGTCGTGTTCACGGCAGGCCCGAACGATAAAGACGCTGTGGCTGCAGTGCAGTCGTTTCTACCGCATCCGATTCCGGTTTTCTCGAGCCTTCCGCTGCGAGATCTGGCCTCGGTCATTGCGTCCTGTACGGTATACGTATCGAATGACGCCGGGCCGATGCATATCGCTCCCGCTGTCGGAACACCGACTGTTGGAATCTTCGGACCCGGAGAGGAACAGATCTGGTTTCCCTATGGACACGGTGATGGTCACCGTGCGTTGAGGAACGATGTCCCCTGCCATCCCTGTCATCTCGACTTCTGCAACAGGCCGGGGGAAGGATATATGGAGTGCATGAAGCTCCTCACCGTTGACGAGGTCTTTGGCGTCGTCGTGCGGAGGATCGAGCGGTTCAGGGGTACAGTCCCGCATTGATTTTCTCTCCAATTTTGGTGTACCTTCATAGATCAGGCCGTAATCTGCACCACACGTGACACACGAAAGCGTCGAACGAAGGAGAAGTGTATGAAAACAGCAATTACGAACGTTGTTGCGAGGGAAATTCTGGATTCGCGGGGAAATCCGACAATCGAAGTCGACGTCGAGCTGGAAACCGGGGAAATAGGCCGGGCAGCGGTGCCAAGCGGCGCCTCAACCGGAGAGAACGAGGCGGTTGAACTACGGGATGGAGACAAGCTCCGCTACCAGGGCAAAGGGGTGTTGAATGCGGTTGACCATGTGAACAACACAATCGCGGAAGAGATTACGGGATTTGACGCCCTCGATCAGGTTGCCATTGACACGATGATGATTCAGCTGGACGGGACGCCGACCAAGTCCCGGCTGGGGGCGAACGCAATTCTGGGAGTCTCCCTGGCAACCGCGAAGGCTGCGGCGCGGGCAGTCGGTCTTCCGCTGTACCGCTATATTGGCGGCACGGGAGCCAGGTCACTTCCGGTTCCCATGATGAATATCTTGAATGGGGGAAAGCACGCCGACAACAATGTTGACTTTCAGGAATTCATGATTGTCCCGGCTAACGCCAGAACCTTTGCGGAATCATTGCGGATGGGTGTCGAAGTATTCCACGCTCTGAAGTCTGTCCTCCACGCAAGGGGGTACAACACGGCGGTGGGTGATGAAGGGGGTTTTGCCCCGAATCTGAAGTCAAACGAGGAAGCGGTTGAGGTAATTCTGGAGTCGATCGCGAAGGCCGGCTACGCAGCCGGAAAAGATGTGTTCCTCGCGCTTGATCCCGCGTCGAGTGAGTTCTTTGAGAAGGGGAAGTATGTCTTTTCCAAATCCGACAAGTCATCAAAAACCTCCGACCAGATGGTGGAATTCTATGCGGGATGGGTACGGCAGTATCCGATCATCTCGATCGAGGATGGCATGGCGGAGGGAGACTGGGACGGCTGGAAGGCACAGACGGTTGCCCTTGGCGGAAAGGTCCAGCTGGTTGGCGACGATCTGTTTGTGACGAATACGGAATTTCTCAAGAAGGGGATAGCGCTCGGCGTTGCCAACTCGATTTTGGTGAAGGTGAATCAGATCGGCACGCTGACGGAGACACTGGAGGCAATCGAGATGGCGAAGCGTGCGGGCTACTCCAGCGTCATCAGCCACCGCTCCGGGGAAACAGAGGACACCACGATTGCCGACATCGCGGTTGCAGCAAACGCGGGTCAGATTAAGACAGGGTCTGCAAGCCGTACGGACCGGATCGCAAAGTACAATCAGCTTCTCCGCATCGAGGAGGAACTCGGGGCCGATGCACTCTTCCCCGGGCTGTCCGCCTTCCCGCGACTGGGGTAGCTGCGAATCGAATACGAAAAGGATACCGATAATGCCCACACCAATCACGTTCGGCACAGACGGCTGGCGCGCCGTCATTGCGGACGATTTCACGTTTGCGAACCTCGAACGGGTTGCATTGGCAACGGCGAGGTTCTTTAAAGGTCGGAAGAAGATCCGGAACGGCCTTATCATCGGGTACGACGCCCGGTTTCTGTCCAGGGAGTTTGCAGAGAAGGTTGCGGAGGTGATTGCCGGAACCGGAATCACGGTGAAGCTTGCGGACAGCATCGTCAGTACGCCGATGGTGTCATTGATGACCAGGCTTGAGAATGCGGCGGGGGGGGTGGTTATTACTGCAAGCCACAATCCTGCGAAGTACAACGGATTCAAGATCAAGGGCGACTACGGAGGGCCGGCCCACCCCGAGATGGTCGCAAGTGTGGAGAAGCAGCTGGCCAGGGTCCTGAAGCTGAAGAAGGTTCCCGGTCCGGCGCCCGGCCTGGACCGGCTCATCCGAAAGGGAAAGGTCGTTGCGCTCAGCATGAAGCAGCGGTATGTCGATGATCTTGCAGCGAAGGTCGACCTGGCGCGGATTCAGAGTGCCGGTATCAGAATTCTGTACGATGCAATGCACGGTGCGGGAATGGGCGTTCTCCCCCTTCTTGTCCCCGGCGTTGAGGAGATCAGGGCGGACTACAACCCGTCGTTCGGGGGAGCGAATCCGGAACCACTTGCGCAGAATCTTGGGGAGCTCCTGCGGCGGATGCATGAAGGCGGATATCATATCGGGGTTGCCACAGACGGTGATGCTGATCGTATCGGCGCAGTGGATGAGAAAGGGACCTTCGTTGATTCCCACAAGATCTTCTCGCTCCTGCTGAAGTATCTCGTGGAAGAGAAGGGACTCCGGGGGGAAGTCGTGAAGACCCTCTCGGTGACGCAGATGGTCGATCAACAGTGTGCGAAATACGGACTGGTAATGCACGAAACGCCGATCGGATTCAAGTATGTCTGCCGTTACATGACAGAGCGGGACATCCTGATCGGAGGGGAAGAGAGTGGGGGGCTCGGCGTGAAGACGCATCTCCCCGAACGGGACGGCATTTTTCTCGGGTTGATGCTCTGTGAAATCATGGCGGTGAGGGGAAAATCCCTCAGTGCCCTGGTGGCGGAATTGACGGACGAATTCGGTCCTCATGAATTCCGGCGGGTGGATATGCACGTGACAGACCGTGAAAAGGAGGGGATCATGAACCGCTTCGCCCGGCCTGTGAAGGAGCTTGGGGGCCTTCCGGTGACGGCGCGCAAAGATATTGATGGCCATAAATTCTTTGTTGAGGGGGGGTGGCTCCTGCTGCGCGCTTCCGGCACCGAGCCTCTGATTCGGGTGTATGCCGAAGCGGACAGCCTGGCGAAGGTCGACAGGCTTCTGCGTGCAGTCACCGATCGGTAGTCAGCGTCCACGAGGCCGCAGGAGAACTAAAGCCATGCAATCGACGATGTACTACACTATAATGCCTGATGGCACCGTGAAGCAGCTGAATCCCTTCACCGGCACGGAAGTCTGGGCGGTGGCGGGGCGGCGGGGTCGGCCCGTGGTCAATGAAGCTCCAGCAAGGAGCAAGCCGCTGGAGGTTCATCATCCGGAGGATCACTGCAGTTTCTGCGCAACGCGGTATTTTGAGACGCCGCCCGAAAAATCCCGCCTCGTCATTACCAACAATCGCTGGGAGCGGCTCGACAATCTTCCGGCGGAGAAGTACTTTGATACGACTGCGCAATTCCGGCGGACAGGGAATATGTTCGAAATCGTCACGCTCGATTACTGGCGGAAGAATTACGCATACAAGATCACGTCCTCGCGTCAGCGCTGGAAGGAGGAATACCTCGCCAGTGCAGCCGGGCTTAAGCATATCACCGACATCCTGCAGTACAAGCTCAGAAACGAGGGAAGAACCGAGGAGCAGATCGATAAAATGCCGCTCGCGGACAAGTTCGCGCTCGCGGATGCATTCTTCGGCGGCGCCCATGAAATGATCATCGCCAAACGGCACTTTCGGGATGGCGCGCAAACAGAGGCCGATCTGTTTTCCTCGGGCGATTTGAGCGAAGAGGAGCACTTCTGGTATTTCAAGCTCACCATCGACGCAATCCAGGACATTGTGTTGTCGAACAGGTATGTCCGGTATATCAGCGTGTACCAGAACTGGCTCAGGCCGGCCGGAGCATCCTTTGACCACCTCCACAAACAGCTGGTTGCCCTGGATGAATGGGGAGCATCGATCGAGAACCAGATCACCATGGTGCGTGAGGATCCCAACGTCTTCAACGCGGTGGGAGCGAACTTCGCTGCGCACCACAACCTGGTCTTTGCTGAAAATGACCATGCATTTGCATATATCGGTATTGGCCACAGATATCCGACCATCGAAATCTACTCGCGGTCTCGGGCGGGCAGGCCGCACGAGCACAGCGACGAAGAGATCAGAGGTATCAGCAATCTCGTGCGCGCGATTCACGCTGCAATGGGTGGAGGAATTTCCTGCAACGAGGAATGGTATTACACCCCCTTTGACGCGGTCTACAAGATGCCCTGGCATGTGTTGATCAAATGGCGGATCAATGTTCCGGCGGGCTTCGAGGGCGGCACGAGCATCTTCATCAACCCGATGACACCGATTGAGCTTCGTGACCAGATGGTTCCGCGTCTGTATCGGCTGCGCGATGAGGGACGAATTTCCTGGTTGAGCATTGCGGAAGAGTGCCGTGTCGATCCGAATCCGCTCAAGTACTATCTGAAGTAACTCCCAATCCCCGACCGCCCACCCGCTCCCGCCGATCTCTCAGCGGGTGCATAGTTACCCGCCCAAGGTCTTCCCATCCGGCCGGAGATTTTTGTATATTGAGGCCGCATGATTTCCTGCGTGAATATTGCGCTCGCCTTCGGTGACCGTGCTCTGTTTGAGGACGTCTCGTTTCATATTGGTCCTCGCGATCGAATCGGCCTTGTCGGATCAAACGGAGCAGGGAAGACCACTCTGCTGAATGTCCTCCTCGGGGAAACCATTCCCGACTCTGGCCAGGTAACGCGGGCGCGGTTTGTGACGGTTGGATACCTTCCGCAAGAGGGGATGTCGGTGGCCGGTCGAACACTGTATCGCGAGGCGGAATCTGCGTTCGGATCGACGCTGGAGCTTGAGGAGAGACTAGAGCAAGCCCACCGTCGCATGGAGACCCTGGATGAGACGTCGGAAGAATTTCAGGAGGTTCTCCAGATCTATGGTGAGTTGCAGCATCGGCTTGAGGTCTCCGATGCGTTCCAGAGAAAGACAGCCATTGAAAAAGTCCTGGCAGGTCTCGGATTCAGAGAAACAGACCTTCTCCGTCCCACCGAAGAGTTCAGCGGTGGCTGGCAGATGCGGATCGCGCTGGCGAAGCTTCTCCTGACCGAGCCCTCACTGTTGCTCCTTGATGAGCCGACCAATCATCTCGATCTTGATTCCCTGCAGTGGCTTGAGGAGTATATCCGATCGTATGAGGGTGCCGTGATGATCGTCTCCCACGATCGGCGGTTTCTCGACAATATGACATCTCGGATATTCGAGCTGAGCCTGGGGCGGTTGTCCGAGTATACCGGCAACTTCACAGCGTATGTGGGACAGAAAGAAGCGCGAAAAGATCAGATGTTGTCTGCCTACAGGAACCAGCAGCAGCAAATCAAGCAGACCGAGCGATTTATCGAACGGTTTCGATACAAAGCAACCAAAGCGCGGCAGGTACAGAGCAGAATTAAATCTCTTGAAAAGCTGGATCGTATCCAGCTGGAGAACGAAGAAGGGGAAATCCGATTCGCATTCCCTCCCGCTCCTCACTGCGGGCGATCAGTCATGGAGCTGCGGGACATTGAGAAGCGATACGGATCGACGCTTCTTTTCCGGGGCCTTGGGCTCGACATCGAGCGGGGTGATCGTATTGCGTTTGTTGGTGTGAACGGCGCGGGGAAGTCGACCCTTGCACGCATCATTGCCGGCCTCGAACCGTTCGACGGAGGGGAACGCCGTGTCGGACAGAACGTGACCATTGCATATTTCGCGCAGCACCAAGCGGAGGAGTTAGATGCTTCATCCGACGTACTCCAGACGGTGGAATCGGTGGCGGTGGGGGAAAGTCGCAGGCATTTACGAACCCTGCTCGGGAGTTTCCTCTTTAGCGGTGACGATGTGTTCAAGCAGGTCAGGGTGTTGTCCGGCGGTGAGAAGAGCCGTCTGGCGCTCGCCAAGATGCTTCTCACACCAAGCAATCTCATAGTGCTGGATGAGCCGACAAATCACCTTGACATGCGCTCAAAGCGGGTCCTCCAACAGGCGCTCCTCGAGTATGGGGGAAGCTGTGTCATAGTCTCCCATGACAGGGATTTCCTTGATCCGCTTGTCACGAGCGTTGTGGAATTCCGGGAGGGTTCAATCAGGGGGTATCCCGGCAATGTCAGTGACTTCTTGGAGGCACGGGACCGTGAGGCAGATTCCGGTCCCCGGGTGGCTGGTGGAGGGACGAGTGGTATACCAGCTCCTGCCGGACGGGAACGGAAGCGTCTGGAAGCTGAAGAACGTCAGCGCCGATACGAAAAGACTAAGCCGATAAAGGAAGAGATAGCCCGGCTGGAGAAAGCGATTGAAGACAAGGAGCGGCTCAAGGCCGACCTCGAACGCTCGTTGGCCGATCCGGCTCTGTATCAGGATGGCGAACAGGTCAGACGGGTCACTGCTCAGTACCGTGAGCTGCAGGAGAAACTCAACGCGGACTATTTCCGCTGGAATACGCTTGACCGTGAGCTTGAGCGAATCAACGAGGTGTCTCGGGGGACGCAGACATCATGAAGCGTGGAGAGGAACTTGAGCTTGATGTCCAGGGGTTCGCGTTCGAAGGGAAAAGCGTGGCGCGGATGGATGGCCTGGTGATCTTTCTCCAGGGGGCTGTCCCCGGGGACAGGGTGCGTGCCCGGCTGACCAGGGTGAAGAAGAGTTTCTGCGAGGCGTCGGTTCTGGAGGTTCTCCATCCGTCAGACCTCCGCCGAATGCCCCGCTGCCGGTATTTTGGCACATGCGGTGGGTGCAAGTGGCAACAGGTGGACTATGCGGCGCAGCTGGCGTTCAAACGGCAGCATGTCGTGGATGCACTGGAGCGGATCGGAGGCCTACACGGCGTCACTGTTCGTCCGACCCTGGGAGCCGAGCACCCGTACTACTACCGGAACAAGATGGAATTTTCCTTCGGTCAGCGCTGGCGTACCGCCGAGGAAATGCGTGAGCGATCGGAGGCGGTGCATGAGGACACGTCGTCCGAGTGGGCCCTTGGTCTGCACACACCGGGACGATTTGACCGTGTCCTTGATCTGGACGAGTGCTTTCTTCAGTCCGATCTCAGCGCACAAATTGTCAACGAGGTGCGCCGGTTCTGTCGGGAACGGAGACTCAGCGTGTATTCCACCAGAAGCCACACGGGGTATCTGCGCAATCTGGTGATTCGCCAGAGCAAGAGAACGGGGGAGCTCATGGTCAACCTGGTCACACGTGACGACAGGTCGGAACTCATGAGTGCGCTGTCAGATCATCTTGTCAGTCTGTTTCCGGCTATCACGACGGTCTGCAACAACATCACGGAGCGGAAATCGCAGGTAGCGCTCGGGGAACGGGAGATCGTCTACCATGGGAATGGCACGATTACCGAACGGATCGGATCTCGCACGTACCGCATTTCAGCCAACTCGTTCTTTCAGACAAATACCGAGCAGGCAGAGCGGCTCTATAACACCATTCGAGATATGGCGCAGCTCGGGCCGGAAGACCTGGTATTCGACCTGTATTCGGGGACCGGAACGATCGCACTGCATATCGCATCGGAGGTCTCACAGGTTGTGGGTATTGAGTCTGTTGAATCCGCTGTCGAGGATGCCCGGCGAAATGCTGTTACGAACGGTGTGAGCAACTGTCACTTCATTCTGGGGGATCTGCGTGAGACTCTTACGCGCCGGGAGGTGCGCCTGTCTGGCTGGCGATCTCCGAACGTCATGATCATTGATCCCCCGCGGGCCGGGATGCACGAGGACGTTCTTCGAGGCGTCATTGAGATTGCTCCGGAGCGAATCGTATACGTGAGCTGCAACCCTACCACACAGGCCAGAGATCTCGCGCTCCTGTCGGTGGCGTACCGAATTCTTGATGCGCAGCCGGTGGATATGTTTCCTCACACGTATCACATCGAAAACGTCGTCTCACTCTCGCGTTGATTGTTTCACGCGGAACGGCTATCTTCCACAGCATCAGTGTCCCGAACGGGTCATGCGACTCAACACCCTCCCTCTTCTTCCCCTGATTCTGACTGCTGCCCTATGTCTGGCCGGGTCGCCGAGCAAGGAACTTCGCGCCGTCCGGGTTAGTGTTCCTCCTCGTCTTGACGGAGCGGTAACCGAGGCGGAGTGGAAAGAGGCTCCGGCAGTGCTGGATTTCACTCAGGCGGAGCCGGTACAAGGGTCACTTCCGACCGAGATTACCTCGGTGAGGGTCCTGTACGATGACCGCGCCATCTATGTGGGAGTGATCTGCTACGACAGCAGGCCGCAGGGGATCGTACAGCAGCTCAGCCGGCGGGACCGTTCGACGGAGGCGGACCGGTTCTCCGTGTTAATCGATTCCTACTATGACCGGAAGAGCGCATTTGTCTTCACCTCGAATGTTTCCGGCGTTCAGACTGACGGCATTCTGTCGCAGGAGGGAAAGGTGTACGACATCTCCTGGGATGCGGTCTGGGATGTCCGAACACGAATTTACATGGACGGCTGGTCGGCGGAATTTGAAATTCCATACAGTGCGCTGCGGTTCGCGCACCAACCGGATTCGGAATATCAGTGGGGAGTGAATTTCCGGCGGTATATCAGCAGGAAGAAGGAGGTGGACGAGTGGGTGATGGTCCCACGTGGAGACCCCTACGAAATATCCAAATGGGGGACTCTGGTTGGCATCGCCGGTGTTGATCCGCCCCTGAACCTTGCATTCACGCCATATGCGGCTGGATCGGCAACGATCCAGACGGCTGCAGAGGACCGGAACGGGTCGACTGCGACTGAGGCCCGTGCGGGGGTCGATGTCAAGTACGGCGTTGCACGGAGTTACACGCTGGACGCGACGATCAATCCTGACTTCGGTCAGGTCGAGGTTGATCAGGCGGTTCTAAACCTCACAGTGTTCGAAACCCGCTACCCTGAGAAGCGTCCCTTTTTTCTGGAAGGGTCGCAATTCTTCACCTTCGGCTCCAGTTACGATAACACGCCCCTTTCCCTGTTCTTCTCGAGGAGAATCGGAAAAGCTCCGGGCGGATATTATTCTGTGACGGCTCCTCCGGGCGGTTTGGTGAACGAGAATCCCCAGTTCACCACCATCCTCGGAGCGGCAAAACTGTCCGGCCGTTCCGCCTCCGGTCTATCCATCGGAGCGCTTACCGCAGTGACAGATGAAGAGAGGGCTGTGATCGAAGACGATCAGGGGGCAACCATGTCTGTCCGAACAGAGCCCCGCGCGTCATACAGTGTTGTCCGTGTGCGTCAGGAACTCAGGGACGGGTCATGGATGGGGGGAATGGCGACGCTTGCATCCCGGGAGGATACTCTTCCGGCCTATTCAGGCGGTGTCGACTGGAACCTCCGTCTTCTGGAGGGGACGCACACGCTCGACGGATACCTTGCCGGGGCACATGCCTGGTCCGGTTCCGAAGGACGGGACGGCGTAGCCGGCCGTCTGCTCTTTTCCCGAATTGCCTCGGAGCACTGGTTTTACATTGGATCGTATGATTTCGCGTCACGAAACTTCACGATCAATGATCTGGGATTCTTTGCCAGGCCTCATGATCAGGGGAGTTACGTTCAGGTGCTGTACCGCCAGTTCACACCGGAGGGGTGGTTTTACCGGTACGGTCTCTCGGTTGTTCCGGAAGCGCGGTGGAACTGGGACGGCCTGCTCACGATGGCCCAGATCGATGCGAACGCGTCCGGCGATCTGAAGAATTTCTGGCGTCTTTCACTGAGTTATCTTTCGAAGTTTCCCGCTTACGACGACGCGGAGCGGGGCATTATCGGTACCTACCGACGACCCTCCGCTCATTCAGTAACGCTGGCGTTGACTTCGGATGAGCGGCAGTCGGTGGTCGGCCAGCTTCAGGCCGGAGGTGAACTTGACGAGAAGGGAAAGCGGTCCGTGTATGGGTCGCTCGCCCTCACCTGGCGTCCCGTCTCTTGGATAGAATTGAATCCCACAATTCTTTCGCTGGTTACACGGCAGGAAGAAGCAGCGGTCATCTCCGGTGGGAGAGTGGCGACGGTTCCGGTCGGCGGGTCGGTATACAGTCTCTTTGCGGACAGGAACCTGGATGAAACAGACCTGGGCCTGCGGGGAACAGTGACGTTCACCCGGAAGCTCTCGCTTCAATTTTTCTTTCAGGTGTTGATTGCGCGCGGTGATTACGCGAACTATCGTGCCCTGATACCGGATGGCCGGTTCGACCCGGCCATTGGTCCAGTTCCCTCATACGACTTCAATCAGGGGATCTTCAACGCGAATGTTCTTCTGCGCTGGGAGTACCTCCCAGGCAGTTCTCTGTACCTTGTCTGGACGCAGGAGCGATTCGGAGACTCGGGAATGTACGGAACCTCATTTCAGGACCGTTTCGGGGAGATTTTCGCCCTGCCGCATGATGATGTTCTGTTTCTCAAAATCAGTTACTGGCTGCCGCTGTGATCGGCGAGAACGCGCTCGAAGAAGACCACGATCCGGTTCCGATACTCGCTGCCTCCCACCTCCCAGACATTGTCATGTCTCGCGCCGGGAATCAGCCAGAATTCCTTTGGCTGCGCTGCCGCGGCGAACACCTGTTCAGAATATGCCGGCTTGATGTTCAGGTCCGCGGCCCCATGCACAATGAGGAGCGGGATATTCAGGCGTCTGACCGCGTCGAGCGGCGAGACGGCGTTGGCTTTGAAGTGTGCCATGCGCTCGGACCGTCGGATGACAATGTTCCGCAGGTAATGCCAGGGGAGCTTGATCATCCGTTTCTGGTAGTCATCAAACACGGTCCGGAGAGCGGCGAATCCACTTTCGGCGGCCACGGCGCTGATCCGGCTGTCGAGCACGGCGGCCTGGATGGCGACGGCAGCTCCCATGGATGCGCCAAAGAGTCCAATCTTCCCCACATACAGATCAGGGCGGTTCATCAGGTAGGAGATAATCCGTGATGGATCATGTTTCTCATAAAATCCATATGTACAATACGACCCTCCGCTATCGCCGTGTCGCCGTGCATCATACAGGAGGATATTGAAGCCGTGGTCTGCAAGGAGTCCGGCCATGGGGAGTCCTGCAATTTTGCATTCGCTCACACCGTGCAAATACAGAATAGTCCCGCGGGAAATCCCCGGTGGCCTGATCAACCACGAGCTTAGCGGTATTCCTTCCGCAGACATGAGGACAAGTTCTTCATGGGGGAGGCCCAGATCGGAGGGATGGAGGATCGTCGTGGTCTGACGGTAATAGTCGATCGTTCTCCGGTAGGGCTGCATCAACATCCCCGGGCCGATTACGACGATGGCCATAGAGAGGAAGAGGAGAAAGAGGACGAGGAACGCCAGCAGGAGAATTGCGATCGTCATGCGGTCAATATAGATATGATGGGAGAGTGAAGCAAGATGACCGAGCCGGAACGGGTGGCAATTGTCCACGAATGGTTCACGGGAATGCGTGGAGGGGAACGGTGCGTGGAAGCGATGTGCGAACTTTTCCCGCAGGCAACGCTCTTCGCGTTGATCCACACGCGCGGTGCAGTGTCAGCGACAATAGAACGGATGCCCATCCGGACCTCCTTTGTTCAGCGGTTGCCGTTTGCCGGTCGTCACTACAGGCGATACCTTCCAATTTTTCCTCTTGCTGTTTCGCGATTCAGCATGCAAGAGTTTGATCTCGTCATCAGTTCGAACCACTGCGTGGCGAAAGGAGTGCATGTACGCCCTGATGCGCTCCATGTGTGCTACTGTTACACGCCGATGCGGTACGTCTGGGATCAGTATGAGGACTATTTCGCACCGGGTCGGGCGGGCCTGGTCACACGCGCGGCAATGCATCTTGCGAGGGGTCCGCTGCAGAAGTGGGATGTGCGCACGGCGGCGAACCCGCGGCACTTTGTTGCCATTTCCGAGAATGTCAGGGAGCGGATCGGCCGCATTTACGGTCGGCGCGCCGACCTGATTTATCCACCGGTCGATGTATCCCGCTTCATCCTCAGCCGGCGCGACAACGGGTACTTTCTCGTGGTCAGCGCTCTCGTTCCCTATAAACGAATTGACCTTGCAGTTCAGGCGGCGACGAGCGCAGGAGAGCACCTGATCGTCATTGGCACGGGCCCTGAAGAGGGGTGGCTTCGCCGGGTTGCGGGACCGACGGTGGAGTTTTTGGGATGGAAGAGCGATGAGGAGATCCGTGACTACTATGCGGGGTGCAAAGCTGTTGTGTTCCCGGGGGAAGAGGATTTCGGCATCGTTCCCGTAGAGGCGATGGCGTCAGGGAAGCCGGTGATCGCGTTTGCTCGCGGGGGTGCGCTCGAGACCGTGGTCGAGGAGGAGAACGTCCGGACAGGAGTGCTCTTCCGGCAGCAGACGGTGGAGGCTCTGGTGGATGCGATGCGGCGCTTCAGAGAGCTTGACTTCGACCCGGAGAAGATGCGGCAGTTCGCTCTTCGGTTTGACAGGCCACGTTTCAAGGAGAATTTGAGTGCGTATATTCACGCACGCTGGGGAGAATTCCGGACAGGATCGCCCCAAGTTCAATCCTGAGAATGCGTTACCGGGTTTGCTCGTTGACATTCTGGACTGATTTTTGTATCTTTATTCCTTATATGTTTTGGGGTCACACAGCATGACTAAGGCGGGCGCGCGTCGCAGGAAGACCCTCCGTCGCTTTGAGATTCTCATTGTACCGGTCGGGGAGGGGAAAGAAGCTCGATCATTCCGGGCGAGCCGGATGAAGCTTCTGGTGATTCTCTCCGGGTCTGTGGCTGCGATCGTAGCGCTGACGCTCGTCGTGCTGATATTCACTCCGGTGGCAATGTACGTGCCGATTCCCAACCCGGAGCTTGAGAAGCGATACGGTCGTCAGATTCAGGAGACCCAGGAACGGCTCAACGTGCTTGCACAGGACGTCCTGATGCTGCGCGATTACAACCGCCAGCTTCGGAAAGCGCTTGGAGACGAGACCGCCAGAGATTCGGCATTGACCGGGTTGCAGAGCGGATCGGTGACGGCGGCGCATGACCAGGGCCTGGCGTTTTCCGACTCTCTGCCCGTGTATGATACGGGGGAAGAGGGGTTTCTTCCCGATTACGGTCAGGCCGGTGCGGCGGGGCAAGATGCCTACGCGGTGGTTGTAACGCGTGCTGAGGCCCCGAAGTCTCGCCTGCCTCTGATTGTTCCGGCTGAGGGGTACGTGACTCAGAGGTTTGACCCGGCCAATAATCATTTCGGAATGGATTTTGCGGGAAAGCGTGGCACTCCGGTATTTGCCGCTGCGGACGGTTCCGTTCTTTTTTCCGGCTGGACTTATGATGACGGCAACATGCTCATTATCGCCCACGGCGGCGGATATGTGACGGTGTACAAGCACAACCAGACACTGCTGCGGACGTCCCAGACCCATGTCACCCGCGGTGAGCCGATTGCACTGCTCGGAACTTCCGGGAGGACAAGCCTCGGTCCGCATCTTCATTTCGAGGTGTGGAAGGACGGAATTCCGCAGGACCCCGACCAGTACCTGCTGACGCCGGTGAAGCAGCAATAACATAACCTGCGAGGAATTTTATGGCCGACAAACGTTCTCCCGAATCCGCGCTGACCCTGATCAGCTCTACGACTGTTGTAGAAGGGAAGATTCTCACAGACGGCAGCGTCCGCGTGGATGGAAGGCTGGTTGGAGACCTTATCGCAAAGGCCGGCGCTGCGGTAGGGATATCGGGGTCCGTCGAGGGATCGATTGATGCCCGGAACGTGACGCTCTCCGGAAAACTTGAGGGAACCGTCACAGCTGCGGAGAAGCTGGTTCTTGAAAGCAAATCGATTGTGAAAGGCGATATCCGCGCAGCGCGACTTGTTGTAGATGAGGGCGCGCGGTTTGACGGTCGCTGTTCGATGTCTCAACCCGGCGGCGAGTCCGGAGCGTCTCCGGTTCGTTGAGTTGTGCCGCATGAGAGCCGGAGGCGGAAAATTCCGTGGCGCCGATTTCGCGCCGTACCTGACGCTCGGGCTTCAGCTGGCGATTTCCGTTCTCGTCTTTTTCTTCATCGGGCGGTGGCTTGATGGCGTACTGGGGATGTCCCCCTGGCTGATGATAACAGGGCTCGTTCTTGGCACCGTCGGAGGATTCATCCAGTTTTTTCGCGCCGCAATCAGGCTCGGGAAGAAAGAAGATGACCGGTCATCGGACAGACGTAATGCGGGTGGGCGGCACGATGAGCGCTAGATGGAAGTTCCTTCGAAGGGCCGGGTATGTAATCGCTGCCGCGGCTCTGATTGTGGCCTTTCCTCTGACGGCTCTGGCGGACCCCGCAGTGCGCTGTGCCGTGGCAGCGGGTGCGGCGTTGAGCACGCTGAATGTGCTTGCGGGTTTCCTGAGCATTGAATTTGCCTTCGACAGGTCGTACAGCACCTTTCTGAAGGTGGTGCTGGGGGGAATGGGGATACGGATGGCTGTTATGCTGGGCCTTGTCCTGTTGCTGTTGCTGGAGGCGGGATTGCACCCGGCGGCGTTTATCGGATCTCTGTTCGGATTCTATATCGTCTATCTTGTCCTGGAGATTAGCTATCTCCAGCAAAGAGTTTCTGCGAAAAACCAGGAATAAGAGCAGGTGGATACACTGACCATACAGGCGGGAGCGGATTCGGCGCGGGTCATCCANNGTTCGGCCAACTGCTTCACCATTTGCAGGATTCCCGGGAACTGGAAATTCCGTTCGGGCACATCTCACTCCCGCAATTCCCGCCGATCGAAATCGCAGGGATCACCATCGATATTTCGATTACGAAGCATGTCGTGTTTCTCTGGCTCTCGGCGCTGATTCTGATCGCGCTGGCTCTGGTTGCCGCGCGGGGAAACTCGAAGCGGCGCGTTCCGCACGGGTTCGGAAATCTGATGGAAGTCTTCGTCCTTTTCATCCGGGATGAGATCGTGCTGCCCAATATGGGCGCATCGGGTCTGCGGTACATGCCATACCTGCTAACCACCTTTTTCTTCATTCTGATCATGAACCTGTTCGGGCTTGTTCCGTACGGATCCTCGGCCACCGGAAATGTAAGCGTGACGGGTGGGCTGGCGATAATTGCGTTCATCATGATTCAGGTGGCGGCGATCAGAGCGCAGGGGTTCGGTCATTATCTCGCTCATCTGACCGGAGGGGTACACTGGGCGCTCTGGCCGATTATGATCCCGATCGAAATTCTCGGTCTCTTCACAAAGCCATTTGCGCTCTGCATCCGTCTCTTTGCCAACATGTCGGGCGGCCATATTGTCATTGTCTCGCTTATCGGTCTCATCTTCATTTTCCAATCGTACCTTGTTGCCGTGGCCCCCGCAGGGTTCGTCGTGGGAATCATGTTTCTCGAGTTGTTCGTCGCATTTCTTCAGGCCTACATCTTCACCATGCTCACTGCCCTATTTATGGGCCTGGGAATGAAGGGAGAGGAAGGGGCCGAGCACGCGAAGGAAAGACACTGAATCAGGTTGTCAGTCGTTGATTACTCTTACACACAAGGAGAACACCATGGAAGCCAACGCTCTTGGATATCTGGCTGCAGGTCTCGGTGCAGCCATTACGGTCATCGGTGCCGGTCTCGGAATCGGCAAGCTTGCCGCTGCCGCGATGGAAGCAAGTGGACGCCAGCCAGAGGTCGCCGGTCAGGTCCGAACATCTATGCTGATTGCCGCAGCGCTGATCGAAGGGGCAACATTCTTTGCGCTCGCGATCTGCATCATCCTTGCCACAAAGTCGTGATAGAGGCGCGCTCATGTTTGACATCAACCCGGGACTGATTCTCTGGACAATCCTGACGTTTCTCGCGGTTCTGGTCATCCTTCGCTTCACAGCATGGAAGACGCTGCTCGCGTCACTGACCGCCCGCGAAGACTCCATTCGTGCCTCGCTTGAACAGGCAGAATCGGCCCGCCAGGAGTCGCTTCGGCTGCTTGAGGAACACAGGCGTCAGCGTGCGGAGGCGGAGGAGCAGTCGCGGCATATTGTAACGGAGGGTCGTGAACTGGCGGATCATCTGAAAGCCGAAATTCTCGAGAAGGCTCAGGGCTCGGCACGTCACATAATTGAGCAGGCAAAAGAGGAGATCGGGCGGGAGAAAGAAAAGGCCCTGGTCCAGCTTCGGGACGAAGTTGCGGAGCTGGCCGTTCTTGCCGCCGGGAAGATTCTGGACGCCAACCTTGATGCGGCGAAGCACCGGAAGCTCGTGGACTCAGCAATTCGGGACCTGAACAAAGGATAAACAGATGAAACACGCCCAGGTCTCCCGACGGTACGCGAATGCGCTGATGGACATTGCGCTGGATCAGAAATCCGTCGACGGTGTCGCCGCGGATCTGGAAGACATCCGTGCGACGCTGCTGCGCTCACGTGAATTACGTCTATTGCTCGAGAGCCCAATTGTCTCGATGAGCCGAAAAGACGCAGTTCTCAGGGAGCTGTTTGAACGGCGTGTTCGTCCGATCACGATGGCATTTGTCTCTCTCCTGGTGGAGAAGCAGCGCGAGCACCTCCTGGTGCACATCGTGGAGCAGTTTCTCTCCCGGCGAGACGTGCAGGAAGGGATTGTAACGGCGGAGGTGGCATCAGCGGTCGAGCTGACCCCATCGCAGCACAAGGAACTCGCCCGCGAGCTGGAGCGCTACACCCAGAAACGTGTTCGGCTTCAGTATTCTCGTGATGAATCACTTGTGGGTGGGCTGTATGTTCGGATTGGAGATACGGTTCTGGACGCAAGCGTCAGGAACGACCTGATGCGATTGCGTGAACGGTTTTTGGTCGGGCGTTACCCGACACACTAATATGTCTTGCGTAAGGATTCTCGTATGGCAGAAGTTCGACCAGAGGAAGTCTCCGCGGTTTTGCGGAGACAGTTAGCCGGCTTCGAGAAAGAAGTCGATATTTATGATGTCGGGACTGTTCTGCAGGTTGGTGACGGCGTCGCGCGCGTATACGGCTTAACTCGTGCACTTATGAGTGAACTGGTTGAGCTCCCGCACGGGGTGTTCGGGATGGTGCTCAACCTCGAGGAAGACAATGTCGGGTGTATTCTCTTCGGCGAGGCGAGCGAGATCAAGGAAGGAGACACCGTTAAACGGACAGGGCGTGTCGCATCAATTCCTGTTGGAGAACAGATGCTGGGGCGTGTGATTAATGCGCTCGGGCATCCGGCCGACGGCAGGGGTCCCATTGCCACAGAGAAGCAGATGCCGATCGAGCGGAAGGCCCTGGGAGTAATTCAGCGCCAGCCTGTGAAGGAGCCATTGCAGACGGGCATCAAAGCCGTGGACGCGATGATCCCTATCGGACGTGGGCAACGAGAGCTGATTATCGGTGACCGTCAGACCGGCAAGACGGCCATTGCGATTGACACAATCATCAATCAGCGACATACCCATACGGAGAAGGCGAAGCGTGAGGGAGTGAACCCGGTCTACTGCATCTACGTTGCGATCGGGCAGAAGAGTTCTACGGTCGCGCAGGTGGTTGACAAACTCGAGCAGGAAGGGGCGCTGGAGTACACGACGGTTATCGCGGCGACCGCCAGTGATCCTGCGGCGATGCAGTATATTGCTCCCTATTCCGGCGCGACACTGGGAGAGTTTTTCCGGGATTCCGGGCGTCATGCGCTGGTGATCTATGACGACCTGTCGAAGCAGGCACAGGCGTACCGTCAGGTGTCTCTGTTGCTGCGACGTCCGCCCGGGCGAGAGGCATACCCTGGCGATGTGTTCTATCTTCACTCACGCCTTCTGGAGCGTGCATCGAAGCTGAGCGACGATCTTGGTGGGGGCAGTCTGACGGCGCTACCCGTGATCGAAACACAGGCGGGGGATGTGTCCGCGTATATCCCGACAAATGTTATCTCCATTACTGACGGACAGATCTATCTGGAACCCGGGCTCTTCAACTCCGGCATTCGTCCGGGGATCAACGTCGGGATCTCCGTTTCCCGCGTTGGCGGGAACGCGCAGATCAAGGCGATGAAGAAAGTCGCGGGTCGCCTCCGGCTGGATCTCGCTCAATACCGTGAGCTGGAGGCCTTCGCAAAATTCGGATCCGACCTTGATAAAGCGACGCAGCTACAGCTCCGTCGGGGGTCACGTCTGGTGGAACTTCTCAAACAGGGACAGTACGAGCCGATGCCGGTGGAAAAGCAGGTGGTCAGCCTCTTTGCAGGTGGCAGCGGGTTTCTGGACGAGATTCCTCTCGAGCAGGTCGGACGGTTCGAAAAGCAATTTCTGGAGTTGATGGAGCTGAAACACGGGGCTCTTCTGCTGGAGGTCGCGGAGAAGAAAGACCTCAGTGATGAACTCTCGGAGCGGCTGAAGGCGATTCTTCGGGAGTTTACGGATTCGTTTACGGCGACGGCGGGCGCCTGATATGGCAACGCTTCGCGAGGTTCGTGGCCGGATAACCGGTGTCAAGAAGACGCAAAAGATCACGAAAGCCATGAAGATGGTTGCCGCGGCGAAACTTGGCCGCGCGCAGAACGCGGTTGCGTCGGCACGGCCGTATGCTGCAGCGATGAGCGGTGTTCTCCATCATCTGATGGATCAAACGGCGGACGTTCAGCTGGAGCTGCTGCGACCACGTGAGGTCCGGGCCACAGCGATTGTTGTTGTCACCGCGGATCGGGGGTTGTGCGGAGCATTCAACGTGAATCTCATCCGCGCGGCAGCGAATCATATCGACACACAGTATCCGGGGTGGGCCACAAAGGGAAACGTGAAAGTGATCTGTGTCGGGAAGAAGGGGAGGGACTTCTTTTCCAAGGGCTCGTACAACGTGACGGGACGGTATGTCGGGCTGTTTGACAAGCTGGAGCTCTCCCATGCGTTGACGATATCCCGGGCATTGATTCACGGGTACCTGGCGGGGGAGTATGATCAGGTGGAGTTGATCTACAACGAGTTCGTTTCTGTTACCCGGCAACGCATCGTGGTGGAAAAGTTCCTTCCTGTCCCCGTCGACGGTGTTGAGGCGGATGGGAACAGGAGGCGTCGATCAACGCTGGATGTGATTTACGAACCCTCAAAAGAGCAACTGCTTGAGCTTCTCCTTCCAAAGCATTTGAATTTTCGTGTGTGGCGTGCGTTGCTTGAATCCAACGCGGCCGAGCAGGGTGCCCGGATGTCGGCGATGGAAAACGCGACATCCAACGCGTCGGAGATGATCCGCGTATTGCAGCTGCAGTACAACAAGGCCCGGCAGACCGCGATAACCAAGGAGCTCCTGGAAATAGTATCAGGTGCCGAGGCGCTTTCCGAGGCAGAGTAACGTCCCTTTTCCCCTCCCTCAGCCAGCATCGCGCGGGTTCCTGGCGATCGGCAGTTTGCGCAAGTTCAAAGAATTCCGTACCTTACAGGTCATCCCGCTTGCCGGCGAGCAAGCGGGTTTTCCATCATTCAGGCAGGCCGATGTTTGAAGATCTGAGCAGGAAACTGGACGGGGTTTTGAAGCGCCTGCGTGGCCAGGGGCGACTTACCGAGGCGAATGTTGCGGACACTCTCCGCGAGGTTCGTCGGGTCCTTCTCGACGCTGACGTCAATTACAAAGTTGCCCGGCAGTTCATCGACAACGTGACGCGGCGGGCTGTAGGGACCGAGATCCTGCAAAGCATCACTCCGGGGCAGCTTATCGTCAAGATCATCCATGATGAGCTCGTCGCCCTGCTCGGCTCTGCCAGTGCCGACATTCGGATCTCGGCGACCCCTCCCAGTGTCGTTCTCGTGGCGGGTCTGCAGGGTTCCGGGAAGACGACTTTTTCCGCGAAGCTTGCCCGGTACCTGAAGGGACAGGGGCGGCACCCGTTGCTCGTTGCAGCCGATGTTCACCGTCCGGCCGCTGTAGAGCAGCTCATGACGCTCGGATCACAGCTGTCGATTCCTGTATACCGCGGAGAGGGTGGCGATGCCGTGGACATTGCGCGACACGCCATCGAGTATGCCCGCAAAAACACCCGTGATCTGGTCATCATTGACACAGCGGGACGGATGCACGTTGACGAAGCGCTGATGCAGGAGGTTGAAGCCATACGTGATGCCGTGCGCCCTCAGGAAATCCTCTTTGTAGTCGATTCGATGACCGGGCAGGATGCGGTCAACACCGCCCGCGTGTTCCACGAGAGGCTGGCGTTCGACGGTGCGGTGCTCACGAAAATGGACGGCGATTCCCGTGGTGGGGCTGCGATTTCGCTCCGGGCGACGGTCGGAAAGCCGATCAAATTTATCAGTACCGGTGAGAAACTTGATGCGCTGGAGAAATTCCACCCGGACAGGATGGCGTCGCGAATCCTCGGAATGGGAGACGTTGTCACCCTTGTCGAGAAGGTGCAGGAACAATTTGACCAACAGAAGGCCGAGCGACTCGAACAGAAATTTCGTGCGGCGCAGTTTACCCTAGAAGACTTTCTGGATCAGCTCCAGGAAGTACGGAAGATGGGCCCGCTGAACCAGATCATTGGCATGCTGCCCGGCATGCAACGGATGCCGCAGGATCTTTCCGTTGATGAAAAAGCGCTTTCCAGAACCGAGGCAATGATCCGATCCATGACGCAGGAAGAGCGTCAGAGGCCATCGATTATCAATGGCGGACGCCGACGGCGGATTGCTGCAGGCAGTGGAACAACCGTCCAGGAGGTCAACCGTCTGTTGAAGCAATACGACCAGATGCTTCGAATGATGCGGTCGTTCGGGAAAGGGAAAAAGCTCAACCGGATGATGCGAGGAACCAATTCAGGGATATCACTTTCGTAGAACATCTGTTAACCTTAAAGGAGTGCACCAGTGGCAGTACGATTACGCTTGCGGCGCGGGGGGAAGAAGAAACAGCCGATGTATCAGGTCGTGGCGGCTGATTCCCGCAGCGCGCGCGACGGAAAATTCTTGGAGGCCATCGGCCGGTATGAACCCCTTCAGAATCCTATCCGGATTACCTGGAGGGAGGAGCGAGTCCTGTACTGGCTGAAGAACGGCGCCCGGCCGACGGATACCGTCCGGAGCCTCTTACAGCGGACCGGTCTCTGGTTCAAGTGGTCAATGACGAAACGGGGTATCGATCAGGCGATCATCGCTACGGAAATGGAAAAGTGGCAGATGATGCAGGAGGAAAAGCGGCGCCGGGATGAGGAACGGAAGGCGCGGCGCGCAGACGCTCGGCGGAAAGCCAAGAAGGCGGGCGAGGCAACAGGCGCCGCAGCGGTTCCCACCGCAGCGCCTGAGACTCCTGCAGTGCCGCAAGGGTAGCGTCGGCACTCCCGAGCGGGGTGGCTCCAGTGTGGAGAGGATAGGAGGAACGCC
Source organism: Ignavibacteria bacterium UBA6906 (assembly GCA_002451155.1). GTDB lineage: Bacteria > Bacteroidota > Ignavibacteria > UBA10030 > UBA6906 > UBA6906. The sequence continues at coordinate 24,080 of DKBG01000165.1, forward strand.
ATGAAAAACTTCCTCGAGTTCATCGCGATGCATCTGGTGAATCGACCGGAGTCGATTCGCGTGGAGGAAGAGGAGAAAAATGGCACCATTATCCTTCGTCTTGACGTTGATGCAGACGAACGAGGAAAGGTGATCGGGAAACACGGACGGACCGCGCAGGCACTGCGGACGCTTCTGATTGCCGCCGCTGCAAGAAGGGGGAAACGGGCAATTCTGGAGATCGCGCGGTGACGGGAAAATCTCAGGGATTGCTCGCTGTCGGACAGATCGTCAAGGCATTCGGGATCCGCGGGGAGGTAATCGCACGTTCGTTTGCTGATTCTCCGGGACGATTTCTGAATCTCTCTCTGGTCCACATCGGACCGGACGAACGACAAACCCGGCAAGTTCGTATTGAACAGGTCCACCCCGAAGCCCGGGGGATTCGATTGAAACTGGCCGGGATTGATGACCGCACGGCGGCGGAGAGAATGAGGGGGACGTTCCTGTTCGTCGACGCGACGCAGCAGGTGAAGCTTCCGAAAGGGCGCTTTTTCGTGCATGAAATCGTCGGGATGACAGTTCTCGACGAGGAAGACCGGCGGATCGGTCGTGTCCGTGAGGTTCTCAAGCTCCCCGCACATGACGTCTACGTAGTTGAAGAAAACGGCCGGGAATCGATGATTCCAGCCGTCAAAGAGTTTGTGGTTGGCATCGATACCGTCGCAGGCGTGATTCGCGTGCGGCTGATCGAGGGGATGGTGGAAGGGTGATGCGCATTGATATCGTGACCGGTTTTCCACGGCTCGTGGAGAGCCCGCTGAACGAAAGTATCATTCACCGGGCGCGTGAAAAAGGTCTGGCGGAAATTGTCGTTCATGACCTCCGGGATTATACCACCGACAGACACCGGACCATTGACGACACGCCATACGGCGGCGGTGCGGGGATGGTGTTGAAGCCTGAACCGGTGTTCGCATGTGTTGAGAAGCTCCAGCGTGAGCGTGTCTATGATGAAGTGATCTACCTGACCGCGGACGGAACTCCCTTTACCCAGACTATGGCGAACGCGCTGTCGCTCCGGCGCGCGTTGATCTTGCTGTGCGGGCATTACAAGGGGATCGATGAGAGAATCCGTGAAGCGCTGGTGACCATGGAGCTCTCCATCGGAGACTATGTGCTGACGGGAGGAGAACTTCCGGCGCTTGTGGTTACGGACTCGATTGTGAGGCTCCTGCCGGGTGTTCTGAACGACGGCGAGTCGCTCCTGGACGACAGTTTCCAGGAAGGACTCCTCGGGGCGCCGCAGTACACACGGCCCGCAGACTTCCGCGGGATGCAGGTTCCCGATATTCTGCTCTCGGGGAATCACGCGGAGATTACCGCCTGGCGGTCGGAACAACAGGTCCGCAGAACCAGGGATCGTCGAAAAGATTTGTTGAATCAATCGTCTTAATATCTTTTACGGAGTCGCACCATGGACAAGCTGAAGCTGGTCGAGGCAACGCAAATGAAAACAGACCTTCCGGAGTTTTCGCCGGGGGATACTGTCAACATCCATGTTCGGGTGATCGAGGGCGACAAGGAGCGCGTCCAGCAATTTCAGGGGGTCGTCATCGCCCGCCATGGCTCGGGGATGAATGCCACGTTTACGGTGAGGAAGATCTCGGACGGCGTCGGTGTCGAGCGCATATTTCCCCTCCATTCCCCCCGCATTGCGAAAATTGAGAAGGTGAAGGAGGGGAGGGTCCGGAGGGCGAAACTGTATTACCTCCGGGCGCTTGCGAGCAAAGCGGTCCGGCAGAAGACAAACGCCTAGAGAAACACCGGACGGGTTCACGTATCGTCAGGGTTCCGCCCCGGGGCGGACAGGGAGACGGGATGTCCGTTCTCCCTTTTCTTTTTCCCGGATCCCGCCTTGTGTGCATGACCATATCGACACGCAGGAGACCCGCATGGAACAGAAAAAGATATCCGGCCTCCCCCACCTGTATTGTGCCCCGCTGTT
>DKBG01000093.1 GCA_002451155.1 Ignavibacteria bacterium UBA6906
CTCAGCCCTGGCCATAATGCCACCACACCACTCCAATCTCTCCTCACCACTTGCCTGACCCCTGTCCACGCAGGCGTCCCGCTCGTCCATGTTGAGCTATTCAACAATGAAACTGCCCCTCACGCCTCGAATTGGGCGCTTGTCCGATTCCTTCCGATTTTTCTTAACCTCCCGATAAAAATATCGTAAGTTAAAAGGAGAGAACTTCTTCACGCGCAATGATCCTGAAACTCGCCTGGCGTAATATCTGGAGAAATCGCCGACGGTCCGTCATCGTCCTGGTGGCCATCGCCATCGGTCTGGTCTCGCTCGCACTCACCGACAGCATCTATAACGGGGTCATGGTCCAGATGTTCGAGGACCAGGTTGGAACCCACGTGACCCACCTCCAGGTCCACAGGGCCGGCTTCAACGACAACAAAGTCATTCAGAACTGGCTTCCTGGTCCGGAGCGGGTGGATTCGCTCCTCGGCACCGATCCCCGCGTGAAAGCATACAGCAGACGCGTTGTTGCCTTCGGCATCGTCAGCAGTGCCTCAAATTCCTCCGGAATCTCCCTCGTGGGTGTCGAGCCGGGCAGGGAGCGCCATGTTACGACCATCGCCCGCTCCGTCGTTGCTGGCAAATACCTGACCGACGGCGAACGGGCCGTGCTGATCAGCCGGAGGATGGCCGAGAAGCTGGATGTGCGCCTGGGGGACAAAATCGTGGTCATGGCGACCACTCTTGGCGGGGAGGTGGGGGCTGATGTCTTCAGGATCTGCGGTCTGTATGAAACCGCCAGCTCGGAATTCGACCGTGCTTATCTCTACGTGCCGCTGGAGTATGCTCAGTCGATGCTCGGACTGGGCGACAGGGTTACGGGGTACGCGGCTATTATGACTGCCCCTGAAATGGCTGCGCAGGTGAGAGACCGGCTCGACGACGCGCTCGGTCAGCGATATGAGGTTCTTTCCTATGCGGAACTGATCCCGATGATGATGCAGATTATTGAGGTCTTTCAGCAAACCATGATCGTCTACTATGTCATCATCGGGATCGCCACGATGTTCGGAATCGTCAACGCGCAGCTGATGTCAGTGTTCGAGCGCACCAGGGAGCTTGGCATCCTCATGGCGACAGGGATGAAAAACCGGAAAATCGTCGGGATGATTCTCCTGGAAGCGCTCTTCCTCAGTCTGCTGGGCACGGTGATTGGCCTGGCCGCTGGGCTGGGGATCTCGCTGATCCTTGCAGGGACCGGGATTGATCTGTCCGTCTACGCGGAAGGCCTGACGATGATTGGAGCGAACAGCACAATCTATCCGGTTGTCTCCCTTCAGGGAGTTGTCAACGGTCTGACCGTCGTTCCGGCTATTGCCGTGATTGCGGCGCTTTACCCTGCCCTTCGGGCCATCCGGCTCGAGCCGGTGCGGGCGATACAGTATGTGTAGCGACAGGGGATTGAATACAATGGAATTGATTCGAACCGATAAGCTGGAAAAAGTCTACGGCGACCACACGGTCCCCGTTTATGCGCTTCGTGGCGTCACCATGTCGGTCGGCGAAGGGGAGTTCCTCGCTATCGCCGGCCCGTCCGGCTCAGGCAAGACCACATTGCTCAACATCATCGGAGCGCTCGATCAGCCGACCGGCGGGCAGGTGTTTATCGGGGATGCTGACCTGGCAGGGAAGAACAAGCATGAACTGGCGGCGATGCGTCTCAACAGGATCGGGTTCATCTTTCAGGCCTACAACCTGATTCCCGTGCTCACGGCGATGGAGAATATCGAATTTAAGCTCATGCTCCTGGGGATTTCGCAGACGGAACGGCGTCGACAGGCTCTCTCGCTCATGGAAGAACTCGGCATTGCGGCTCTTGCGGAGAAACGCCCCCAGGAAATGAGCGGNNTCCCTCATGGACCTCATGGAGACGATGAACAAGGAGAAGAAGATCACCTTTGTCTTCTCCTCGCATGACAGGCTCGTACTGGAACGCGCCCGGAGGGTGGTGAGATTGCGCGATGGTCAGATCGAAGAGGATGAGCAGAGACAATGAAATGGCGGTGGGCTCTCCTATTGCTCGTCGGCGCGCTCACGGAGTCTCCCGCGCAGTGGGAGCCGGACTTTTCCGGGTATATCGTGACGCTGCCGTCGTATCTGTCGCTCAACCGGGACCTTGCAGATTCGGCCGGCGTTGCCCGGAGCCAACTGGCGAATGTGACGCGCCTCAGGCTCCGGCCGTCGCTCGCAATTCCCTGGAACGCGCTGTTGGAAATCGAATATGAGGTTGCCGGCCTCATACGGAGCACCGACCAGCCGATTCTGGTGGAGCGGACCGACATCAGCAGACAGGTTCTCGATCTTCGCTGGACGATCGCCGAGAGCGATCATTATGCCCTGATCCATTTCATTGACCGGCTGGTGTACAGGCAGCGGTTTTCCATGGGCGAGGTGGATATCGGACGGCAGAGGATTTCCTGGGGGACGGGCCGGATCTGGAACCCGACGGATCTGTTCAACCCGATCAACCCGGTCAACTTCGCCAAGATCGAAAAGGATGGAGCCGACGCGGTGTCTGCCAGAATCTTCCTGGGCACGCTGAGTGACGTGCAGGCTGTCTGGAACCCGGCAAAGGATGCAACGGCAAGCTATGGCGCGCGCCTCCGCGCAAACGTCGGAGTGTACGACTTCTCCTTCCTTGGAGGCTACTTTGACAGCGCGCCGGTGGCAGGATTTGACATGGCGGGAAACCTCGGGCCGATGGGAGTCCGGGCGGAACTGCTCTACTCCGGGCTGGCCAAATCGGGGGTGGAGAAATATGTGAAGGCGATTCTCGGCGCTGACCAGCAGTTCACTCCGGAGCTCTACGGGCTGGTCGAGTACCATTTTAACGGGCAGGGGGCCGCCGAGAAGAGCGCGTACGATATCGACGCCCTCTTTAGGGGATCGGTTCTCAACGTTGCCCGCCATTACGTCGCGGTGATGGCATCGTATCTTGTCCATCCGCTGGTGACCGCCTCGATCATGGGGACGGTCAATCTTAACGACGGCAGTCAGTTCTACAACGGCACGGTAAGTTACTCCGCTGCTGAGGAGCTGGTTCTTGCGGCCGGACTGCAGATGTTCGCAGGCGGCCAGGGCGATGAGTACTGGTACTACCCGCTAACCGGGTATCTGAAACTGGACTTTTACTTCTAGGGGAAACTCCATGGGACGAACGATCTCAGCCTGTCTGGTGCTTGCCTTTTTTGCCGGTCATCTGGCTGTCGGCCAGACCGCGGAGGAGATTATCAGCAAAGCTGAGGATCTTGTGAAGGGGAAGACCTGCAAGGGGACGTTTACCATGACGGTCGTAACTCCTTCCTACACGCGCACGGTGAAAATGGATTCCTGGTGGGTGGGAAATGAGAAGGCACTTATCGTCATCCGGTACCCGAAGAAGGAGGAGGGAAACAAGACGCTCAAGATCGGCAACGAGCTCTGGACGTATCTGAAGAACACCGAGACCACCATCAAGCTTCCTCCCTCGATGATGCTTCAGTCCTGGAACGGTTCCGATTTCACCAACGACGATCTGGTCCGAGAGTCGAACCTCGCGAAGGACTATCATCAGACCATTATTGCCGAGGACACCGTCGGGGGCGAGCGCTGTTGGGTGATTGAACTTTTGCCGAAGCCGGACGCGCCGGTTGTCTGGGGGAAGATCATTTACCGCGTGAGAAGATCGGACACCCTTCCCGCCACGCAGGAATACTATGATGAGCGCGGGACGCTGATGCGGTCGATGGTCTTTTCGGACTACCGGGTAATGGGCGGACGCACCCTCCCGGCGAAGTGGGGCATGCTGAACATGACGAAAAAGGGTCACCGGACGGAACTGGAGATCGACTCGATCCAGTTTGACGTGCAAATCAGCGACAGGGTGTTTTCGTATCGTGAACTCGAGAAACGGGATTAACCGTGGCGCTTCTGGTGAAATTGGCCTGGCGGAATATTCTGCGCAATAAGCGGCGATCGCTTCTGACCGTGCTTGCCGTGACGTTTGCGGCGCTCCTGTCGATCGCGATGCGCGGCATGCAGGTGGGGACCTACGCGGTGAATATCCAGAACGTCGTTCGGATGTTTTCGGGATACTGCCAGGTTCAGCGGGAGGGGTACAACAAAAATCCTTCGCTGCAGACAAATTTTGTGTATGACGAAACGGTGAAGCAGATTGTGCGCGGAACACCCCGTGTGGAGGCATTTTCCCCCCGGATAACGGCGGAGGGCCTGGTTGCGTTCGGTCAGACCTCCGTTGGCGTGATGATTCTGGGCGTGGATCTCGAATCCGAGGGGAAGGTAACGACCATTCTGGAGCGGGTGCGGGAGGGCGCTCCTCCGTCGGGTGGCGAGAAGCCGACGGTTGTGCTTGGCCAGAAGCTCGCAAAGAACCTTGGCGCCCGGATCGGGGATGAGATTGTCCTGCTTGCACAGGGAGCGGACGGGACGCTGGGCAACATGAAGTACGGGATCTCAGGATTGACAAAGTCCGGATCGCCCGATCTGGATCGGACGATGGTGGTTATGGGTCTCGAGCAGGCGCAGGAGCTCCTTGCAATGGACGGCAGGGTCCATGCGGTTGTCGTTGCTCTTCGGGATATTCAGGAGCTTCCGCCGGTGGTGGCGGATCTCCGCACGAAGCTGGCGGGCACAAATCTGGCGCTTCTTACCTGGGAGGATTTGATGCCGGAATTCCGTCAGCACATTCAGATGGACAATATCAGCGGAATCCTCTTCCTCGGCATTCTGATCATCATTGTCGCCTTCGGGATCCTGAATACGGTTCTTATGTCCGTCACGGAGCGGTACAGGGAGTTCGGTGTGACGCTTGCGATGGGCATGTCTCCCGCCAGTCTTGTCCTGATCGTCATACTGGAGGGTGTTTTCATGGGTGTAGTCGGGCTGATCCTTGGTAATCTTCTGGCGTTTGGCGTGAACGCATATATCGTTGCCAATCCGATTGTGATCGGTGGGGAGCTCGGGAGCATTACGGAGGAATATGGCTTCCTGCCGGCGATGTATTCGACTCTTCGCTTTACGGTATTTTTGAATTCCTCGTTGTCGATTCTTGGAATAACGATCCTTTCCTGCGTGTATCCCGCCTATCGTGTGTACAAGCTTCAGCCTGTCGAGGGCATGCGGCACGTGTGAAGGGGGGGGAGTGGCGACCAGGTGTCAGTGCGCAGCTTCGTCGTCCGTACCGCCTTTCCCTCGCCCATATCTCATATTTGATATCGGATATCTGATATATGCTATCTTATAT
>DKBG01000144.1 GCA_002451155.1 Ignavibacteria bacterium UBA6906
GTGCTGGCGGGCCAGGGTGCTGATGAGCCGCTGGCCGGCTATCACCGGTACATCGGGGAGAAATACCTGAGTGCTCTCTCTCCGGTGCTCCGATTTCTTCCTCTGCGGCCGCTGGCCTCCTTGTTGCCGAGAAACGAGCGCCTGAAGCGGGCAGCATACGCAAGCGCGTTCACCGATGAAGTCGAGAGGTTCGTCGCAATCTACACGATCTTTACCCAGGAGCAGAAGCAGAAGCTGTTGCTTCCTGAACTCCGCGAGCGGATGAAGGACCGCGCGCACGAGGTCGTCGGGCGCCTTCATGGGTCAGCCGGGAGGATGGATGAGACCCTCTCGAGGCTGGTCTTTGTTGACACGCGGCTCAGTCTTCCGGACAACCTGCTGCTGTTCGGTGATAAGATGACCATGGCGAATTCGCTTGAAATGCGGGTGCCGTTTCTGGACCTTGAGCTTATCGAGTTTCTTGAATCGCTTCCCGCCTCGTTAAAGCTGCGCGGGAGGACAGGCAAATATATTCACAAGCTCGCGCTGAGGGAGTGGCTGCCCGAGGAGATCATTGCCAGGCCGAAACGGGGGTTCGACACCCCCATGGACGAGTGGCTCCAGGGCGAGCTTGCGCAAACGGCACAGAGACTAATTCTGGAATCCGACTCGGCCTGCAGGCGATATTTTCATGTGGAGTACATCGTGGAGATGATTGCGCGTCACATCTCGCGAAGAGAAAATTTCCAGCGTCACATCTTTACCCTCCTGTCCTTTGAGATCTGGCACAGGGTATTTATGGAAAAACGATCGGTTTCGCTGGTATGATCTGGTTTGACCTCGACAACTCGCCCCATGTCCCTTTGTTTCGACCGATCCTGGCGGATCTTCGCGATCGGGCTGTCCAGGTTCATGTCACATCCCGACGTCATGCACAGACCGAGGACCTGCTGAACCTCTGGGGGATTCCGCATGTTGTCGTTGGCTCCCATGGGGGAAGAGGGCGGGTACGAAAGGTTACAAACCTCCTTCATCGGGCCATCATGCTGCGCAATGAGGTCAGGGGGAAACCCGTAACCCTTGCTGTGTCCCACGGCTCCCGCACACAGATGCTTGCTGCTGCATCAATGAGGATTCCCCTGCTTGTCATGGACGATTATGAGTATTCGGACCAGACCCTCGCGCGGTTGTTTGCAACCAAGCTTCTCGTGCCGGAAGCCATCCCGACAGAGCGCTGGACACGGTCAGGATTGAGGGTGGACCGCCTCCTCCGGTATCCGGGATTCAAAGAGGAGGTCTACCTCAGGGACTTCCGCCCTGATCCACTGTTTCGCTCAGTGCTCGGCGTTCCAGAGGGATCACTCCTTGTGACGCTGCGGCCTCCGAGCGTTTCAGCAAACTATCATGATCCCCGGAGTGAACGCCTTTTTTCTGAGTGCCTGCGTCGGTTCTCCTCTCTGGAGGGTGTGATCTGTCTCATCGTGAACCGCACTGATGCGGAGCGCCGGCTGATACCGGAAGATCGCCTTGCCGCAGGGACGGTACGGCTCCTTTCAAAACCAGTTGACGGCCTGCAACTGTTGTGGGCGTCTGATCTGGTGATAAGCGGCGGAGGCACGATGAACCGGGAGGCCGCGCTGCTCGGCGTTCCTACCTACAGCGTTTTCACAGGCCAGCGGCCTGCAATGGATGAATATCTGGCGGCAACCGGAAAGATGACCTTCATCGAATCGCCCCCGGATGTTGACCGAATCCGGCCGACCCGGAGGGATCGATCGTCGACGTTCATGGTGCCGGAAAAGAACCTGGCGTCGCACATCACAGACGTGATCGTGGGCATGAGCGAGAGGCACAGATGACCACGCTGCTCCTTGATCCATTCGGCGATCCGCGCTGGCTTCGGTTCGTGCAGGATACTCCGGGGGCGACGGTGTATCATTCTCCCTCATGGCTCCGTCTACTGACTAAAACATACAGGTACAAACCTTTCTGTCTGGCTGCGGCGGAGGGAGAAGATATTGTGGGTGTTCTTCCTCTCCTGGAGGTGACGAGCTGGCTGACGGGGAGGAGATCAGTATGTCTTCCGTTCTCGGATGAGTGTGGTCCAGTGTCGGCCAAGCCGGAGGCAACCGAAGTCCTGGTTCTGGCCGCCGACGAATTGCGAAGGACTCAGAATTGGCGGCGGGTGGAGATCAGGTCGTCGCTTCAGGGGCCGCGCGTGGCAATCGCGTCCCGGTTCAAAGGACATTCCCGGGCCCTGACGGGAGATGTGGAGGCAGTGTTTCGATCGTTCAGGAAATCGCAGACCCAGCAGTCGATTCGGAAATCTGAGAAATCCGGTGTTCTGGTCGAGCGGAGAACCGATCCAGAGGCGATGCGTCACTTCATGCGGTTGAACGCCCTCACGCGGCGGAAGCACGGTGTCCCTCCGCAGCCCGACAGTTTTTTCTGGAACCTCCTTGACGGTGTGTTGCAGGCGGGACTGGGGTTCATCGGGACGGCTAGTGTGGGCGGGCGAATTGTTGGCGCGTCGGTCTTCCTGCATTGGCGAGGAACCCTCGTCTACAAGTACGGGGCATCAGATGAGCATGCGCTGGACTATCGCCCGAATCATGCCATACTCTGGGATGCCATTCGGTGGGGTTGTGGGCATGGGTTCAATCGGTTCGATTTCGGCCGGACAGATCTGGACAACCGGGGTTTGATCGAGTTCAAGGCAGGCTGGGGGGGAGAGGAACAGGATCTCTGGTATGTTCAGCTGGGCGGCGATCCGAAACAGGGTTCGGGAGGAGGGGCGGGCGTCTTAAAGCCGGTTATTAGTCGACTCCCGGTTCCAGTGCTCAGATTTCTCGGGCGGAAACTCTATGCGCACATCGGCTAGGCAGGGGGGAAAATCCCCCCGGTCTTCATTGGAGCATGCCCTCGGCTCGTTGCTGAAGATCTATCCGGAAATTCCAATCCCTGCTGCGTCGGACCGCGCGGCTGATCGTTTGGTCTATGAGCGATATGTCGACGATTCCGCGGGTTGGAAACGACGTACGTACTATGCGCTCAAACCCCTTATTCCGCGGCCTATTCAACTCCTCCTCCGTCGGCAGTACGTGTCGACTCAGGAATCCCGTGCGTTTCCTTCCTGGCCAATAGAATCAGCGGTTGTCGATATTGTAGAGTCCTTCCTGCAGGGTACGATTCGAACGATGGGGGAAAGGCCCTTGTACCGTCTTGCCCCCTGGCCGGGCGGTGCCAAGGCTGCATTCTGTATAACTCATGACGTTGAGTGGGACGAAGGGCTCCGTCGGGCGCCCAGAATGCTTGAGGTCGAACAGAGACAGGGATTTCATTCAAGCTGGAACCTGGTTCCCGAGCGGTATCCGATCGACTGGGGTATCGTCGACCTGTTGCGACGATCCGGCTGTGAAATCGGGATTCACGGGTTGAAACATGATGGCCGCCTTTTTCAATCGGAGAGGAGGTTTTTCTCACGCCTTGAAAAGATTGAAGGGTATGCTCGTGAATGGGGAGCAAAGGGTTTTCGGTCGCCGTCGACGTTGCGGAACGCAGATTGGATGAGCAGGATGCGATTCGAGTATGACTCTTCATTCCCCGACACTGATCCGTATGAGCCGCAGCCGGGTGGTTGTTGTACAGTCTGGCCCTATTTCCTGGGCGAGATGGTGGAACTTCCCCTCACCATGCCGCAGGACCATACGGTGTACGAGATACTCGGGCATGGCAATCTAAACCTCTGGACTACCAAAGCTGATTGGATCTGTCGTGTCGGGGGTCTGGTCGTGATAAATGTCCATCCCGACTATATGGTTTCTGAGGAGCGCCTCGCTCAATACGAGGGGTTCCTGAAGTCAATGGCGGAGCGCCCGGGATTATGGCACGCACTCCCTGAAGAGGTCGCACGCTGGTGGCGGGATCGGGACGCAACAGGCTTTTCTACAGAAGGCGGTCAGGTGCGTTTGCGTGGACCGGCCGGTGACCGGGGGAGGATCGAGCGGGCTGTTTTGAAGGAAGATGAGTTATGCTGGGGGGAGTATGCGTCCGGAGCCACATCCGGCTGAACCTCTGATGTGATTCCGTTCACATTTCATCGGAACCATGCTTCGTATGTTTGCAGATGAATACCGTGCCGATTCCCCCCCCCCTCGGGGGTGTTGGGCGGAACACAGGCTCGTTTTCGCTTCAGCAATCCATTTCACTATTGACCAACTGATGTCTGGACACCTCCAATGATAAACGTACCGTTCCTAGATTTGAAAGCCCAGTACAGGTCTATCAAGGCTGAAGTTCTCCCGGCCGTTGAGCAGGTCCTGGAAAGCGCATCATTCGTGCTCGGGAAATCCGTGGCTGAATTTGAACAGGCATTCGGGAAGGAGCATGGTCTTCGCTACTGTTACGGAGTGAGCAGCGGAACCGACGGGAACCACATGGCACTCTGGGCCCTCGGGATAGGGCCCGGGGATGAAGTCATTCTTCCTGCGAACACGTTCATTGCCACCGCCTGGGGTGCCACGCTCTGCGGGGCGACACCAGTGTTCGTGGACTGTGACCCGGTGAGTTACAATATCGACGCCTCGAAGGTGGAGGAGAAGATTACTGCAAAGACAAGGGCGATTGTCGCCGTTCACCTCTACGGGCAGGCTGCAGACATGGATCCTCTGGCGGATATTGCTCGCCGCCACGGGCTCGCTCTGGTGGAAGATTGTGCGCAGTCACATTTTGCGGAATACAAAGGAAAGCGGACCGGTTGCCTGTCACGCGTTTCGTCCTTCAGCTTCTATCCGGGGAAGAACCTCGGAGCGTACGGCGAGGGTGGGGCAGTCGGAACAAATGATGAGGAGCTGGCAACAAAGCTCAAAATGCTTCGGGATCACGGCTCAGAGAGGAAGTACCATCACGACACGTTTGGACACAATTACCGCATGGAGGGGATCCAGGGTGCGGTGCTCGGGGTGAAGCTCCGTCACCTGGCGGCATGGACGGCTGCACGGAGACGGAACGCTGAACTCTACGGGAAGCATCTGGCGGGGGTCGGGAATGTAATTACGCCGAAAGAAATGCCGTACGCCAAACATGTGTACCATCTGTATGTCATTCGGACTCCGCGACGTGACGAGCTCCAGAAATTCCTTGAGACCAGAGGGATATCGACTGGTTTGCATTATCCGATCCCACTCCATGTCCAGAAGGTTTTTGCTCCGCTCGGCTACAAAAAGGGGGACCTCCCTGTCACTGAGAGGCTGGCAGACGAGATACTGTCTCTCCCAATGTATCCGGAACTGACGGAGGAGCAGATTGCCTACGTTTCGAGCGCGGTTCGGGAGTTTCACTCCTGAAATAGCGAGTTACCGGTCTCCGCTCATACGTGACGTGAAGCACATCAATTTTCTTCTGATTATTGAATATTTTGGACGGTTGGTGCATCTTTCCAAGAAGAAATGCATCTTTCCCGGGACAGCCACCGAGATTCCCGGGTTCCGCTCACGTTTGAGGGCAGGAATTTGTGACCGGAGAGCGACCTGGTTCTCTCCAGAGATGCAGGAGAGCACCAGAGTCAAACCGACCCGGACTGCATCAGGAGTGTCGATCAGAGAAGCGGGCGCCTGACAGGATTTTGCCCGCGGGGTAGGTGTTTCCGTGTGTGTCCATAGTAGTCATTTTTCCTTCTGTTCGGGCCCTTCATAAAGGGGGGAGGGGTACGATGCCAATAGTCATTAAGCGTCCGTTCTATGCATATTTCCTTCCGGTCGCCGACTGGTTGACCATAGTCAGTTCGATGGTGCTCGCCATCATCCTCCGAGGGAGGACTTTTGCTGGCGAACTCACCCTCTTCGGTTTTCCCCTCTATGGTGAGGTAGTGTTCCTGGCCGCGTACGGCGGCGTCGCAATTCTCATCTTCGAATATCTCAATCTCTACAAGGTCAACGTTTTTATCACCGTGGCGGACCACTCTGTCCGCATCCTGAAAGGATTGTTCTTTACGGTTTTGGGCATTGCGATCCTTTCATTCTTCACACGCGCAGAGATCATTGTCGACAGCCGTTTGGCGATCATCTATTTCACCCTGATTACGTTTGTGCTGATGATCGGGGGCAGAGTCATCGTATTCCGCAACGCATTTCTATATCTCTCCCGCCGAAAGGTTTTTCAGCGCAACGCGCTTATCGTGGGAGGGGCCGAGACGGGGAAGAACCTCGCGGTCAATATTCTCATGAACAGCCACATCGGCTTGAACGTCGTCGGTTTTCTTGACGACGATCTTCCTTTGGGTAAAGTGGTGTTCAACCGGATCAAGGTTATCGGCCGCCTCGCGGAACTGAAAGATATCGTGAAGGTGTACGAGGTGGACGAGATAATCGTTTCCCTCGAACATGTCGCGTACGATCAATTGATCCGGACTCTGGAGGTCGCAACATCGACTGACGCAGTGGTGAAGATTTCCTCACCGCTGTATGATATCGTCCCTTCGAGGTTGTTCATAGAGAAATACGGGAACGTTCCTGTGGTCGGCATTTCGCACGTCAGTCCGCGCCCGAGTCTGGAGGTCTACAAACGGGTTTTCGATTCGATGCTGGTCGCGGGTGGGCTGATCGTTCTCCTGCCGCTTTTCCTGGTGATTGCACTCTTCATCAAGCTGGATTCACGGGGCCCTGTTTTCTTCGCCCAGGTTCGCATCGGCAAGAACGGAAAGCCTTTCAGGTTCTACAAATTCCGGTCGATGCAGTTGGGTAGCGATAAGGATGAGGAGCGGATGCAGACAGCGGTGAATTTCATCAAGTCGAGGGAAAAGATCCGTCCGGCTGAAAGCGTGTCGACGAAGATCGTCAATGAGGATCGGATCACGCGGGCCGGCCGCTGGCTGCGGAAAACCAGTCTTGACGAGCTGCCCCAGCTGTTCAATGTTCTCCGGGGGGACATGAGTCTGGTCGGTCCGCGGCCCTGTCTTCCCTATGAATGGGACAATTACGAAGAGTGGCACAAGAGACGCCTCAGCGTCATGCCGGGTTGCACGGGGATGTGGCAGGTGGCGGGCCGCAGCGTCGTCGGTTTCGAAGATATGGTTATTCTGGACCTGTACTACATCCAGAACGCCTCTCTCTTGCTGGATTTCAGTCTTCTTGTCCGCACCGTGCCGATCATGCTTCTCGGCGAGGGTGCGAAATGATTTCGAGAAAGGACCAGGAATGAAAGTCGGTGTTGTTGGCCTTGGATACTGGGGCCCCAATCTCGTTCGAAATTTCCTTTCCAATGAACACGTTGACCGGGTAGTATGCTGTGACCTTTCCGAGAAACGCCTCGAGGTCGCCCGGAAGCGTTTTCCCGGGGTGGAAGTCACGACGTCGTACGACGAGCTTCTTCGCCGTCCCGATGTTGAGGCGATCACCGTGGCGACTCCGGTGTCTACCCACTATGCGCTTGCGATGAAGGCACTCGACGCCGGGAAACATGTCCTGATCGAGAAGCCGATGACCGAGAGCAGTGAGGAGGCCTACCGGCTGGTGGATCGGGCGGAGGAGCGCGGCCTGACCCTGATGGTCGACCACACGTTTGTATACACGGGAGCGGTGAAAAAGATCAAGGAGATCATCGAGCGGGGAGCGCTTGGCGAAATCATGTATTTCGACTCCGTCCGCGTGAATCTCGGGCTGTTCCAGCACGACACGAATGTCATCTGGGACCTTGCTCCTCACGACCTCTCGATCATGGACTATCTCATTGGCAAGGAGCCGATTGCCGTGTCCGCAGACGGGGCGAGCCATTTCAACGAGGTTGAGGACATTGCCTATCTCACCGTCCGGTACAGTAATCAGCTGATTGCGCATTTCCATGTGAACTGGCTTTCCCCGGTGAAGGTGCGAAAGATCCTCATCGGCGGGAGCAAGCTCATGGTGGTGTATGATGATATGGAAACGAGCGAGAAGATCAAGGTGTACGACAAGGGGGTGGACATCAAGGGTCGGGAGTCCATCTACAGGACCCTTGTGCAGTACCGTACGGGCGACATGTACGCGCCCCGGATCGACCTCACCGAGGCGCTCACGCTCGTGGTAGAAGAATTCATCGATTCAATTAATATGAAGAAACGGCCTCTGACTGACGGTCATGCGGGTGCGCGCGTGGTCAGGATCCTGGAGGCCGCGTCGCTCTCTCTGCGCCAGCAGGCCAGGGTGGTGGAAATGACGCCGCGTGCGTCGTTCGAGCGCGTGTCGTCCTGATTCTCACAAAGACTTCCGGGAGTACAGTGTATGCCATTTCAGTTTCAGAAAATCATGCCAGACGTGAAACTCGGGAAGAATGTCAGGATCTTCGAGTTTGTCAATATGTACGGGTGCGAGATCGGTGATGACTCCAAGGTCGGGGCTTTTGTGGAGATTCAGAAAGGCGTGAAGATCGGAAAGAACGTCAAGGTTTCATCGCATACATTCATCTGTGAAGGCGTAACGATAGAAGACAACGTGTTCGTGGGACACAATGTTTCATTCATCAACGACAAGTATCCCCGCTCGACGAACCCTGACGGTGCCCTTCAGACAGAGGAAGACTGGACAGTCGTTCCGACGCTGGTGAAATCGGGTGCCTCGATAGGCACAAGCTCCACGATCATGTGTGGCGTGACGGTGGGTGAGAATGCGATCATCGGGGCGGGAAGCGTTGTCACGAAAGATGTGCCGCCGAACACGATAGTGGAGGGTGTCCCGGCGCGCGTTCGGCGAAAAGTAGCAACCGAAGCTGAACAGGACGGCCGATGAAAGCTGCAATTCTTGCAGGCGGAGTCGGTACCCGGCTGGTCGAAGAGACGGAAATCAAGCCAAAGCCGATGGTGGAGATCGGCGGCCGGCCGATTCTGTGGCACATCATGAAGCATTATGCCCACTACGGCATTCGGGACTTCGTGATCGCGCTCGGGTACAAAGGCGAAGTGATCAAGAAGTACATGGTGGATTATTGCTCGTTGAACAGCGACCTGACAGTCCATCTCAAGACAGGGAAGGTTGATGTCCACGGAGGGGCACACCCGGACTGGCGGGTGGATCTGGTAGACACGGGCATTGCGACGCTCACAGGCGGCAGGATCAAGCGGCTCGCCTCTCAGATTGGCAACGAGACATTCATGCTGACATGGGGGGACGGGGTGTCGGACATCGACCTTCGCAAGCTCCTCGCGTTTCACCGTGCGCACGGGAAGCTTGCGACGTTGACTGCCGTGCGTCCTCCCGCGCGGTTCGGCCACCTGGTCTTCGATGGTGACCAGGTGACGCAATTTTCAGAAAAGCCTCAGACCATGGAGGGGTGGATCAACGGGGCCTTCTTTGTGCTCGAACCGCAGGTGTTCGAATATATCGACGGCGACGAAACCCAGTGGGAACGGGAGCCCCTCGAGAGGCTTGCCGCCGACGGCCAGCTTATGGCATACAGACATACGTCGTTCTGGCAGTGCATGGATACGCTACGCGATAAGAGGCTTCTGGAAGACCTTTGGCACAAAGGAAATGCCCCATGGAAAGTGTGGAGTGAATAGGATGCGTGTACTTGTCACCGGACATTACGGATACATAGGGACGGTTCTCGTTCCCCTCTTGCTTGACCGAGGCCACGAGGTTGTCGGGCTGGACACGGATCTCTTTGAACAGTCCACTTTCGGGGACGGGATCGTCGATGTTCCATTCATCCGGAAGGATGTTCGTGATGTGGAGATCACCGATCTGAAGGGTATTGATGCGGTGATGCATCTCGCGGGGTTATCGAATGATCCACTCGGTGATCTGAACCCTCAACTCACGTTCGAGATCAACCATGTCGCCTCGGTCCGCCTGGCCGAGCTCGCGAAACGGGCGGGGATTTCGCGGTATATTTTCTCCTCCTCATGCAGCAATTATGGTGCGGGCGGGGAAGAGCTGCTGAACGAGCATTCGCCATTCAACCCGGTGACTCCCTACGGACAGTCGAAGGTTCGCGTTGAACAGGATGTCGCGAAACTGGCCGATGATGAGTTCAGCCCGACATTTCTGCGGAATGCAACCGCATTCGGCGTGTCGCCGCGGCTCCGGTTTGACCTCGTACTGAACAACCTGGTGGCCTGGGCGTTCACCACCGGGAAAGTATTCATCAAAAGCGACGGGAGCCCCTGGCGTCCCATTATTCACATCGCGGATATTTCCCGGGCGTTCATCGCGGCACTGGAGGCGCCCCGCGAGGCGGTCCACAATGAGGCCTTCAATGTCGGCAGGAACGAGGACAACTACAGGATCCGCGACCTGGCCGATATCGTTCGGGAAACCGTGCCCGGCTGCACGATTGAATACGCCGCAGACGGCGGGCCGGACAAGCGCTGTTATCGGGTGGATAGCTCGAAGATCAGAGCCGTCCTGCCGAATTTCCAGCCCGTGTGGGATGCCCGGAAAGGTGCGCGCGAGTTGCACGACGCCTATCGTCGGGTGGGCCTTCGCCTGGAGGATTTCGAGGGACCCAAGTACAAGCGCATTGACCATATTAAATCGCTCTTGCAGACAGGACGACTGCGTCCGGATCTGCGTTGGGCGGGCGCGCCACAGCGGAAATCACCTGCAACAGTCTGACAACGGAGTTCCATGATTCATTCGCAACCATTCCGGCCATGTCCGGATGCAGAACCAGAATTGATCATCTCGTTCGGGCGGACGGCCCTTGCCGACCGGATTGTGACAGCTGACCAGCTCCGTCAGCCGGAAATCACCGCTCCGCTCGACCTGGTCTTCAGTCCGTCCTGTTCGCTTGTCCACATTTCCGAGACCGTGAATCCGGAAATTCTCTTCGGCCCTGAATATCCGTATTTCTCCTCAGTGTCTCCCTCGTTGATGAAGCATTTCAGGGAGAGTGCCGAGGAGATTGCTGTCTCGCGACGGTTGGGCGCGGAGAGCCTTGTTGTCGAAGCTGCCAGCAACGACGGGTACATGCTGAAGGTGTTCATGGAGCGGGGCATACCGGTCCTGGGAGTTGACCCGGCCGAGGCCCCCGTCAAGACGGCGCGTGAAGCCGGCATTCCAACCCTGTGTACCTTCTTCGGGAAAGACCTGGCGGCGAGGCTTCGCAACGGTGACGGAAAGCGGGCCGACGTGTTTCTGGCGAACAATGTTCTGGCGCACGTCCCCGACCTGCACGGGTTTATCGACGGCATCAGGCTTATCCTCAAGGACACCGGAGTGGCCGTGATCGAGGTCCCGTATGTGGTTGACCTCGTCGACCACTGTGAGTTCGACACGATTTACCATCAGCATCTCTGCTATTTCTCCGTGACATCTCTGAATATTCTGTTCNNGACCGGATAGACTTCTACGCTGATTTTGCGCGCCGGATGGAGGAGCTCAGACGTGCGCTGCTCGTCATGCTTGAGGGAATGAAGCGGGAAGGGAAACGCATCGCAGGGTATGGAGCTGCTGCCAAGGCGACGACGATGCTGGCGTACGCCGGCATCGACAAGCGGTTGATGGATTACATCGTTGATCTCAATCCGTTCAAACATGGGAAATTCATGGGAGTGAACCATCTTCCCATTTTCCCTCCTTCAAAGCTTGTCGAAGACCGTCCGGATTACGTGGTCATCCTTGCCTGGAATTTCGCAGAAGAGATCATGAAACAGCAGGAACCGTATCGCCAGGCTGGGGGGAAATTCATCATTCCCGTTCCCGCACCGCGGATTGTGGAGTAAACACGAGTGCACCGGGTTGATCCCCGGAGCCGTCGTGCTGACCGAAGCAGATGTGATCGTTGAACACTCATACAGTTGAAAGGATGTTCGCATGAACTCGTACCTCTCCAAAGAGAGACTTGCGGGCTGGATCCTCCTTCTCGCTCTCGTTGTTTCCGGGAGCGCGCTGGCGGCCGGGCCCGGGTCCTTTGTATCGGACGACTTCAACAACTTCAATCTTGACCGGCGTCCGCGTCCCAACGCAGCGTGGAGTTTTGTCGACCCGAAGGGGGATGCTACACTGCTGATGAACGGCGTCAACTCGGGGAACGCGACGCTATCCCTCACGGTTCCTGCAGGCGTGAATCATGACCTCTGGACGAACGGGTACGAAGTCCCGAGGATCATGCAGCCATGCGCCAATGATTCATTCACGGTGGAAGTGAAGTTCGATACAGGGGTATTCGGCATCACCGCCAACGCCTACGCTGCACACGGCATTATCATCGAACAGGATGCGCTGAACCTTCTCCGGTTCGACTTCACCTCGGGTGACAACGATTCAACCAGGGCCTTTTCCGCAGCGTTTGCGGGCGGCTTCGGCTCTCCCAGCGTTCGCATTGACAGACGCATTGCTGCCTACAATACCGCGCCGCTCTGGCTGCGGGTGCAACGAAACGGCACGAAGTGGAAGATGTTTTATTCATTCAACGGGAGCACGTACGCGCTTGCCGACAGCTTCACCTATTCACTTACGGTCAGTAAAATCGGGGTTTTTGCGGCGAACGCAGGGACGAATGCTCAGTCTCACACAATGGTGATAGATTACTTCTTCAATTCGGCGGCGCCAATTGTTCCGGAAGACGGTGCCACGAATGTGCAGAACACGATCGGTCCGCTNNACCGATGAACCCTCGAACGGATCGGTTCTGTACGGCAAGACCTCGTCGGTCGACGAGGGCAGTGTAACGGTTTCTGATTTTGCTCTCGGGCACTTCGCGGTTGTGGATAATCTTGATCCGACGAGCACATATTATTATCAGATCGTCGGGTTCGATGATGCGAACAACCCTGACGTATCGGACATCCGAACGGTGACAACCTTTGCCTCTCCAGGGGCCGATCTCGTGAGCACATCGGATGATTTCCATGGACCTACACTGGATCCAGGGATCTGGACCTATATCAATCCGCGCGGCGACGCTCCTCTCACGTTCAGTAATGGTCAGGCATCGATTGCAGTCCCTGGCGGCATCTCACACGATCTGTGGGAGACGGGAAACTTTGTTCCCCGCCTCATGCAGAGCGTGTCGAACAAGAATTTCGATCTTATTGCGAAGTTCACTTCGCCCCTCAGCAGCAGTTCGAATTCGACGAGCATACAGGGTATCCTGATCCAGGCGGACTCCACGAACCTGATGCGCATTGACCTGAGCAACGGCCCCACGGGGACACAGGTCTATGCGATACGGTTCGTCAACGGATTCAGCAACTGGGAAATCATGCTCAACCAGACCATCACCGGGTTCGGTGTAAGCCCGCTTTATCTGCGGGTTGAACGGGATGACGCGCGGTGGTACATCAAGTATTCCCTGGACGGTGGGACCTGGAATATCGTCGGAGATTTCTTCCACGTCTTGAACGTCACGAGGGTGGGGGTCTTTGCGGGCAATGTCGGGCCGAGCCCGGAGGCGTTTACGATGAAAGTGGACTTCTTCCGTGCCATGCGTCCGGCTAAACCGCGGCCGCTTTTGCCGGCAGACAATGCCATCGACATTCCTGTCCCGGCAACCGCATCNNGTTTTCGGGAAGAACGTCTATGCCCTGGGTCCGGCTTCCGCGACGTACCGCTTCACGACGATAGCGGGACCCCCGGCAGTTCCGGTACTCCGTTCTCCGGCGGATAACGCAATCAGCATCGATACAAACATGACCGTGATCTGGGCAAAGGCCGCAAATGCGTCATCCTATCATCTCCAGGTGGCCAAGGACGCCGGATTTGCGGGGCCGTTCGTCGTGAACGATTCGACGCTGACCGACACAACGAAAGCCCTTACAGGCCTTTCCCTGGGAACGAAACATTACTGGCGCGTCAGAGCCCGCAATGCGGGGGGGACAAGTGCGTTTGCGACTGCCCGTTCCTTCACGACCATAACAGGAATCCCTGGCACTCCATCGCTCGTGGCGCCGGCAAGCGGCACGTCCGGGATCGCAGGCGTTGCCACGTTCCGGTGGACACGTCCAACCCCTGGAGCTGCCTCATACCGTCTCCAGGTGGGGACAGACTCGACCTTTGCCACTGCTCTCCTTGTCAATGACTCTACGCTCGTGGACACGTTCAAAACCGTCACGAACCTGGCATACGGGAAGAAGTATTTCTGGAGGGTGAACGGGAAAGACCTGGGAGGGACCGGGCCGTACTCGGCCGTATGGAATCTACGCACGTTATCTCAGGATCCCAGCGTTCCGGAAATTCTTTACCCGGCCAACGGTCAGAGCGGTCTGCCGACCAACCCGATTCTCCGGTGGACTCGTCCGGCTGGCGCGACTTCTTTCCATTTGCAGTTCGGCATCGATTCGACGTTCGCGGGTGGATTGTTGATCGACGACCCCGCGGTCACGGACACATCGAAGGCACTCATCGGGCTTACGCTCCAGGCAACGTACTACTGGAGACTCAACGCAGACAACGTCGGTGGTACGAGTCCCTGGACAGCAACTCATCGCTTCGTCGTAGGCGACCTCACCCCCTCGAAGGTCACGCTCTGGAGGCCGGCGGACAATGCCGTTGTGGGCACGAGTGCGAACTTCGTATGGTTCAGGAGCCAGCCGGGCGTGACCAGGTACTGGTTCGAACTTGCCGCCGATTCGTTGTTCACGTTCCGACAGGTTGACACGAACGTTGTGGACACGTCGAAGATCACGGCGCTGATTTCCGGCCAGAAGTACTGGTGGAAAGTGCGTGGGTGGAACCCGACCGGCTGGGGCCCGTACAGCAATGTCTGGACGGTGACGGCAAGCGGGACGGTGGATATCGGCGGCGAACGTCCTGTCCCGACGGACTACGCGCTGAATCAGAACTATCCGAATCCGTTCAACCCGAGCACGCAGATCGAATTCGCCGTCCCGAAAGAGTCGCACGTTACGCTCGAAGTGTACTCCATGATAGGCGCAAAGGTCGCGACCCTGGTTGATGAGGCGCTTCCTGTCGGCTATCACACGGTCCGATTCGATGCCTCAAGACTCTCCAGTGGCCTGTATATCTATCGGCTCACGGCGGGCAGCTTCACGATGACGAAGAAGATGGTTCTCGTGAGATAACAGAGGCAGACAGCCGACATCGTTGCAATGTGCCCTCCGTCTCGGGCGACAGAGTCGAGAGCATGAGGAGGGACGCCACTCAGGCGCCTCCCATGCTCTCGTCGGTTATTGCCGGACGGCAGTTCTCTCGTGTGCGAATAGGATGACGTTCTACGATTGGTACTAATGTCTGTGGCAGAAAGGATAGGTGTGCTGATATGCTGAAAAGCCTGCTGTGCGGATTCCCCGGCTTCTACGCAGTCCTCCTCCTCCTGGTCTGGAGCGTGCCCGCATCCGGACAGATCTTCAAGTCGCCGCCCCCGGGGAGTGTATACAGGGACTACAGTCTCTATATCGACCAGAGCACCGGGCGTGTAACCACGCCGGAAGCGGCGGCCAATTTCCCGGAGCGGGTTGCCACTGGAGAGATCGTGCTGCCCAACCCGACGCACTATCTCGACGGGGTCGAGACAGCAAATGCCACCAAGGCGGAGATGGTCATCACCCTCTGGGGGGGGCATATCGGGACGACGCCAAAATGGTTCTATTTCAACGGGACGCGTGTCGATATTCCGGAACTTCAAACGACACCTACAAACGGGGAGTGTTACGCCTCATACTACAACGTCGCGGTCACACTGCCGCTGGGTTCATTGAGCTGGTCGAACTCCATCCAGGGTGACGCAGGCAGCCAGACCTGCTATGGGTTCGGCTGGCCACAGTGGATCTGGTATGGAGTCATCCTCAGGGTATATTATGATCCGGCGTCAGTGTCACACCCCACGGGCGCGATCACGTCTCCTGCAACGACCTCGACATTCGGAGAGGATCCCATCGTCACGGTCTCCACGGCGGGCGGAGCGGACCGGGTGGATGTCCTTGCGTACTATGACGGGTATGACACGGACGGCGACGGCGTGTTCCAGGAATTTCACCATGACTACCATTTCGTGAGTGACCCTCTCGGGCCGCAGATCCGCAATCATGTGGGGACTGCCACCGGTGCGGGACCGAATTTCCAGGTCACCTGGAACACCTCCTGGGTCCCGGATCAGGCTGCGGGGTCGGTGAAGCTCGTTGCGCGGATCCGAGGGACAAACGGAGTCTGGTATGTTACACAGCCGGTGGAGAACCTCAGCCTCTACAGGCAGGGGACATCTGTCCAGTTCTACAAACCCGCAAATGTGCCGGAAGCATACTGGGCACAATTCTACCAGGGTGGGGCCAAGACGAGTACTGTGTCTGTTCCCTCCGCATCGAAACTCTCAGAGGCGACTTCGTCTGCCTTCTTCGTCCGCACGTGGAACGGCAACAATGAGGCATTTTCAACGCCGCCACAGGATCTTGATTTTCACGTAACGCTGAATTCGTACACCATTTCTGCATATCCGAATCCGACGTTTGGAAGGGGACACTACTACTCCAACGATATCGTTCCCATCCCCGCCTATGCTCTCACGACGGGTTCTAACACGATCGAATTCTACGCAAAGACCGCCAACGATCACGGCATTGAGGTTGCCTGGCCCGGTCCGGCAGTCATGGTCCGCTACAGCGGTGTGTACGGATCACCCCAGCCGCAGCTCGTAACACTTGTTTCACCGGCGGCAGGCGCCACAGATCTGGCAGTCCCTCCGACACTGCGCTGGCGGATGACGGTGGGGGCCACCGCCTACAAGCTCCAGCTGGCTCTGGATCCGTCATTCTCCTCCATCGTTTTCACCGACACGTCAGTGACCGACACGAGCCGAACCGTTCCAGGTCTCGTCGGGCAGACGACTTATTACTGGAGAGTAAAGGGGAAGAATCCGGGAGCGGAGGGCGACTGGTCCGTCACCCGTAGTTTTGTGACCCGGTCGTTGCTTTCAGCTGTGAGTCTCCTCTCACCTTCCGACAACGCAGGCGGCCAACCGACGAATGTCCTCCTTGTCTGGCACAGACTTACGGGGGCGACCGGGTATACAGTCCAGTTTTCGACCGAATCGTCGTTTACGTCAGGCCTGATATTCACTGACACGAGCCTGGTGGACACCACCCGGAACGTTCTCGGTCTGGCATCCTCAGCCACCTATTTCTGGCGGGTGAAGGGGAGAAGCGGCTCAGGGAGCGGGCCCTATTCGGCCGCGTGGCAATTCACAACCTCGCTTCCCGGCCCGAATGCGCCGACACTGATTTCCCCCGNNGATCCGCGACCGGATCGGTTGATGCATACAGCGTTGAATATGCGCTGGATCCTGGATTTGCATTCTCCGCGTATGATTCGACAGCCGGCGATACGACATTGACGTTGAGTCCTCTCATGGCCCCCAGGACTTATTACTGGCGCGTGCGGGGGAGGAACGCGGGGGGATGGGGAACGAACAGCACGACCTTCTCCTTCACCGTTCAGACGACGTCTGTCCAGAGTGAAGCCG
>DKBG01000151.1 GCA_002451155.1 Ignavibacteria bacterium UBA6906
AACATCATATTCGGCTCCAGGATCCTCGCCTCCCGCAGCGTGTCCTCGAATCCCTCGAGACCCTGGAACGACTCCGCGTCGAGGGCCCATTTCATCATCTCGTGATACGACGCATTCGGAAGGTAGATTCTGCCGAGCGGTGCGGTTCGTGCGAGTACCTCCCCGAGATGAACGGGGCGTACCCACGCGCTGTTCTCTTCGATCGCCGTGCAGAACCGCTCCAGCCACCCCTCGTCAAACACATGGGTATAGGTATTCGGCCAGACGCCGAATTTCTCCCCGTCATCAGCGTGAATCACCAGATGTTGGCCGTCATCGGACGATATCCGCTCCAGATACTGCAGCGTCTCCTCCACCGGCCGGAACGGTATGGTATAGCGGAGCGTCTTGTCTATCGGCATAACGGCAAGCGTCTCACCCTGTTCCTCGGTGACATAGTACCCGAGGAGCTGTTCATCCCGCAGTCCGGCATGCCGGAAGTGAGTGTCATCAACGACGACGAAACGCACCCCCGCCCTGACAAGTGAGGAAGCGAGCTGCTGCTCCCAGACGCGCTCCGCAAGCCAGAGTCCGCTCGGCGACACGCCGAACCTGGAGCGGAGAGTCTCCGTGAGTTTCTTCACCTGACCGATCCGGTCACGTTCCGGGACGATTGCCAGGACTGCCTCGTAGTAGGCCCCGGTGAGGAGTTCGAGCTGCCCCTGCTCGACAAGCACGCGGAGCCGCTCGATGAACTCCGGGTGGTGCCGCACCAGCCACTCGAGCAGCGGTCCGCTCCAGTGCTGGGTGAATCGGATCCCCGGATGTCGTTCGAGGAGTTCGAGAAATGGCCGGTAGGAGCGCGTAAAGGCCTCCTCTATAACATGGTCGAAGTTGCCGATCGGCTGGTGGTTGTGGACAACAAAGGCAAACTGGACGGATTTCATCATTAAGAGGTCACGACCGGAACGGCGCAGGTCAACAGGAGATTCCGAATACTTTGTACACAATCCGGATGTGCATGTCCGGAAATACCTGCGGCTGGACGATATTGAAAACCTGAACAGATCCTTTGACCGTCAGCGTCAGGGTATCAGACTGGCAAAACAGCTCTCCGCTGTTTGTCGCGCCCGGATGGAGATTGACGAGGCTCCAGAAGGGAACTCCGTCGTCGGTTCGGTGATTCCAGAGTTTGCGAAGAATCACCGCAGTATCGACTCCGACGGTAAGATAGCCTCTCCAGAGTAGATTGGAATTGACAAGACTCTCCTCCCCCGCCCGGACAGTCGCCTTCTGTTCACCCTGGGACCCCGCAAAAACCTTGAATTTCGAAAGCTCGGGCAGTGTTACCTCCAGCGTCAGCCGGATGCGGGCGGAGTCCTGCAACACCTCATCATACACGTTCAGCACGTGGGCCTCAAAGGCCCCCTGTGTTCCTATTGGTAGGCTGTCCCTCACGACGATCAGCGGCGTGCCGATCATTTCCAGAGACGAGAGCAGAACGGTCGGTGGGTCCACCCGCGGCGGAAGAGACTCCTCGCACGATGAGATCGAGAAGAGCATCATGCCGACGATGACCGCGTTCAGTACCTGCACTGTTCTGTCCAGTCCCACCTCTTATCAAGCCCTTTCGCCTTTTGTTACAGCGTCAGCTGAAGTCCGACTCTTGTTCGCCGTCCCACGTAATACCCTGACGGATCGTCGAGTTCCCCCCCGATTCTCCCGTTGGAATCCATCCAGGCCACGTTTTTCTCGTCCGTCACATTTCGGACGTCCAGAAAAATCGTGAGGCGGGAGGTCGAGGTCCAGGGAAGGACAAAGTGCTTTTCTGCCCTGAGATCCACGATCATGTACCGGGGCATGCGATCGTTGTTCTGGACAAAAAGTCCGCCGTCGATCGGTTCGAATCCGGTGCTGGTGGGATACCGGGTATAGGGTCTTCCGGAATGCCACTGACCGACCAGCATAAAGTTGAATCCAAGTGGGAGACTGACATTCAGCCACCCTTTGAATGTGTGGCGCTGGTCCCAGCTTAGCGGGTAAATGCGTTTCGCGGGCGGGAGACCGTATTGCGCGATGTAGAACCCGTCATACGCGCTCCCGGAAAGCCCGTCCGCATGCATATACGAGTAGGATATCTCCCCCGTCACCCACTCCCCTCTTTCCCGCGTGATGACGATCTCAATCCCTCTCGATTCGGCATAGGGACTGTTGACGAATTCCGCGAAGCCGAAATCGCCCGCCACTTTGCTGTCCCCGGGAATGAACGTCTTAGTGTCCGTCAGGTTTGTTGACTCTTTCCGAAAGTATGCGATCGACGCCACAATATCACCGGGGAGGGCGTACTTGAAGCTCGCCTCCCACGCAAGGGTCCGCTCCGGTTCGAGATCCGGGTTCCCCGTCACCGCGCTCACCCCCTTCGCCAGAGCGACACGATCGAGTCCGGTGTAGAGGTAGTCGAACAGAGGATACTGGAAGTAATACCCGAGGTTGAAGAAGACGTATCCCTTCTCCATGACCGGCATCGCCACGCCGACGCGCGGACTGAACTGGTGTTTCCACGATGCAGCCACCGGCTCTCCCCCCGTGACAATCGTGGCGGTGTCGTTGTCTATCACCGCTTCTATTGGAGGCCGGCTTGCCCGTGGATCGAGAAAATCGTACCGAAGACCGACATTGAGGAGAAGGCCTTCACTGAGAAGGTCGATCTTATCCTGGACATACAGCGAACCGGAGCGCGGCTTGTAGTCGTACGTCGTGCTGAAATCGAGCTGCGGCTCATTCACGAGGGGTTTGCCGAAGTATGTTCGTCTCGGCTCGAACTTGGCGATGTCCGACTGCAGGGTGAAGAGGTTCACTTCCGCCCCGATTTTTACCAGGTGTTCCTGCCAGGGCTTGATCGTCCCGTCGAATTTGAGCGTGTAATTCTCCTGCGTATTTTCCATCCAGAGGGCGCGATCGCCCGCGATCACGTAGCGGAGGAAGAAATCATACTGATAGGGAGTATCCACAGGAACGTCTTCCCTGGTTCCCGCGCCGATGCCCGCATTCACGGCATATCGGCTGATGCTCGCAGTATAAAAAAACCGGTCCGAGACCGTGTGGGAGGCAACCAGGGCGAGACGGTTGGATGTTCGCTCCTCCGGAGGGAGGCCGCTCAGATTAAACCGCCAGCTGAATTCATAGTCCCGCCAGTCAAGCGTGGAGTAGAGAATCTGCGCGCCGATTCGGAAGGAAGGCGAGAGGACATAGTCGAGTTTGGCGAATCCATTTACATTTCTTTCGATCGGGCTCGGGAAGAAAAGCTGAAAATCCTGCCACCACCGGGTATCCGAGATATGCCCGCTCAGGGCGGCGACATAGAAGAGACGGTCGGCAACAAGGGGGCCCGACAGCGAAACTTCCGCTTCCCGGAGTTTGTCCGCCTGGGTGTACCCGCCGGCATTGTCGACGCTTGCCCGTGCGAACACGCGGTGTGTCTCCCCACCCTGGCGCGTCACGAGGTTCACCACGCCGGAGAGCGCATTGCCGTATTCCGCCTCGAACCCTCCCGTATACACACTCATTCCGACAACTGAGCTGAGCGGCAGCGTGGATGTTACGCCGCCGCGCATGAGATCCTGAACGGGAAGGCCATCAACCAGATAGGCAACTTCAGTCGGTTTTCCTCCCCGGATGCTCCCATCCAGTGTGACCCCCGGCTTGAAGCGCATGACTTCGAGCGGCTGGCTGATGGGGAGGACCTGAAGCTCCTCTCCCCTGATCATGAAGGCTGTCCCGGTGACATCCGTCTGGATGAGCGGTTTTCCCTGCACGACGATGATCTCATCAAGCGTCAGGTCGCTTGGCAGAAGGGTCACTTTCAGTCGGGTCCGGAGGTCCGGGTTAATGATGACGTCGCGAAGGACCTTCGTCTGGTACCCGATGTGGGTCAGGCGGACCTCATAGGCTCCCGCGCGAATATTCTGGATGACAAAATGGCCTTCCCCATCGGTTGAGGCTCCGGTCTGGAGTTGAGGAAGGAAGACATTTACACCTGGAAGAGGCTCTCCGCTCTGGCTATCCCGAACGGTTCCCTCAAGGATTCCAGTCGTCCCTGCAAGGGCGGAGCCCCAAAGCAAACCGAGAGTGAAGACAGCTGTGAGAAAGCGGACAATCCTTTGGCCCGTCATGGGCGAAATCCTCATAGTACCCCGGACCATTCGAGCATCATCGCTCAACGGGGGTGTACATGTTTGTCCGAGGAACAAACCCCGCGCCCCTGAATGGTGAACGGATCTCTCCCCGGCGGGGCATCAGTGCTCAGGCTTCATTTGAGGGAAGAAGACCACATCTCTGATCGACTCCCTCCCTGTCAGCAGCATCGTCAAGCGGTCAATACCGATCCCAAGCCCGGCCGTGGGGGGCATGCCATACTCCAGGGCGCGCAGGAAATCCTCGTCCAGCGGCTGGATTTCCTCTTCTCCCCTCGCACGTGCACGCATCTGTTCTTCGAAGCGCGCGCGCTGATCGAGGGGATCGTTCAGCTCGCTGAAGGCGTTGCAGATCTCCTGTCCGTTGCAGATCGCCTCGAACCGTTCGACGAGCCCCGGCTCTGACCGGTGCCGTTTGGCAAGCGGAGACATCTCCAGGGGGTAGTCAGTGATAAACGTCGGCTGCACAAGGTGCGGTTCGACTCTTTCGCTGAACAGCTCATCGATGATGCGTCCGGGACCGTCGCCCGGATTGACCTCAAGATTGATCTCTCTGGCCACCGCCCGAAGCTGATCCTCGTTCAATCCGCGGAGGCGTCTCCCGGTGAACTCTTCGATCGCCTCATACATTGTCATCCGTTTCCAGGGCGGCGCAAAATCGATTTCATTCCCCCCGACAACCACCCTCGTCGACCCGTTCACCTCCCGCGCAACACTGCTCACGAGATCCTCAACGAGACTCATCATCCAGCGGTAGTCCCTGTAGGCAACATAGACCTCGAGCATCGTAAATTCAGGGTTATGGTTTCTATCCATCCCCTCGTTGCGGAAATCTTTAGAAATCTCATACACGCCATCAAAGCCGCCGACGATGAGGCGTTTCAGGTAAAGCTCGTCGGCAATGCGGAGATAGAGATCGAGATCGAGAGCATTATGATGGGTCACGAAGGGGCGGGCGAATGCTCCTCCGTACTGCGGCTGCAGAACGGGCGTCTCGACCTCAAGACAGCCTCTCTCATCAAGGATCTTCCGGATCGCAGAGATGATCCTCGCACGTTTGACAAAGACGTCACGGACCTGGTGATTCACAACCAGGTCAACGTATCGCTGGCGATACCGGAGTTCCTTATCGGAGAACGGATCATAGACCACCGTATTTCCTTCGTCGTCCTTTTTCTCCTTTGGAATGGGCAGCGGCCGGATGGACTTCGCGAGGAGAACGAAGGACTTCGCGTGGACGGAGATCTCCCCCGTTCGCGTTTTGAACACAAACCCCTGGACTCCGATTATGTCCCCGATATCGAGCAGTCGAAACGCATCATAGATCTGTCCGAGGTCATCCCGTTTGAGGTAGACCTGGATCCGCCCCTGGGAATCCTGAATATGGCAAAACGACGCCTTTCCCATTCTCCGGAGCGACATTATACGGCCGGCGATCGCCACATCGCGCTGGGGCGCGTCCTCAGCGAACGACGCCTTGACGTCGGCCGAAAAGGAGTCGCGGGGGAATTCGTGCGGATAGGGGTTGATGCCGAGCTTCTTCAGCTCCTCCAGTTCCTGGCGGCGTCGAAGCATCAATTCATTGAGATCGGAGGTTTCTGGCGAGTCGTTGACGGGACGGTCCATACGCTGAAGGTTATGAGTGTGCGGGCGAATGCTCTATACAATGCAGGGACATGGCCCCGGCCACTCGGGGAAGACCCATGTCCCTCAGCTCTACTCCGAACATAGCGAGAACGCAGGAGAGAATCAAGGAGGGATTCCCGGCAGATAGCGCCAAATTGAGGATCCAAGATCGAAGGCTCATTCCTCCTCTTCGACGTTCAACTTCCATCTTCACTTCAGGTCCTGGGGACCATCGCTTCTCTGAACCGCGCCGGCATTGGGACAACCTTTCGCTTCTCATAGTCGAAAAACACGACTCCCGTCTTCCCGCGTGCAGATTCCTTCCCCGAGGCCACACCAGATATCCGGTAGACAAAGTCAAATCCGAGGGAGTGGTGTTCTGTCGTCCCGACATCAATTCGGAGAGTTTCGCCGTAGAAGATCTCGGACCGGTAGACCACGACGGCGTCCACCATGATGATCCCAGCGCCACCCGCATCCTTCTCCGTCATGCCGACGCTCGCCAGGTACCGCCAGCGCGCTTCCTGAAAATAGGAGAGAATCGTGTCGTTGCCTACGTGCTCCCTGTAATTGAGATCAGTCACACGCACCGTGATCTCGGTCGAGAACGGAAGTACAGATGGAAGATCAAGTTTTACGCGCGCCATGGCGTCACCTCCCGTCCGGACCGGCCTCTGGCGGCACTCCATCGCCCTCGCCGCGAGAGCGGACTGCATGGCGGATCTGGCAGAGGAGGTACGTGGCCACTCCTCCCAGAACCGCAACATCCGCGACGTTGAACACGCCGGTTCGCAGACCGCCAATCCCGACGTTCATGAAGTCAATGACGATCCCGTTGTACATCATCCGATCGATGACGTTCCCGGCACCTCCCCCGATAATCAGGGAAAATGAAAACAGCTCGCACGGCGCGATTTCCCTCCGAACGAGAAGATACACGAGAAGTCCCACGATCACGACACCGACGAAGACTGTGAAGATCCAGAAGCGGNNGAGCCCCAGCATCGCCCCCGCATTCTCTTCGTAGAGCAATCGGACCGCCCCCCCGAGAAATTCCCGTGGAGGAAGTCCGGCCAGGGTATCGATGGCAATATTCTTCGTCACACGGTCACCGAGCAGTGCTGTGCCAACAACCGCTCCAATCACGCCGACGCGAGCCCCCATTCTCATACGATCCGGCCCCTTCCGTTACGATTCTTCTGTTATGACAGCATCGACTTCGATCTCCAGGAGCATTTCCGGCGAGACAAGCCCGCTCACCTGAACCATGGTCGATGCGGGCATGATACTCCTGAACATTTCTCCATGGGCCTTTCCGATGCGCTCCCACTCCGCGATATTCTTCACGTACGTCCGGGTCCGGACGACATGACGCATCTCTGCTCCCGCGGCGTTGAGCGCCCGCTCGATATTCCGGAAAATCTGAACCGCCTGTGCGTACGAATCCCCCACTCCGACGATCTTCCCGCTCTCGTCGAACGCAGTTGTCCCGGACACGTGGACGAAGGGGCCGACCCGAACCGCACGGGAGTATCCCACGAGC
>DKBG01000057.1 GCA_002451155.1 Ignavibacteria bacterium UBA6906
ACCCGCCGATACCCCCGCGAAGGATCTTCTTTCAGCACCCAGTCAAAGAGATCTCTGTACCGTTCGGCGACGTCGCGAGTGTAAAATGGGCCGATCGGCTTCGTCGGGACGCGAAAGGCCGGATCCTCTCGATCGACAAGGACCTGCGTGACAAGAGAGACAACAGGCGTCGTAAGTCCGGCAGCTTGCATTGCCTGCCACATCGCGTACTGAAGTATATACCCGATCTCTCCCTGCGTGGCGGCGACAGATGTATCGAGGGGCATCCGGTACGCGTATGCCGCGGCCAGTTCCGACCGTGTCAGCATGGCACCGACCTGAGGCCCATTCCCATGGGTGATGACAACCCGGAACCCTTCTTTGATCAGCCGCACGACCGCCTTCGCCGTCCCGACCGCGTTCTCAAATTGCTCAAGCGTCGTTCCCTTCTGGCCTGCGCGTATGAGGGCGTTGCCGCCGACGGCGATGAGGATCAGTTTCGACATGGGACACCTCTACTCCCCGCCCGCCGTCATGGGCGGAGCAGGGCGAACATTATTGCCTTCTGGATGTGCAACCGATTCTCCGCCTGACGGAACACGACGGAATTCGACGAATCGATGATCTCGTCCGTGACCTCCTCGCCACGATGGGCCGGGAGGCAGTGCATAAAGAGGGCATCAGGTTTCGCGTGGGAGAACAGCGACGCGTTTACCTGGTACGGCGCGAAGAGCGGCCTGCGCTTCTCGGCCTCCGCCTCCTGCCCCATGCTCGCCCACGTGTCTGTGTAGATCATGTCGGCGTCACGAGCCGCTTCAATCGGGTCGGCAGTCCAGAGAACTGTCGCGCCGGTCTCTTCTGCAATTCGCGCGGCTCTTTCGAGAACGCTCGACGCCGGCCTGAACTCCCCCGGAGTCGCAACGAAAAGGGTCGCCCCGAGCTTGGCGGCTGCGAGTATCAGAGAATGCGCGACGTTGTTCCCGTCTCCTATGTACGCAAGCTTCAACTTCTTCAGACCCGTTTTACACTCAAGAACAGTCATGAAATCCCCCAGCGCCTGGCAGGGGTGTTCCAGGTCGGTGAGCCCGTTGATCACGGGAATCCCGGCATGGTCGGCCAGGCCGACGGCGATGTCGTGCCCGAATGTCCGGATCATGATTCCGTCGACCATCCTCTCCAGGTTCTTCGCCACGTCAAAGACCGATTCCCGTTTGCCAAGATTGATATCGGCCGGGCTCAGGAGCAGGGAATCTCCACCCAATTGACGGATGCCTACCGTGAACGTGGTGCGGGTACGGAGAGAGGGCTTTTCAAAGATCAGCGCCATAAACTTTCCGTCGAGGGCGCTCCTGAACCGACGGGGGTGTGCCTTCATTTCCGCGGCAGTCTTTATCAGGGATTTTATTTCGGTCGGAGAGAAATCATCGACTGAGAGGTAGTCTCTCCCTCTGAGGTTCTTCGAAACGGATTTCTTTGTTGTCTTTTTCACGGATCCACCTCCTTGAGGCGGCTGTGCCTGAAATTGGGAAACTGGCGAAATCACACTGAATGGCGCAAATAGCGTGCCGAGAGGCCACTCAAGTTTAAATCAAGGATTTCGCACTCCCTCGACTATCTGCCTGGTTTTTTCCTAAGTTTAAGAATCACTTCAAGAGAAGGGAACAAAGGTTTCTCCCTCCTTCGCTGTTCACGGCGAGTCCGGGCGACACTCCTGAACACGCTTCTCGTCCAAGGCACAGAGAGGCGAACTGAACCGAGAATGTGACGCTTTGATGCGGTCACGGGAAATCCGCACCCATACCCGAATCCGCGCCTATTTCTATGCAACGTTTCTCCCCCTCATCCGGTTCTCGGTGTTGAGCAGACTGTCGCGCGGAACGCGGTCCGGCGGGCTCTCCTGCGGCTTCATCATCGACCTCGCACTTTAAGCGATCGAATTCGTGGACAGGGCGTGCAGTTCTCGTCTCTCCGCAGTATCTTTCGGGAGGCGCCGGCAATCGGCGCCCGCCCAAAAACCGTTCCGTTCACTGTCCGGGAAGATATGAAAACCCAACGAACCTCCGTTGCCTTTCAGGGCGTCTCTGGCGCGCACAGCGAGCTTGCCGCGCAGGTCTACTTCGGGACCGCAATCCGGACCCGACCATGCGAAACGTTTGAAGGCGTCTTCGAGGAGGTCGAGGCTCGGCGAGTCCGCTTCGGAGTCATTCCGATCGAGAACTCGCTGGCCGGTAGCATTCACCAGAATTATGATCTCCTCCTGAATCACCGACTCCACATCGTCGGAGAGATTCATCTCCGAATCGCACACATCCTGATGGCCCATCCGTCCACACCTCGCAGCCGGATCCGATTTGTCCGTTCCCACCCTCAGGCACTTGCACAATGCAGCGCATTCTTCTCCCGGCACAAAAAGCTGAAGCCGGTGCCCTACTTCGACACGGCAGGAGCGGCGATGTCGCTCCGTGACGGACGATCGCCGGACACGGCGGCAATTGCGAGTGCCCTCGCCGCGCGGCTGTACGGCCTCACAACGCTCAAGCGGAACATTGAGGACCGTCCGAACAACACGACCAGATTCCTTTTTGTGAGCCGGTCTCCCTGGAGGCCGCGCCCGGGAGTCTCGACGAAATGCAGCATCGCCTTCGCGCCCCGCGTGAACCAGGTCGGAATTTTATTCCGCACTCTGGGCGTATTCGCACTGCGAGACATCGACCTGCTCAAAATTGAGTCGCGGCCTGACCCCCGCTCTCCCTTTCAGTACCTCTTCTACCTGGATCTGGCCGGCGATCCGAGAGACCAGAATGTCCGGCGGGCCCTCGAACATCTCCGGGAAATGGTAACGGGGTTCCGACTGCTCGGAGCCTATCCAAAAGGCCGCGGACATCTGTAAGGGGATTGAACTTCCATGGGGCGTATTATCAGGGGACGAGGCGCATCATTCAATCCTCCGAACAGATTCGAACAGCTTCACCTGCAACCGGTAGAGATCGAACTCCCGCCGGGAGAAGAACTTCCCCTTCTGCGCACGACCTTCTTCCGGGACACCTCAAAAACCATCCTCGCCAGAAACGACAGCCCTGACATTCCATTCTCGTACAGCCTCAACCCGTACCGCGGATGCGAGCACGGGTGCATTTACTGTTATGCGCGGCCCTCCCATGAGTATCTCGGGTTTTCCGCCGGACTCGATTTTGAATCAAAAATCATGGTGAAGCTCGACGCACCGCGGCTGCTTGAAGAGACATTTTCCCGCAAACGCTGGGTGCCACAAATGGTTGCCCTCTCGGGAAACACTGACTGTTATCAGCCGGCCGAGAGGCACCTCCGGCTGACACGGCAGTGCCTTGAAGTTTTTCTTCGTTTCAGGAACCCGGTCAGCATCGTGACGAAGAATTCACTTATTACTCGTGACCTGGACGTTCTCACAGCTATGGCACGGTACCGTATTGTCCAGGTGATGATATCCATCACCAGCCTGGATGCAGGTGTGATTAGGAAGATGGAACCCCGGACCTCAAGTCCAGAAGCCCGCCTTGCAGCGATCGAGTCCCTTTCATCAAAGGGAATACCGGTTGGCGTAAACGTGGCGCCGGTTATCCCCGGTCTTACTGACGAGGAGATTCCCTCCATTCTCCGCGCGGCCGCGGATCGGGGTGCCACGAGTGCCAGCTATATTCTAGTCCGCCTGCCCGGCCAGGTGCGGCAGCTCTTCATGGAATGGGTTCGACGGGAGTTTCCCGATCGCGCTTCCAGGATCATCAGCCGTATCCGTGACACACGCTCCGGCGAGCTCTCCGATTCGGGCTTCGGTTCTCGAATGAGCGGCCAGGGCCCGGTAGCCCTTGCTATCGCCGATCTGTTCGGACTGACAACAGCCCGCCTCCGCCTCGATTCCCGCTGGTGCGGTCTGGACTCGGGGGCATTCCTCAACAGGGATTCCAACCAGATGGATCTTTTTGGAGATGAGGGACCTGCTTTGTGAAAGAGCATCCCTTTTCGTATTTTTCAATACGTAGACGTCTATCTGCCCCGTCATTCCGTCACGACACCAACCATCCGAAGCAGGAGTTCCCGGATATGTCAGAATCATCAGGCGAACCAGTTCCGTTCACGCGAAGACACATCGGCCCGTCCACCGAAGAAATGACCGCGATGCTGAGTGCCGTCGGCGCCGAGTCGCTCGACACATTTGCTGCGAGCGTCGTTCCGGAGGCTATTCGGACCGGGCGGCCGCTGGAACTCAAAGCGCCGGTCGATGAACAATCGGTGTTGGAGGAACTCCGTGCGGTGGCCGGGAAAAATATCCCCTTCCGGTCGCTGATCGGCATGGGATACCACGACACAATTCTTCCGCCGATTATCCTCCGCAACATCCTCGAGAACCCCGGCTGGTACACTGCATATACTCCCTACCAGGCGGAGATAGCTCAAGGGCGGCTTGAAGCTCTTCTGAACTACCAGACGATGATCACCGAACTCACCGGCATGGAGATCGCCAACGCATCCCTTCTTGACGAAGGCACCGCCGCGGCGGAGGCGATGCATATGCTCTACGCGGTCAAAGGCCACCCTGCGTCTGGTGTCTTCTTTGTCTCTGAGCTCTGCCACCCTCAGACGATCGCCGTCGTAGAGACCCGGGCGAAGGCCCTTCATATCTCCGTGACGGTCGGGGATCACACCCGCGTCACGTTCGGCCCGGAGATATTCGGGGCTCTCCTCCAGTACCCCGCATCCGACGGCGCTGTCATCGACTACAGGCCGACCATCGAACAAGCCCGTGCCAGCGGCACTCTTGTCGTGGTCGCTGCCGATCTCCTCTCGCTGACGATGCTGACGCCTCCAGGAGAATTCGGCGCCGATCTCGTCGTCGGCAGCTCCCAGCGATTCGGTGTGCCGATGGGGTACGGGGGACCCCACGCGGCATTCCTTGCCACACGCGAGGCGCACAAGAGGTTTATGCCGGGGCGGCTCATCGGCGTCTCGGTCGATGCCTCTGGCAGGAGAGCACTTCGCATGGCTCTCCAGACCCGCGAGCAACATATTCGGCGAGAAAAGGCGACCTCCAATATCTGTACGGCCCAGGTGCTCCTCGCTGTCATCGCGGGAATGTATGCTGTCTACCACGGGCCTGACGGCCTTCGACGCATTGCCACACGCATTCATAACTACGCCCGAGCACTCGCCCGGGGCCTTGCGGCGGAGGGACACACGGTCGTTCATCAGGACTTTTTTGACACGATTCGGGTCCGCCCTGCCAACGGTTCCCTCGCAGGCGTCCTCGACGCCGCCAGAAGAGGCCGGTATAACTTCCGGCAGTTCACCGACGGGACGCTCGGGATCGCGTGCGACGAGAGAACAACGGTCGCTGAGATTGGAGCGATCCTCGATATGTTCAGGAGCGCCAAGGGAAAACGGGCGGACGTCGGTGCCCTCCTGGGGACTCTTGGGGCCGGGTACACGGGAGCTCTGCGTCGTCGCTCCGGATACCTGACGCACCCTGTCTTCCACCGGCATCATTCTGAAACAGGGATGCTCCGGTACATGCATTCTCTGGAAGTGAAGGATCTCGCCCTGAACACGAGCATGATTCCGCTCGGGTCCTGCACGATGAAGTTGAACGCGACCAGCGAGATGATCCCGATAACATGGCCGGAGTTTTCCAGCCTTCACCCCTTCGCGCCCCCCGATCAGGCCGCCGGTTACCATGACATCTTCAAGGACCTCACCGGAATGCTGGAGGAGATAACAGGATTTGACGCGGTCTCCCTCCAACCCAACGCGGGAGCCCAGGGAGAATACACAGGCCTCCTCGTCATTCAGGCCTACCATCAAAGCCGAGACGAAGGCCACCGAAATATCTGCCTTATCCCTGCATCGGCCCACGGGACGAACCCGGCCAGTGCCGTGATGGCCGGCCTAGAAGTGGTGATTGTGCGATGCGACGAGCGGGGGAACATCGACCTGGGGGATTTGCGGGAAAAGGCCGCCCTCCACTCCGGCCGCCTCTCTTCCCTGATGGTCACCTATCCATCAACCCATGGCGTATTCGAAGAGGGGATCAAGGAAATCAGTGCGGTCGTTCACAAAGAAGGCGGCTGCGTCTACATGGACGGAGCGAACATGAACGCGCAGGTCGGCTTGTGCCGTCCGCGTGAGATCGGCGCCGACGTCAGCCACCTCAATCTGCACAAGACGTTC
>DKBG01000130.1:0-8584 GCA_002451155.1 Ignavibacteria bacterium UBA6906
GACCTGGTCATGGACCCTGTCAACCCGAGGAAGCTCATCGCAGCGCTCTGGCAGTACCGACGCTGGCCCTGGTTTATGAAATCCGGAGGACCCGGTTCGGGCCTGTATGTCACGTTCGATGGTGGGGATACCTGGACGAAACGCACGGAGAAGAATGGCCTGCCGAAGGGTGAACTGGGACGAATCGGAATCGCGATCGCGCGGAGCAAGCCGGAACGCATGTACGCCCTCATCGAGACACAGAAGAACGCCCTCTATCGATCTGACGACGGCGGCTTCTCATGGGATAAGGTCACGGACCGGAATTTCGGGGGAAGGCCTTTCTATTACCATGAGCTCTATGTCGATCCACGGAATGAAAACAGGGTATACAGCATTCACACCACAGTTTCTCTCAGCGAGGATGGTGGCGAAACATTCCGAACGCTTCCCATGCGAATTCATGTCGATCATCACGCGTGGTANNGGGCTTCAGGACAACGGCAGCTGGATGGGACCTGCCTATCTTTACCGCGATGGCCCGGTCGGGAATTGTGACTGGAAAGTCATCGGCGGAGGGGACGGATTTGATGTGCTCCCCGACCGGAGCACTTCCAGGTTCTGCTACGCGATGTCGCAGGGGGGTGCACTCTACCGGCGGGACCCGAAAACCGGCCTCTCAAAATCAATCAGGCCCGTTCATCCCGATGGAATACTCCTCCGCTTCAACTGGAATGCCGGCCTTGCGCAGGATCCGTTTGAACCAGGCACGATTTATTACGGAAGTCAGTTCCTTCACAGGAGCACAAACCGGGGTGATTCCTGGGAAGTCATCTCGCCTGATCTCACTACGAATGACAGCACAAAGCAACGCCAGATGGAGAGCGGCGGCCTGACGTATGATGTCACCGCGGCCGAAAACCATACAACAATCCTCACCGTCGCACCGAGTCCCCTGCAGAAAGGGGTCATCTGGGTCGGCACAGACGACGGGAATCTCCAACTCACCCGTGACGGAGGGAAGAGCTGGACGAACNNACGCACCAGGTGAAGCTTTCGTCGTCTTCGATAACCATCGACGGAACGACTGGACCCCTTATGTGTACCGCACAAAGGATTTCGGACAAACCTGGACCAGACTCGCGGACGGATCATCGGTGCGGGGTTTTGCCCTTTCCATTGTTCAGGATCCGATCGAGCGGGATCTTCTCTTTCTCGGGACTGAATTCGGACTCTACATGAGCATCGATGCGGGGAAGACATGGAACCGATGGACGGCCGGGCTCCCNNACCGTGTCGACGATGGATCTGGCGATCCATCCGCGGGAACATGACCTCGTTATCGGCACATTCGGACGCTCCGTCTATATCGTTGACGACATCCGGCCGCTCCGCGAAATCGCCAGGTCAGGGGGTCAACTGCTTGCGAGTCCACTCCACATCTTCGAACCCCCGGAGGCCATACTCACGTCGTACGAATCGGGTGGAGCATTCGAGGANNCGCTCCCTTCGGACACCGCCGTCGTCACCATCCTCACAATGGAGGGAGAACTCCTCCGAACGCTCCGGACGAAAGTGGAACCTGGCATCAACGCTGTCGTCTGGGGCCTGGACCGGACATTCGAACGGATGCCCGGGACACCAAAACGAGAGGATCGGGAAAATGAAGGGTTCGGTCGTCTGCCGATTCTCCCCGGGACGTACCGCGTGAAGATATCCCTGGGACGCCTTGTCGATTCGACCAGCGTCACCGTCAAATTCGACCAACGGCTCCCCTACACCGAGAAAGATTTGCTGGCGGCGTACGAGCGTCTGGAGCCGGTAGTACAACAGATTCGGACCGCCACATCGGCTGCAGACCGGCTTCGCGAGGCTGGGAAGGCCGTTGAATGGATTGGCGACGTGATCGGCGAGCGAACAGACAGCTCGGCGATCGCAGTGAAGAAGCTCGGAGCTGCGATAAAGGACTCGATCTCGAAGATCAATGCGATGATCGTCGACCGGGAGGTTCAGGGAATCCGATCGGATCCGGAGCTTCTCCAGGCACGTCTGAGAAGGGCACAATCCTACGCGCTGGCAACGGCGTGGGGCGAGGCACCCGAACCCTCCGATATGGTCCTCCGGCAGACGAGGAATTACCTGGCGGACGTTATCCAGACAGTGAATATGTTTTTCTCGCGAGACTGGCCGGCATACAGAGAAGCGGTAGATCGGGCCCGTGTTTCAGTTTTCAAGGATTATGAGCCGATCCGGCTTGAGTAACAAAACACGCAAATCTCTTCACTGTCACGTGCGTAGCCGCGGGCAGAGTTGGTTCTGAATCCCGGAGTTCGTATCTTTCTGGATACAGTTTTCCTTCTCCGCCGGGGCTACCTGCCTCGCAGACCTCAAACGGAAGACGTTGCCCCTCGACCACTCCGCAGTCGGAGAACGCGGGTACATCATTCATCAACTTCAAGGAGTAACAATGCACGCACTTTGTGCCGCGGTGATCGCGGTCGCACTCGCCGGATGTCAGTCGACAGGGGACAAACCGGTCAAGATCGAATCACAGAAAGACAAGGTCAGCTACAGCATCGGGGTGAACATCGGGAACAATCTCAAGCGGGACTCCATCGGCGTGAACCCTGATCTCCTCTTACAGGGCCTGCTGGATGCGGGGGCCGACAGCAGTAAACGGCTGATGACCGATGAGGAAGTACAGGCCACCATGACGGCATTTCAGGACTCAATGAGGAACAAGCAGATGGAAAAAACCCGAGCCGCAGGAGAAAAGTACAAGGCAGAGGGAGAGGCCTTCCTCGCTGAGAACGCGAAAAAGCCGGGTGTCGTCACTCTCCCCAGCGGGCTGCAGTACAGAATCATCACCGAGGGGAAGGGAAAGAAGCCAACAGCCACATCAACGGTAACGACACACTACACGGGGAAACTCCTTGACGGAACCGAGTTCGATAGCTCATTCAAGCGCGGGCAGCCTGCGAGCTTTCCATGCAACGGCGTGATCAGGGGATGGTCGGAGGCACTGCAGCTGATGAGCGTGGGATCCAAATGGGAGCTTTTCATCCCCGCGGATCTCGCGTATGGAGAGAGCGGTGCGGGAGGTGTTATACCGCCGAATGCGACGCTGGTGTTTGAGATCGAATTGCTCGACGTGAAGTAACTGCAACAGGCACAGAGTGAGGGACCGGCCTTACTGCCGGTCCCTCGCACCGGCCCTATCGACTCCTCTTTTCACCCCTTCTTTTTCGCCCCGTCATCCGCCAGTTTAAACTTGAACGGGAGCGTGATCCAGACCGCCACCGGCTTCCCGTCTTTCGTTGCCGGCGCGAAACTCCACTTCTTCGCCGCTTCAAGGGCGGCCCCGTTGAGAATCTCCGCCTCCGATTTCAGAATTTCCGCTTTCTGCACCTGGCCGTTTACGTCAACAAACGCCTTGACCCAGACAGTNNCCCCCGTCACAAGTAATGATGCATGAAAGGAGGAAAAGTTTCCGGTAGCACGATCGATTCCGGGGATTTGACTTTCTCGCCCGGGGAACATAGCTTGACAGTCCCCGGGTACCACATCAACGCAGGAGAACCAGAGCATGTCACATGCAAAGAGGCTGACCGCCGGCCAGCAGGAATTCTTCAGAACCAATGGATATCTGCACGGGTTAGCGCCAGTCTTCACCCCCGACAATGTTCGCGACCTCAAATCAGGTCTCGATGAGTTGATGAAGCTTCTTCGTCCGGGGGAGACTTCGAAGGAGATTCGTGAATGGCACGAGAGCAGCCGGTTTCTCTATGATATTTGCATGAACCCGGTGATCCTTGACTATGTAGAGGATCTTCTGGGACCCAACTTCTACCTCTGGGGATCGAACTTCTTCATCAAGGAACCTCACACCCCTTCCACAGTGGGATGGCATCAGGATGCCTACTACTGGCCGCTGGATCCCCACGAATCCCTCACCGCCTGGCTTGCGTTCGACGACAGCACGGTGGAGAACGGTGCCATGGAGGTCATCCCGGGCTCACATACAGCCGGGATTCTCAAACATATACGGGGGGAAGGGACCGATTCGGTGCTGACGCTCGAGTGCGAAAGAGGACAGTTTCTGGAGGACACGGCAAGGCCGGTGACGCTGCGCGCCGGTGAGGTCTCCATTCATGACGACAAGCTCGTCCATGGGTCACCCGCCAACCGTTCTACAAACCGGCGGGCGGGTTTGACGATCCGGTATTCCAGGACCAATGTCCGCTGTGATCTCTCAATCAACCCGCACTTCAAAACATACCTCTGCCGGGGAATAGACCAGTACCGGTACAATCCCGCAGGAGTAATTCCGACAGCGCAGTTCAGTCGGCTCGATCGAAAGCACATCAGCGTGGAAGAGGCCGGGAAGGACGCGGAGAAGAAGCTCGGGCGATCGACCTGAGGAAGGGCAGGGCCGCCGGAAACGCCCGGACTTCCTCACTCAGCCCGGAATCGCAGTGTCCATGCATGACGACAGGGCGGATTCAAGCGAAGCGAATCCGGAACCACCACGATTGTCTTGCCTCCCTTCTCCTCCCACTGAAGCGCGCCGGGCGCTCCCAGCATCGTGACGGCTGACCCCTTGACAGGCCGCAAAGAGGATAGTGTAATCAGTGCAGGCGGCCCCGTTTCGTCCTCTCCCCCGCAATACACCGCGTTCACCGTTCCATCGGGCAGCCGTGTGAAGCGCAGCGATCCTTCCCTGTATGGCGGCACGGGCCGAGTGCCGTAGATTGCATCCCCGTTTACACGCATCCATTCACCGATATCGTTGAGCCGCTCCACCGCAACGGGGGGCAGGGTTCCGTCAGGGCCAGGCCCCACGTTGAGAAGGAAATTCCCACCTTTCGCGACAATATCCACGAGGAGATGAACAAGCTGGCGGGCAGTCTTATACCGGTCGTTCGGAACATAGGACCAGGAGGTTCCCATGGTCATGCATGTTTCCCACACATAATCCGGCGGGGCGTCCGGGACTTCCTGTTCGGGGGTACGGTAGTTTTC
Organism: Ignavibacteria bacterium UBA6906; assembly: GCA_002451155.1. Classification (GTDB taxonomy): domain Bacteria; phylum Bacteroidota; class Ignavibacteria; order UBA10030; family UBA6906; genus UBA6906. Next base: position 5,002 of record DKBG01000130.1, read on the forward strand.
AAACCGTCCCGGTACCGATCGGTCCACGATAATAAGCCCCGGTTGGTATGACCGTGCCATGGCAGCAATGGCCGGCATGTCGATGTCCTGGCCTCTGTTCCCCGGATTCACCCAGCCTCCGTCGAGCCAGAGGATGTCGACGCTGCCATATTCGCTGACAACCTCTTTGATCTGTCGGAAGGTATACTCCTGGAATGCGTGCCAGCGATCCGGATATTTCGAAATCGCGTAATTCACGTTCCGGTCGAGAGGGGGGAAATAGGGCCACCAGTAGTCAGGACTGTGCCAGTCCGGCTTCGAAAAATAGGCCCCTATTCCCAGGCCTTCCGCCCGAAATGCGTTGAAGATCTCTTTCGTCACGTTCGCCCTCGGGTCAGCACTGAACGGACAGGCCTGGCTGGTGATTCGGTATTCGGTCTCTTTCGTGTCGAACATACAGAACCCATCATGGTGTTTCGTAGTAAAAACCAGATAGCGCATCCCTGCTGTTCGGGCCAGGGCTGCCCATTCGGCCGGATTGAACTGAAAAGGGTTAAACGTCGCCTGCAAGCCCTCGTACGCCCTCCGGTATTCGTCATAGTTTTCAGCATGAGCTCCCTTGCGGCGGCACCAGGGCTCATCCTCCGGGCAGAGGCTCCAGCTTTCCACGATCCCCCACTGGCTGTAGGGGCCCCAGTGCATCATCAATCCAAATTTCAGATCCTGAAACCAGTGAAGTTTTTCCAGGACGAGCGGGTTGGCTTCCNNGGTCCGGCACAACGGTCCATCAGTGCCGTGGATGCGGCGCGCGAGATTCAAAGACGATACAGGAAGAAGAGGCAGTCAATATGGCGCAATAAAATCGCGCTGGAGCACGATTTCTCCGCCGGGGCGAATGACAGTAGCCCGGATCTTGCCGTTGAATGAGCTGTCACAGGGGATATGGATCTTTTCCCCCGGCCGGAGCGGTGGAATCGCAACGCTCGTCCCCCCCGTTATCGTTCCCTGCGCAGGGTCGGACCAGATGAGCCTGTATCCGCGAATCGAGTAGCTCGGAAGTCCCTGGCTTGCGATCAGGACAACCTCAAGCTTGTGTCCCGTATTCCATCCAACATTCAGCAGCTCAACGGGAGAGCTCAGCTGTCTGAGCACTTCCGAAGAAGGTTTCGGGTTGCCGGAGATGTCAAACACGCCATGGACGCGCTGCCGGAGCGCCCCGCTCCCCTCTTCCCCCATGTGCGTCCGGTAGTCGTTGAGGCAGAAGTATATTGCCCCTGCAACAGCAGGCTTGCTTTCGAGAACGGCCGTGTGGTAGATCAGGTCCCTCGCTCGCCGCTCATCACCGCCCTGGTTTGCGGGTTCGCACAACCCATACTCGGAAATCACGAGAGGCTTTTCGGGGTAATCACGGCTGATCGAGTCAACAAGGGCTCCGATTCGCGCGGGATCGTCAAGAAACCAGGTGTCCTGATACTCATTAAACATCAGGACATCTCCCGCACCTGAGGCGTCCATCCCTCCCGCCCAGGCAAGCTGATTGCTCACGTAATTGACAAGGCGGGTATCGTCCAGACGTTTTGCGAACCGGTAGAGCACCCCTACGGAATCGATCACGGCTTTCTCACGGGAGGCGAGTTCATTGCCGACGCCCCACATGACGATAGAAGGATGGTTGTAGTGGTCCCTGATCATTTCTGTGAGGTGCATTCTTCCGATAGCCATCAGGGTATCGTTCAGCGGCGTCCCGGGTCCCCAGAACGGGACTTCCTCCTGTACGAGAACCCCGTGCCGGTCGCACCAATCGAAGAGAGCGTCATCCTGCTGCCAGTGAAACCGGGTAAACACCGCATTCATAGAACGCAACTTCCGCAGCATACCCCGGAGATCCTCGTATGACTCCGCCATCCCGCGCCCAACGGTGGAACCGGGCATCCACTCGACGCCCATGAGACGCACCGGTTCCCCATTAAGAAGGATACGGTTCCCCGCCACCCTGATCTCCCGGAAGCCGAAGGGCGCAATCATCCGGTCGACCGGCGTGCCGTTCTTTCGCACCTCAACGGCTGCCGCATAGATGAACGGTGAATCGGGATGCCAGAGTCTGACAGAATCGAGCTGGCATTCAATCCGCGCGCGGCCGTCTTCAACAGTCGGACTGTATTCCCGTTTCAAAACGATCTTTGAATCGGGCTCGGTGTCCTCCTGCAGTATCAGTGCAATTGCCGCCGCTTCACCATCAGCGATCTCGCCTGGAAGGAACCGTACCTCGATTTCAACGCTTCCTGTCCCCGGATTCTCCGCGCTTCCGCTCATAATACGGGGTCGAACCCGTACGCCTTCGATACCGGGCCGGCTCGTCGCGATCAGCGAGACCGGCCGAATGATCCCCCCGTCCTTTGGCCAGTCGAATGATCGGAGAAACGGAATCGACTGTCTGCTGTAGGAATTGTCCGCCCGAACGAGGATACGATTCGTCTCCCCGGGCCGCAGGAGGTCCGTGACATCGAAGGTAAACCTCGTGTATCCCGCGCCCAGATGTTCCCCGGCTTTACGACCGTTTACCCAGACGATGGCGGAGTGATACACCGCATCGAACTGGATTCGTACCGACCGTCCCTTCCAGGAAGCCGGGATGGAAACGAGTTTTTCGTACCACCCGGCGCCCGAGAAATCTTCCGACCCCGGGTCGACATTCCATGTATGGGGAACCGAGACTCCTCGTCCAAGACCTGCAGGGAGACCCTGTTCCGGCCAATGGTGGACGATTCCGACACTCTGTGAATCCAGAGCAAATCTCCATCCGTCCGAAAGGACGATTGTCTCCCGCTGGGCATCCGCTGTCGTGGCCATGAGCCATGAGGCGATGAGAAGTCCGAATATCGTTCGATACCACATATCGGGGTCCGTTTGTTTAGACTTGCCCCAGAATATGGAGAGGGCCTGATGTTCCGCAGCATGCACCCGTTGGAGCTTAGCCGGTGAAATAGAGATAGGCTGCGAGAATCAGCACCAGGACAATCCCCGATGCGATCAGATCTCTGCGGGTCCAGCTGCTCCGTGTAGTCTGCCGGTCTTCGTCCGATAGTGTCCCGTAGGTCAAGCCGCTGATTTTCTCATAGACCGGCGGCGCTGTCATATAGCTTACGCCGACCATCACGCCCACACTGACGAGAAGAATGAGGATGCTGTAGTACTGGAAGAAGATGTTGTTGACCACCCAGAGAAAGGACCCGGAGGGGTAGGCAAATCCGTCAAGGAGTTTTACGGGCGTGTCCACCGCAAGGCGAAATAGACCCATTGCGAAGCCGGTGATGAGAGCGGCGAGCGCGCCCTGCCTGTTCAGCCGCTTCGCAAACACGCCGAGAAAGAACACCACGAAGATCGGCGGCGCCAGATAGGCTTGAACACCCTGCAGGTAGTCATACAATCCTTTCCCACCCTGAATCACTGGAATCCAGAGCAGTCCGATCACCACCATGACTCCGGTGGCAACCCTTCCCACCCAGACAAGCTGGTGCTGGCTCACGTTCGGCCTCAGGCGGGAGTAGAAATCCATTGTAAAGAGCGTTGAGGAGGCGTTGAAGACGCCGGCCAGCGAGCTCAT
>DKBG01000130.1:8597-11526 GCA_002451155.1 Ignavibacteria bacterium UBA6906
CGTGCACCAGTACCAGAGCCCGATAATCGGGGCGCAGAAGAGCATGCCGACCCAGGGATAGTTGTCGTTGAAATACCAGGCCATCCGTCCGGCCTCCTTCACCGGAACCCAGGTTCCCTCCATTCCCGCCGGGACAAGCGGTTTCCAGAGGTTGAACATCTCCGATCCGACGATGGCTCGCAGTTCACTCCAGCCCCCAATCACGTTCAGACCGAAGAATGTCACGAGTGCCGACCCCAGCACGAGAACGACAGTCTGGAGCGCCTCTGTGTACGCAACCGCCCTCATTCCTCCGAGAATTGTGTAGATCCCCGTTACGAGAACCACGAGAATCGATCCTATCCAGAAGCTGTCCATCCCCAGAATATTGATCTCAGGCAGAAGAACAGAGAAGACCACCCCGCCTGCGAATATGCCGACCGCAATCTTCGTCAGAACGTATGCGACAAGCGATATGATCGAGAGAACCGTCCGTGCAGTCGGTGAGTATCTGCGCTCGAGAAATTCAGGCATCGTGAATACCCTGGACCGCATATAGAATGGCACCATGACCCAGCCGAGAACCAGGAGGCACCAGGCATGCAATTCATAGTGAGCCATTGCCACGCCATCAGTCGCGCCCGAGCCGGCCAGCCCGACCAGATGCTCGGATCCAATATTCGAAGCGAAAATGGAGGCACCGACGATAAACCACCCGAGGTGACGTCCGGCCAGAAAGTAATCGGTTGAAGTATCCTGGCGTTTGCGGATCACCCACCATGCGAGACCGAGGATGACAGCGAAGTAGGCAGCCAGCACGATCCAGTCGAGCGTTCCGAGAATACTCATACGTTAGCCTCTTTATGAAATTGAATCATATACGCCTTTACCGCTGGTTCCCGGACGTCGCCGCAGCAATGAATCTAGGGGCTCCCGTTTTGCCCCGGGCTGCGGTTTTCCCGGACTCAGCTCAGGGCAGCATCGGGGGTTGGAAGGGGAAGTGAAGGAAAGCATGTTGTGCCGGGATCATGGCTCCTGTTCCGACACAAAAATAATCAGAATTTTCGAGTTTGCAATGCTTTTTTAGCCTTTGGAGGGTGCTCACAAGGGAAGGGCTGACGCTTCCGTCGTCGTCCAGGCCCCGCTGTACCCATCCCGAGTCGCTCGATCGCAGGACCCGTCTTCGTCCTGCCAGTGTCTACGAAAGGAGGAGGTTCGCTTCGACCTTCGACCGGGGAAATATCGAATCAGGGGTCTTTTCGAAGATTCCCGGTTGGCGGGAGAATTGACTACGCAGTACGCCAATCGGAGTCGTCTTGTGAACCCATACAGATGGAGTACTCAATAGAAATTTGCGACAATCATCTCTTTGCTGCTCGTCGCCAGCGGCATCCATTTCTGCCGATTTGAAGCGGGCAACCAGGTTGGCACAGGAGAGATGCTCCTGACCAAATAGCGATGCTGAATCCGTCGGTATGGCAGAAGGCCCACTTGAATGTGGGCCTTCTATTTTTCCGGCGCGGCGATCGCAGAACCCGGGACAATGGCCCTCAGCGGTTGCTCTCGAATCCGTACGATTCCGGCAAGAGCACACTGCCATACGCCTCGAGCATCTCATCCAGGAGCTCTTCTCCGCGCTCCGGCATACCGGCCAGCGCGGAATCTATTTTGTCAAGCCAGATTGCTTCCCGGTCGGAAATGGAGAGGCTGCCAGCACTGATCGATTCGCGGAGAAGTTTGACTGCGGTCCGGGCGGCGCCGAGGGTGCGCTGATAGGGTGTAGAATAACGGACGATCGCTTCCGCAATCCTGATCGTTGAATCCGGGGAGAGAACCAGGGCCTGGGGGCTCAACGAGATATCGGAGTTGACCAGGAGCGATCTGTATTCGCGCCGGAGGTTTTGGTCCCGCGCAGTGTTGAACAGCCGGCAATCATACGCGAGCAGTTCGAGGAAGGCTTCAGGCGCTGATCCGGAGAGGAGCCTCACATTCTGAACCGATTCGTTGCTCCAGAGATCGCACATTGCAGCAGCCACATTCCCCACCGGGCTGAAGTGAGCACACGACGCCGATTTCCCTTCCATCGATATGGGGGTTCCCGTAATAGCTTTGAGAACAGGGCCTTCATAGGCGCAGTCTTTCGACGGACCAACCGCACCACGTTCGTAAGCCACAAGGCTTCTCACCGCACTTGCCGCCCGGATGACAGCCGCAAGCACTTCCGGCAGCATCCCCTGGGAGGCGAGCTGCATGGCCGTATTCGCGAATCCGCAGGCTGAATCTGCTCCAGGGACCGACCCGGTCCTGCCGCAAATCCCGACGATACCGTCCCACAACCAGGCCATATCCCTGGGGGCGAGTACGCCGAGTGCGAAGATTGCCCCTCTGATATCTCCGTAAAGAAGGGCCTGATCGTGAACTTCCTTCCCGCCGACAGATTCAATCGAGAGGACATCGGCGCCAGCCTGTGCACACGCCTCAAATGATTTCCAGAGCAGGTCCACCTCAATTCCCGTGCGGAGAAGCGGCGGTCGCGGCCTGTCCCGCAGGTCGGTCGGCGTCACTCGCAGAGCGCAGGGGAGATTCAGCTGTTCATGAAGTGTGGTCAGGGAGCGCTTCAGGATGGCGGTGATCGCTGCGCCCCATTCCGGATGTTCGGTCATCGGGGGGAGAAGTTCGAACTCCACCATGAGACCTGGCAGCCGGAGCCGCTTGGCGGATTTCACAATGCCAGCGGCGATCTCTTCGTAGTGTGCCTCCACTTCATCCCAGGTGGAATCCTCTATCGACATCGTTGGAAGGGTGAAATTCAATTCGGGGAAAACGAGACCACCTCCCACGTTCAGTCCAAAGCCGCAGGAGACCGGTCTCGGAGATTCCCCGAACCACAGGTCATCCGCGCGGGAGATTACCAGGGATGTAAATTCGCGCATCAGGTATTCCTCTTCGC
>DKBG01000248.1 GCA_002451155.1 Ignavibacteria bacterium UBA6906
ATTGAGAACCTTCCCCAGGCTGTCGACCATTGCCTGCACGCTCGCATCGACATAGTATTTGCGCTCGGAATCGTGACAGTTGAAGCACACCTCTTTGAACTTCTCGAACCGCACGCGGAATCCCTCGTACTGTTTCAGCACGCTCTGCCGCTCTCCCTTTTCGAGATTGATTCCGATTCCGGTAAGATTCCTCTCCATCGAGTGTTTGAACTCCGAAAAGCTGAGACCCTTTTCGGTCATAGGATCATGCAACGTAATCTCCGCAAAATCCCGCCAGTGGTATTTCTGCTGAACGGGGACCATGTTCTCGAGATGACAGCGCTCGCACAGCTTCCCTACGTCCTGGATGGAAGCTATGCTTGTTCCCTGATCCCAGCTCTTCAGCGCAGCTCCCAGTTCTTCCACGGGCTTCATCGGGTAGTATTCCTTCCATTCCGGGACGAGTGCGGCTACATCACGGTATTGTGTTTTGAATTCTTCAAAGCTGGCTACCGCATTTGGCTGGTCGTTTTCCACCACATTTATGATGATCGCGGTCAGCGGTCTGTTCAGACCGATCATTTTGCCCAGATAGATTGGTTGCTCCGATTTGGGCGGGTAGAGAGCGTCAAGCGAAGAGGGAGGCATGAGCGGGAGAGTCCGCGCCGATGCACCGTGGAGTGTCTTCTTTGCTCCCTGTTGGGCCTGACAATCTCCGCCGCCGTGTGGAATGGTGAGCAGGAAAATGACGATGAGTGTCGCGATCACCCTGAGTTTCATATCGTTCCTCTGTTCCGTGGGTTGGCAGAGAGAGACAGCATGGCACATCGACCAGGTCTTCGTCATTCGCACGCGCGGTCCCGGTGGCCGATCACGTTTCGCCTGACGGTCCGCTTTCACGCCGATGCCACCATTCACGGAATCGGACGCATTTTCCATCTCCGGCGAACTCGGCCTGTAGCATGCCGTCAAGTTCCACGCGGTTCCCGGAGGGAACCCTGGCAAACGAGGCACTCCAGTGTGCCAGCCCCATTGCTCCCTCCACTGATGCAATCTCGAATGAAACGCGTACGTCTTTCTGAGATCGCCCTGCTCCTTCCTCCCAGTATCGGCTGATCGCACCCAAGCCCACCATTGGTTCATCGAAGGGGGTCTCTTCATACCGGGCATTCTCGGAAAAGAGGCGTGGTACCGACCCGGCATCACCCGTCACCCACGCCCGTCCATACTCTTCCAGCCATGCATTGAACCGATCAAAAGTCAACATGCTCATGGGGTGTCCCTCATGATACGCTCCCGATGAATCACCCGAAGTCTCACAGGCGAGCAGCTTCATTGTCACCCTCCTCGCCTGCCGTTTTCCTCCGTATTGCCAGGAACGTGATATCGTCGTCCAGCGCTTTCCCTTCTGTCCAGGAAAGGGCCTCAGCGCACAGGCTCGCGACGATCTCGGAGGCCCGTCCCTCTGATGACCGGGCGACAAGAGCGTCTGCCCGCGCCTGGCCAAGCATCTCTCCGCCCGGACTGGTGGATTCAAGAAACCCGTCCGTCATGAACACGGCAACGTCACCCGGGGCAAGAATGATTTGACTGCTGACGTACTCCACTTCTGCATAGGTCCCGAGCGGGACGCCCTTCAGGGTATGGTGTTCGACCGTGCCGGTTGAGACCCGATAGACAATGGCCGGCGGAAGCCCCGCCCCGACCACCTCGAGAGTATCATCGCGGATCTTCCCCATTGCGGCTGCCAGAAACATCTGAGGGATTCCCATTGCCCGAAGGTGCTGCGACGCCCTCCGCAGGAACCCCGTCACAGTGTCCTTCGCCGCATGGTTTGAGAACATCATCTTCATCGCTGCGACAAGAGCCCCCGCCTGCGCTCCATGACCTGCCGCGTCCGCCACGACGAACGTCAGGACACCGTCCTCCCCGTCAATATAGTCGTAGTAGTCTCCCCCCACCTCCGTCGCCGTCGTCATCGATGCGCATATGTCCATATGGGCATGATCAGGAAGACGTTGCGGGAGCATGGCGAGCTGCATTGCTCGTGCAGCTTCGAGTTCTCGAGTCTTCCTCTCATGCTCCACGTTCAGCGCCATTTGTTGTCCAACGAGCAATCTCTGCTGCCAGAACACGGTCTTCATGTAGAATTCAATGCCATAACTTGTGAACATCCCGAGGATGTTTGCCGCAATCAAAAAGAACGAATTATTGAGTATCACTTCGCCCGGAGAATGAATAACGGTCATGCACAGCACCTCATATGCGATGATGACGGCCCAGGTAGCACCGGTTGCATAGATAAATCGAAGGCGGAGCATGGCCTGTCCGAACATGACCACTAGCATCAGGCCCGCGTAGTACGCGTATCCACCCTCCGGGCTCGCGATGGCGATCATCGCGAGCACTCCCATGCCGGTTGACACAATCACAAGGACCATTATCGCCTGTAAGTGCTTCGCAATCGAAGGCCGGAAGGTGAAGAGGAAAGCGCCAACGAGCAAGGCCGCGACGATCAGCCGGATCACCAGGATTTGCCCGGCGGATTCAGGGACCATCTGCCGGTCGAGAAGACCGAAAATGAGGTAGAGCCCCGTTGCCAGGAGGAGGGAAAAACGGACAAAGGTTTGCGAACTCTGCCAGAACTGGGCGGGATAGGCTACCTCAAGTTCCTCTGATGTGAAACTGAGTGTGAGCCGATGTAACGGCACTTGCCGGGGATCATTGCTGGTATGCCCTAGCCTGTCAGCCATGCTTATACGCTCCTTCCCAATGGACGCCGACACACAGGATCGATCCGAATGCACCCGAGAGGGTGCGATGGTGCGGCTTCACAAGACCAGAGATGCGCCGAAGACCGCCGCGACGTCCGAACGCACATTCATCATCGCAATTCCCGACGGCTTCTTTTCCGCCAGCAGAAACTCCCCCGACGGAGTTGCCGTGGCAGCTGGCGTCAAGCGACGCTCCTCGGAGCAACGCGCAGAACGATCACAGGTCCGATGGCGATAACTGCCAGAATCGGCGCGTATTTGATCGCAAGGATCATTCACATTTCAGAAGAGGTTTCAAATAGCTGTCCCGCGGGGGGCTTGCGCTATCCGGTCAGAACTGGGAGCAGTACATATGTCCAGCCGATCGCTGAGCACGGCGGCATCATGATTCCGGTGAGTTTTCCCACGTCGCGCGGGCCCATCATTTTTGCCGACGGAGTGGAAATGAATGGAATGAATATCGCACCTCCCAACCAGACCGCAGTCGCGAACATATGGATGACGATGATGAGCACATCGACTAAGGGCGCCGTCTCCCGGAGG
>DKBG01000207.1 GCA_002451155.1 Ignavibacteria bacterium UBA6906
GAGACTTTCGATGGAATCAGTTCCGAATTCGCAGGGGAAAGGGATCACCCGGAGGTTGAGGTTGGCCTCGCTGGTCACCTGTATAGGGCTGCTCGTTTTCCCGATGCTAAGGGCTGAGGCACAGGTTGTTACCCCGCTGCAAGGAGGTCATTATGCGCCCGCCGTCGCGAACATTCGTGACCGGGCCACTCCGCCTCCGGGGCTTTTCCTGCTCTGGTATAATGGGTCTTCACGCAGCGATGCCTTTATTGACAAAAGGGGCGAAGCGTTTTCCAGCATTCGCCTGAGCGAGGTCCGTCCCAATCTGCCAGACATCGACGTAAGCCTCGAGTTAAACGCATTTACCAGCATTCCGACNNGGAATTGTTTGGCCCGATTCGATAATCACGAAGAACGTAGAAGGCAAGAACTCCGGATTCAGCGATATGCTGGTGGTGCCGGTGGGCCTTTCCTGGGAACTGGAGAATGCCGATCTGTCGTTCTTCTACGGATTCGCTGCTCCAACCGGAACGTATGAAACCGGCTCCGACGCAAACCTGGGGCTGGGCTTCTGGACCCACCAATTCCAGGGATTCGGATACTTCTACCCCGCTGNNGGGAACCGGTTCTCACTCGAATGGGGCGTCAGCCAGTACCTGAGTGAACAATTTGAACTGGGGATTCAGGGTGGTCACAACTGGCAGATCAGCGATGACACTGGCAACGACGTGTACTGGGACCGCACTGTCCATGACCGCAAGAGTACGGTTGCGTTCAGTGCCGGCTACTGGGTGTGGAAAGAGCACCTCTCGATTGTGCTGAAGTATGCATTCGATTTCGGCGTCCGGCAGCGATTCAGAAACAACACGTGGCTGTTCAACATTGTCTTCGTTCCGAACATTCTGACGGGAGAGTGACACCAGGCGCCGTCGAGAGTCCCCATCGCTTGACATAGAGACACAAATTAGGCACGAACAAATGAAGAACGTATCTGCACTTGGGATCCTGGCGGTCGCGTGGCTTCTTTCCCAATCTGATATACGATCCCAGGAATCCGTAGAGAAACTCTCTCAGGAGGCGGCCAATCCGATAGCCAATCTGGTCAGCCTCCCCCTTCAGAATAACATCGACTATGGGTTCGGCGATTTCGACCGGACTCGCAACGTCCTCAATATTCAACCGGTTATTCCATTTGCCGGCGGCAGGATAATCACCCGCACGATCATCCCGATTGTCTGGATGCCTGATGTTCGGGCAGAGAGCGGCCTTCTTTTCTCGGGCTTGAGCGACATCGTGTTCACGGCATTCTACGTACCTGGAGGGGGGAGAGTGATGTGGGGTGTGGGACCGGTGTTCGAGATCCCAACCGGCGGCAGCACTCGAGGATCCAACAAATGGAGCATCGGTCCTTCAGCCGTTGCCCTGGCTCAGTCAGGCGATTGGACACTGGGCATTCTTGCCAACAATGTCTGGTCGTTTGCCGGCGCCAGCAACTATCCTGACGTGAACCACGGTCTGTTTCAGTACTTCATTGTACGTCAGCTGGGTGACGGCTGGTACGTCAATAGCGCGCCGATCATCACGGTCAACTGGAACGCAGCATCAGGCCAGAAGTGGGTTGTACCCTTTGGTCTCGGAGGCGGCCGATTGGTGTTTGTCGGCAAACTCCCACTGAATGTGCAACTGGGAGCCAACTACAATGTTGTACGGCCCGATATCGGTCCCAAATGGCAGTTCCGAATTCAGGCCCAGATACTTTTGCCGACAAGTATTCTTTCGGGGGGGTAAACCCGTTGGAAGGGGCCAGCAGTCAGTCATCAGCGGAGTTTGGGGGCCAGACGAGAAATCCTGGCCGGAGGGTCATGCAGAGACCCGCATATCTTGCGGGGACCGACTGGATCCTGTCTTTACACCACTGACACTTGGCTGCTGACGTCTGACCACTTTGGGCGGACCACGATCGCCGCCCGCGCGTCCCCCACCTGTGGTCTCTCAACAAAGAGATCTCCGGTGCATCGGGAAACTACATTGCCAACAGCCAAGGCATCATCCCTCGGACGTCGTCGGGTCTATTATTGTTTTCACGACGCTCACGAGGTTCGCCGGGAACCCACCAAGCCGAGCATGTTCCCGCACCATTTCCTCGTTCGGAGCGACATAGATGCAATAGATCTTGTTGTCCGTTACATAACTGTGTATCCACTGTATCTGGGGACCCAGCTTATTTATCACATTGCAGGACCTCAGTGACAGGGCCTTCAGTTCCTCTGCAGTCATCTTGCCCGCACCCGGGACTATTCGCTCAATGACATATTTCGGCATGTCCTCCCTTTCTCCTATTTGCGTTGGTCGACTGTCCAGTTCGATCTAGTGGCACGAATACTACCCTAACTCCGCGATAAGAAGGCTGAACTCCGGGTCATTGCGGAGTGAATCGAAAGCGTCGTCGGCCCTGGCCGAATTCATTACCGCCCTGAACCCCCTCTCATATGCACTTCGTAAAGAACCGAGCGCCCTGTTCTTTTCTCCTAACAGTGCGTAGGCACATGAACAATTGTACAGTACAAGTCCATCCATCGGATCGTTTTCAACCACTGCTTTGAGCGTCGCATACGCCTCTTCTCTTGCTCCGAACCGTGCGTAGGCCTCGGCGAGCCTGCTCATCACAATGAGGTCATCCAGGCTTGCCTCAAGCTTCTTCGATGTCACCTCGATAACCTTCTTCGCTGCCTCTTCGGCGGACTCAACGAGGCCCAACCTTCGATAAATCCGGTCCAGGTGTGTCCAGGAATCGTCATCATACGGCTTCAGATCGGAGGCGCGCCGATAGTATTGGAGCGCGGAGTCTAGATCGCCTGCATTTTCGGAAATCATTCCGAGGCGTATGCAGGCCGGGTAGAATTGGGGCTTTTCCAGAACGATCCCCTCCAGCATCCGTTTTGCTTCCGGGTATCTTCTCTGGTGGAAGTAGATTACTGCAATGCCAAACCGCGCCTCCATTGACGTGGGATCGAGCGTCAGGGCTTTCTGGTTCATTTCTATCCCCTTCCCCAACCAGAGCGCATTCCCATCATACCATTCATACATATACGAATATGCTTCGGCAAGCCCTGCGTATGCCGAGGCCAGGGTCGGATCGATGGAGACCGCGTTTTCAAACATGTGAATGGCTGTCTCGGTGTTCTTCCTACCTCTCCGACGAAGGAGCTCCTGCCCGCGCATATAGAAATCATACGCTCTGAGATCATCCGTGGGTTTTTGCGACAGCAGTTGCTGCTCTGATTCGGAGAGTGAAACCTTCAGAGCCTCCGCAATTTTGTGAGAGACCTCGTTTTGAAGATCGAAAATGTCTTCCACGAGACGGTCAAACCGCTCGGCCCAGAGGTGAAATCCTGTCCGGACGTCTATAAGCTGGGCAGTGATGCGCATTTTGTCTCCCGCTTTGCGCACGCTTCCTTCCAGGATATAATTGACATTCAGCATTTCGCCAACCTGGCGGGTATTGACCTCCTTGTTGCGAAAGGGCAAGATATCGGTCCGGGAGACCACCTGAAGATCATTGATTTTTGAGAGGTCGGTTATAATATCCTCCGTCATCCCTGCACAGAAGTAGTCATTGTCCTTCTCTGAACTCATATTCTCAAAATACAGAACCGCTATGGAATTCTCGACCTTGAGGGTCGGTGACTCTGCGGATGGTTTGGTCAACAGTGAAATCACTTCTGCGGCGGACGAAAAGCGCCTCGAGGGGTCCTTCTGAAGCAAGCTTGACACCAGAACCTGAATGTGATCGGGCGCACCCGGCCGCAGCGTTTGAATCGCTTTCGGCTGGACATTCAAGATCTCATACATGGTTGTCGCTTCGTGCTCTCCCCGAAACGGATGGTGGCCCGTGATCATCTCATACAGGATCACTCCCAGAGCCCACAGATCTGTTCTCTGGTCAACTTCGATCCCCTGAATCTGTTCCGGCGACATATACGCGATGGTACCGACTGAAGAACCGGACCGGGTCAGACCTGAGCCTCCTTTCAACTTCGCCAGACCGAAATCCATTACCTTGATCTGATTCTTCGGGGTGACCATGATGTTGTCGGGCTTGATGTC
>DKBG01000274.1 GCA_002451155.1 Ignavibacteria bacterium UBA6906
CGGGAACGGCCGCTGCGCAGAGCTCGCCCGGATGGGAGCGGAATTTCTGCTTGAGCACTACTGGGACAACGAATACGGGGGGTGGTACTGGGTCGCGGACCGGGCCGGAACACCGACGGTCACCGACAAAGTGGGGTACGGACAGTGCTTCGGACTCTACGCAATGAGCGAGTATGTTCTCGCCTCCGGTGACCAACGTGGACGGGAGGCCGCACGATCTACCTATGCGGCCATCTGCGAGAACATGGCTGACACGCAAAACGGGGGATACTTCGAATTGATGCACCGGGACTGGACGCCCCAACCCCCCGGAGGTGCAGGAGGAGACCGAAAGAGCCTCGATGTTCACATGCACCTCATGGAAGCCCTCACCACGTTTTTCGAACTAACCGGACACCCGACACACCGGCGGCGATTGATCGAAACGATCAGTCTCATTCTCACCAAAATGCTCAGGCCGGAGACGGGAACCGGTTATATGCAGTTCACACTCGATTTCAACCCGCTGCCGGCCATCATCTTCAACCAGCGCTGGGGAAGGGATGCTGCGCCCGAAAACGGCATTGCACGCCCGCTGGACCTGACTTCGTACGGGCACAATGTCGAGCTGGCATGGTTACTCCTGCACGCCGCCGACGTCCTTGGGCAGGACAGGAACGTCTACGCGGAGGTCGCCCGGAGAATCTGCGATCACGCCCTGAAGTTCGGCATTGATTGGGAGTTGGGTGGGGTCTTTGTGGAGGGGCCGGACCAGGCACCGCCCCGGAATATGGAGAAACAGTTCTGGCAACAGGCGGAAGTTATGGTTGGCATGCTGGACGCGTACGCGATGTTCCGTCAGGAGATATACTGGAAGGCGTTCCGGAATGTCTTCGACTTTGTTTTCGAGAAGTTTGTCGCTCCGGGCGGGGGCGGGGAATGGTACGAGAGACTTGACCGGGATGGGACACCTGTGGACGATTCCCTCGCACACGGATGGAAGATCAGCTACCATACAGTGAGATCAATGATCCAGGTTGCCGACAGGCTGCAGAAGCTGGCGACCCCCTGACGGCACCGGAACCCCCGTCTCGTCACCTTCGGGCGACCGAGACCCCGCTCACTGACCCCTCCAGCCGGGGCCTTTAACAAACCTTCCCGGTTTTGCCCCGGTGTGCTCACCATTCTTGAGCACCAACACACCGTTCACCAGCACGTCCCGTACGCCCGTGGAATACCGGTGAGGCGTTTCATACGTCGCGTGGTCCGTTATGCGGGCAGGGTCAAAGACCACCAGATCGGCAAAGTACCCCGGCCGCACCATTCCGCGGCGCCGTATGTGGAGATTGGATGCCGGCAGGGAAGTAAGACGCCTCACAGCTTCCTGAAGCGAGATCAGTTTTTCCTCACGAACATATCGGCCAAGAAGACGTGCCACGTTCCCGTACGCTCGCGGGTGGACGCTGGATCTGAGGAACACACCCTCAGGAGCCACCGACTCGGCGTCCGAGCCGAAGCTCATCCATGGCAACCGGACCTTCTTCCGTACATTTTCCTCCGACATGAGGAAGTAAATTGTTCCGACTCGGCTATGGTCCTGCACTACAAGGTCGAGGATTGTTTCCTGCGGTGTTGTTCCTCTCATCGCCGCCGCCTCGGCGAGTGTCTTTCCCGTCAGATATTTCAGTGAATCCTGTTTGAAACTGACCAGGAGGATCTTGTCGGGCGACCCCGCCTTGAGAAAGAAATTTTCCCATGAGTCGGTCGGCGTTGACATCTCACGAATGACTCGTTCCCTGATTGCAGGATCGCTGAGACGCGTTGTCCATTCTTCAAGACCCCCCTCCTGGACCCAACGTGGCATGGTCGCGTCCAGCCCCGTTGCACCTGCCGTGTACGTGTACATATCCGCGGTTATCGATAGACCTTCGGCTCTCCCCTGCTCAATTCTCGCTATCGCAGTGTCCAGTGTGTTCCAGTTCGACTTCCCTGCGGCCTTGAAGTGATAGATTTCCGCCGGAATCTTCGCGTCACGGGCAATCGAAAGGAGTTCATCGACAGCCTGCAGGAGCTGATCCCCTTCGCTCCGGATGTGCGAGATGTACATTCCGCCATACGAGGCAGCAACCCTGCACAGCTCCACCAGCTCATCCGTGCGGGCATAGAAGGCCGGGGCGTATATCAGGGAACTTCCGACACCCATCGCACCTTCCTCCATTGCCTGCCGGACCAGCTCCTTCATCCTCCCGAGTTCCTCGGAGGTAGGAGCGCGATCAACCGATCCCAGCTCATGAATGCGGACAGTGGTGGCTCCGACAAACGAGGCGACATTCGTCGCAATTCCGCGCTTCTCCAAAAAGTCAAGATACTCGCCCAGCGTCGTCCATTGAATCTCGTACTGTATGTCACCCTCCTCCGCTCGCGCAATGGTCTTCATCTGGTCGTTCAGGGGACCCATTGACCATCCCTCGCCCATGACTTCGAGCGTGACACCCTGCCGAATGTCGCTCTGCGACCGACCGTCTGCGATGAGCGATTCATTCGCCCAGCTCAGCATGTTTATGAATCCCGGGGCAACTGCAAGGCCGCCCGCATCAATTTCCTCGGACCCCTCCCCCTCCAGATTCGGGCCCACAGCAACAATACTATCACCGCGTATCCCGATGTCGGCCCGAACTGGATCGTCGCCGCTGCCGTC
>DKBG01000079.1 GCA_002451155.1 Ignavibacteria bacterium UBA6906
GGTGGGCACCAGGTCGCCCAGAAATTGACCACCACGACTTTGCCCGCCAACTTCTTCAGCTCCACGGTTTTCCCGTCCTGTGTCTTGAGCGAGAAATTGGGGGCGGGGGTTCCTCCGCCAAATGCGGGCAGACTCAGCGCTGTCACCAACGCAGCTATCAGCAGGGTACGAACTACATTCATCTGAACTATCCTCCTCTTCATGGATGGCGGAGCCCCGAAGGCTCCGGTCTTGCATACTCTCGTATAACAGAACACCGGACCGGTCGGTTCCGGAACTTTCACGGGGCCCACGCTTCCAGGAATGCTCTCACCTTTTCCGGATCATGTCCCTTTCCTTTTTCCAGTTCTCCAGTCTCCTGGGAATGAAGCAGTGAGCCGTCGGCATCCAGGACGAAGAGATGGGGATATCCCTTGATTTTCGGATAGCGCGACAGGACTTCCTCGTTCTTGTTCTCTCTGCTGTAGTTGATCTTCACTTCGACATAGTGAGCCTCGAGAAACTCGCGCAGACCCGTCTCGCGCGCGATGAGAGAATCCAGCCGCTTACACCAGATGCACCAGTCTCCGCCGACATCCAGGAGGACTCGCTTGCCGGTGCGTCCCGCTTCGGCGATCGCGGCATCGATGTCAGCAGCCGCATTTCGTGCTGGATCGAATCGCGCGACAGGGGAATACGGCGACCGGGCAGCTGCATCGTCCTGTGCCGCGGCACCCCCGGCACTCAGCGCGATAACCAAAAGTATCAAGAACAGGCGCACCGTCCCTCCGTCAGGCTGAATGGATGAATCCCTTAAGATACCCACTCCGGGACCACGAATCAAGAGAGAGGGATATTCCCGGCCGTAGCGAGATGTTATTCGTAGCGAAGGGACTCCACCGGGTCAACCGACGCCGCCCGGCGTGCGGGGAAGAATCCGGCAAGGAGACCGATTGTGCCGAGGATTCCTGTCGTCATCAGCATCGTCTGTATCGACAGGATCGGCTTTCCGAGGAACTGCATCGCCCCGGAATCAGAGGGAAAGAGGCGGACGAGGGATACCACCCCCCACGAGATGAGCATGCCGATCGCTCCGCCCAGAATCGCCAGGAAGAGGGCCTCGAACACGAACTGGGCCATGATGTAGGAGCGCCGCGCACCGACCGCCTTCTTGATGCCTATTTCGCGGGTTCGTTCTTTGACGACGACATACATCACATTGGCCACACCCACGCCAGCCGTCAGGAGGGTCAGAAACCCGACAGAAAAGAGAAAGATCGAGACTCCGGTGCCGATCTTCTCTCCCATCTTTTCCTGTTCGATGAAGTCCCAGATACGGAGCGTCCGGTCATCGTCCGGGTTGAAATGGTATTTCCTCGACATCACGCGGAAGATTTCTTTCTTGACCAGCTCCTGCTGCATCGGATCGGCGGGNNGACAATCGAGTACACGATGGTCGGTCCATAGGTCGTCTTGAATGTGGTATAGGGCATGATTGCCCGGTAGGAATCAGGGCCGTTGTTCATGCTCGTCTGGATCTTCTCCTGGATCAGGCCGACGACGGTAAACGGGAGGCCGTCAACCAGAACCGATTTGCCGATCGGGTTCTCCGTGCCGAAGATCTCTTCTGCGATTTTCGCTCCAAGAACGAGCACCCGTCGTTGTTCCGCGACGTCAATCTCGTTCAGGAAACGCCCGCCCGCGGAGGGATACATCCGCCGCATCTCCTCGAACGCCGGGTTGACACCCTCGCAGGTCGTGCTCCTCGTCGTCTTATTGTACGTCAGGGCGACATCGTCCATATAGCTCGGGCTTATCATCGCGATCATCGGGATCGCCTCCCGGAGGATCTCGGCATCCTCTTCGACCAGCCGGATCTTCCTGCCTTTCGGCATCCCTTCATACTGCATCCCGGTCTCGCCACCGTAGAGGATCATGATCTTATTGCCAGCGTTGATCGTCCCGTTCTGCATCTGCGTTCCCAGGCCGTGTCCGAACGATAACAGGAGCACAACCGCGACGGTCCCCCAGGAGACGGCGATCAGAGTCAAGGTCGCGCGCAGACGGTGGACCTTCAGATCCTGTACAAACTCCAGTATCAGCTCACGCCACATCGGAAGAGTCCCTGTCTGTTTTCAAGTCTTCTGTTACGAACACCGTCGCCGGTCATGTACGCAGGCAATCCACCACGTTGAGGTTGGCCGCCCGCCTGGCGGGAAAGAGACCGGCAGCAAGTCCGACTGCGGCAAGCACCAGCGCCGTTACCAGCGCGACCTCCCAGGAAATGACCGGGGTTCCGACGAATTCCTTGATCGGTATATAGTGCAGCGCCTGTGTGATCAGAAACGCAAGGAGGAAGCCGGCGCCTGAGCCGAGCACAATGATGAAGAACGTTTCGAGGAAAAACTGCCCCATGATGCTTGAGCGTCTCGCGCCGACCGCCCGGCGGATTCCGATTTCCTTTATTCGTTCCTGGACAACGATGAACATAATGTTCGCGACGCCGATCCCTCCTACCCCGAGAGTGAACCCTCCGATCACGCCCATGAAGATATTGAAGGCAAGGAAGAAGTAGAACATGAAGCGGTCGAATTCCCCGGTGTCCCAGATCC
>DKBG01000008.1 GCA_002451155.1 Ignavibacteria bacterium UBA6906
CCCCTGAGCCGAGATCCAGCACAACGCCTCCCTGAGGGAGTTCGGCGAATGCGGCTGGTGTGCCGCAGCCGAGACCGAGGTCGGCCAGTTCCCTCATCCTCTTGTCAGCGCCGTCGTACAGATCCCTCATGATAATCGTCCCGGAGATGCCGGCGTCTGTGCCGCAGCCGCAGGCCGGTCCGCAGCATGAGGACGCACTCTTTGCGATCTCCCCATATTTTTCCCTCACGGCTGATTTGATCGTCTTCTCGTCCATCTGTTCCTCCCGTTCAGGTCTTTTCAATAAGCAGTGTCGCCGGGATGCTCCCCGGTTTTATTATTGTGAATGTCGAACAGCATCCATTCCGAATCTCCCGGGCCAGCCGCTCCGCGTCTGCTCTGGCGAGATCATTGGATCGGAGCAGTGAAGCAAGAAACCCCAGGATTTCTGCCTGTTCCGGATTCCGTGGATGCGCGATCGAATAGAGCATCCAGAGCCCTCTTCTCCGACCATCGACGAGTTGGGCTTTTCTCAGATAGGCCAGGTGCCGGGAAACCTTCGTCTGTGTGCAGCCCATCACCCGCTCGATGTCGCAGACACAGAGTTCGCCGGAGGTGAAGAGAAGGTTCACAATTCGGAGCCTGGTCTCATCGGAGAGGGCTTTGAAGACGACGGCTAGTCTATCCACGGGTGATCCCCGGTATGGTATATTCGCTTAGACGAATATAGCTATAAAATGTTGCGCTCGCAACTGATTCTCCTTGCCAGGTAGGCACATCCTGCCTGGATCTACGGTTGAACCGACCTTGACATTGGTGGTGCCCGGATTCTTCTCAAACTCCTGGTCTGTGCCGGGGGGATGCTGGGCGCAATACATTCTTTCCGAGATTTGTGTTGATTTTTTCCACAATAAACGCTACTCATTGAATTATCTTTAATTAGACTAAATACAAATAAGCTCGAGCCAGAAGGACCTTTTTTGCAGCATACTGACTCGAATGTCGCATCCAATCCCAATTCCCATATCGGACGGACTCATGAAGCACGTTATCCATCTGTTGGTCTCTGTTCTGCTCCTGGCTTCCGCGCTGACCGCTCAGGCGCAGGATCGAATCTTCAACTACACATACCAGAGCGTCGTTCTCGGACCGGATCAGTCAGAAATCGAAGTCTGGAATACACTGCGGTGGGGGAGGGAGGCGTACTATCAGGCTCTCGACCAGCGAATTGAATTCGAGACCGGCCTCATCCCTGGTCTCCAAACAGCGTTTTATCTGAACCTCCGCAGCAGGTCAATGGCATTGGCGGCGGAGGGGACGGGGGCTGGTTCAGCCGGGCTTGAGACAGTGACGGAGCTCTCGTTCTCGAATGAGTGGAGGTATAAGTTCCTTGATCCTGTCGCCGATCCGTTCGGCTTTGCACTCTATGCCGAGTATGCGGTCGGTTCTCGAGGCTTTGAGCTCGAACCACGCATCATAGTTGACAAGATATCCGGGTCGACAGTCTTTGCTCTTAATGCGTCGGCCGAATTCGAATTCGAAAAGGAGATCGAGGAGGATGGGACGACGCAGACCGAACGCGAGACGGAGATTCACCTGAACGCTGCCATCGGAATTCGCCTTGCCGCCGGCTTCCATCTCGGACTGGAGGTTTTCAGCAGGAACGGTCTCTCAAACGGATCGGTCTCCTATTCGGCCCTTTACGCCGGGCCGACCCTCTCATATGCCGCCGAGCGATTCTGGGTCAATCTGACTTTCATGCCCCAACTCACCGGGCTCAGCGGAGCGACGAGTAACGGACTTGTGCTCGATGAGGCCGAACGCTATCAAACACGCCTACTCTTCTCCTATGCGATCTAAAGCCCTGCGGGTTGTCCTGCTCTCGGGAGCACTGTGTGTTGTCGGTTGCGCGTCGTCACTCTACGTGCCGACGGCTGACGACGTGCGTGCTGGCGGATCACTTACTACCCTTCTCCAGGGGAGGGAGGTGTATGTCCAGAAGTGCGGGTCCTGTCATCTTCTTTATCTTCCGGAGACCCTGGGAGAAGCCGAATGGGGGAATCGCCTCAATGAAATGGCTGGCCGGGCCAAGCTCAGTGTTAGCGAAAAAGAAATCGTCTTTGAATACCTGAAATCTGGTGTCGCTCGTGCGGCAAAGAAGTAGGTGTTGCATGGCCTATCCCGGCATGTGCCGCTCTGTCAGAGATCCTCCGGTTGTTTACATCATTTCTCTGTGCTACATTTCCATCCGGAGGCTGACCCCTCGTCGGTCCGATCTCACGCTTCCCAGTGTTCCGATCCGCAGATTGCCCATGATCAAAGGACTTCTCGACGGCATCCTTCGGGCGCCACGGCTTCCGGTCACCCTCGCTCTCGCAGCTCTCGTGCTCTCACTCCCCTCGCTCTGGACCGGATGGCAGCAGGACGACTACTTGCATCGATACTTCCTGCTCGGCAAC
This sequence comes from Ignavibacteria bacterium UBA6906, assembly GCA_002451155.1. Lineage (GTDB taxonomy): Bacteria > Bacteroidota > Ignavibacteria > UBA10030 > UBA6906 > UBA6906. The sequence goes on from DKBG01000008.1 coordinate 2,439, forward strand.
TCTGACGTGGATGGAAAGCATCCCTCTCCCCTTGACCTCTTTGCGTTTCTCGACGGAGACAGCCTCCGGAATCACCGGCTAATGGACGCCGGCGTGCTACCCTGGTGGACGCTTGGCGGGCTCAAGCTTTCTTTCTGGCGTCCGGTGAGTTCGCTGAGTCACTGGCTCGATTACCTGCTCTGGCCCGCCTCCCCGGTGATGATGCACCTGCAGAGCCTTTTTTGGTTTGCCGCACTTGTGGCGCTGGCCGCGCTGGCGTACAGGCAGCTTATGGGCCTCACCTGGCCTGCAGGTTTCGCGGCGCTCGTCTATGCGCTTGATGACGCCCACGGGCTCTCCGCCGGATGGCTGGCAGGCAGGAATGCGCTTCTGGCCTGCTTCTTCGGCCTTCTCGCTCTTTTCTTTCATGACAGATGGAGACGTCAAGGATGGCAGCCCGGGAAGATCCTGGGGCCTGTCGCATTGCTGATCGGTCTCCTCTCAGGAGAGACGGCGCTTGCGGTACTTGCCTATGTCGGAGCATACGCGCTCTACCTCGAACGTGGATCGCTTTTCCGGCGATTGCGCGCAGTCTTGCCGTATGGTGCTGTTGGTNNTATGCAAACCCGCTCTCCGAGCCTCTCGAGTTCCTCCGCTCCGCAATTGTTCGTGGACCAATTCTTCTGCTCGACCAATGGGGTTTCCCGCCGTCTGCGCCAACAGTCTTGCTTCCGGCGTGGGCGGTTACCTCCCTGTGGATCTGGGCGGTTGTATTCCTCAGCGTGCTGACCATCCTGCTGCTCCCTCTCGTGCGGCGAAACAGGCTGGCGGGGTTCTTTTCCGTCGGGACGCTCCTCTCGCTTCCGCTTGCGTGCACGACGTTCCCGCATGGCCGACTGCTTTTCTTCATTGGATTCGGAAGCATGGGACTTCTCGGCCTGTGGATGGACGGCTTTCTGCATCATGCGGAATGGCTCCCCAAAGGCAGGATCTGGAGGATGCTGGCGAAACCAATGTTCTTCTTTCTTGTCCTGGTTCACTGTGTCATCGCGCCACTCTTGTTGCCCTTCAACACGCTGGGAGCGGCCTCCACCAAGGTGTATGTGAGAGATTCGGCGGTGAATGCCCCAGTCGGCCCTGAAATCGATTCTCAGGATCTCATCATTGTCAATCCGCCCCTGGCCTTCTTTGCTCACTATTTGATGACCGTCCGCCCCGTTGAGAACGAGCCCTCCCCCCGTCATCTTCGGGTCCTGGCCCCTGGAACTGTGCCGCTTACCATCACACGCCCTGATTCATGCACGCTGGTAATCCGTCCGGAGGATTTCTTCCTTGCCCAACCCTTTGACAATGTCTTTCGTGGTGCGGGGCATCCGATGCTTCCGGAGCAGCGGGTGGACTTAACCGGACTGTCGGTTACGATCCTGACGCTGACCCCGGACTCTCGACCGCTTGACGTGGCCTTCCGGTTTTCTGTTCCGCTGGAGTCTGGATCCCTACGGTGGTTAAACTGGGAAAAGGATGGGTATACGCAGTTCAATCTGCCAGGGGTAGGGGGGAGCATGATTCTCCCGCCCGTGCTGCAGGGGTTCTGATCTTTGCTGCAAACAGAATGGGTCGAGATATCAAGGCGACGGGGAATGAACCATGGTGGCAGGAGGGGACGCGGCACCTGCGTTCCGCGGACTACTCCTGTTCAACCCGCGCAAGAAGATTTTTGACGAACGCGCAGTCTCTGGCCATAGCATCAGTGACAGTCGAAGCTGGAACGCTCAAAGAAGGTAATCCTTGGTC
>DKBG01000346.1 GCA_002451155.1 Ignavibacteria bacterium UBA6906
TGATCGCCCGGCTGGCGCAGAAGGCGCGCGCCGCTGGCATCCACCTGATCGTGGCGACGCAGCGGCCCTCCGTTGACGTTATTACCGGTGTCATCAAGGCGAATTTCCCGGCGCGCATCGCGTATCAGGTCGCATCGAAGACTGATTCCCGTACGATTCTGGACATGAACGGAGCGGAGCAACTGCTCGGAAACGGGGACATGCTGTACCTCCCTGCGGGAAGCCCGAAGCCGATCCGGCTTCAAAATGCGTATATCTCCCCGGAGGAGGTTGATTCGATCGTTGACCATATAGCCAAGCAGCAGGGGTACACGACTCCGTTCATGCTTCCTTCCATCGTCGAGCGGAAAAAGGGAGGGGCAGGAGGGAGCGGCAACGAACGGGACGAACTCTTTGAAGAGGCCGCGCGGCTTATCGTTCGACACCAACAGGGCTCGGTCTCTCTTCTTCAGCGCCGGCTCAAAGTCGGATATTCCCGTGCTGCACGCCTCGTCGACGAACTTGAAGCTGCCGGGATTGTCGGACCTTTCGATGGCAGCAAGGCCCGTGAAGTGCTCGTGGAGTCGGAAGTCGAGCTTGACCTCATTCTCCAGCAGCAACCGTAAGAACACCGATGAACAGCGTCCGAAACATGATCGTCTGTTTGTTCCTCGTCTCCTTCGCCGGCGCGGCCTCCGGTCAGAACGCGAGTGCGATTCTCGGGAAGGTGCGTGAGCGCTATGCCACCATCCAGGATGCCGAGCTTCGGTTCACCCAAACCGTTCGCTTCCCCGTCTCGCGAGTCGAACAGAGGGTGTCCGGAAAACTCTGGATGAAAAAGGAGAACAGATACCGGGTCCAGACGGATGACCTTACGTTGGTCACTGACGGAAAGACGGTATGGTCACACTCGCATCCGAACAATCAGGTCCTGATCGATAGTTTCAGGATTGATGAGCGAACGTATTCTCCCGAGCGCGTTTTGCTCGCCGCGCCCGACGATTTCACTCCCGCTTTCATTACCCGTGAAAAGTCACCGCAGGGGGAGGTGGCTGTCCTTAAGCTCACCCCCGTGAATCTCCGCGGTTTTGTCCGCGCTCTCAAGCTCTGGGTGCGCGAGGGCGATTCCATGATCATCCGGGTCGAGCTGAAAGACGCCAACGACAAAGAGACAACATATGCGGTTGAGGACGTCAGGATCAATCAAGGCCTGGACGACGGGATGTTTTCCTATTCCATTCCTGAAGGGGTGGAAGTGGTTGATCTTCGCTAAAGGATATTGAGTGACCGGCCCCACCACGCTCTCCACTGTTCTGCGGTCCACCGTTCGCCGTCCGGCGTTCCACTATTCGCTGAGTATCGGGCTCGCCCTGCTCTTCCTCTACCTCGCGTTCCGGGGGACGGATTTCGCCAAAATACTCCAGGCGCTCCGGGAGGCTGATTATGCCTGGCTGACCGTCGGGTTCATGGTGATGATGCTCTCCCACATCGTCCGGGCCTGGAGATGGCGGTATCTCCTGAACCCGATTCGGTCCGGAACTTCGTTGCGAAACCTCTTCTCCGGAGTGATGATCGGCTACTTCGTCAACAATGTCCTGCCGCGGGCAGGGGAGATCGCCCGGCCGTATGCGATACGAAAGCTGGAGAAGATTCCGGTCAGCACGGCCCTGGGGACTGTCTTCGTGGAGCGGGTCCTTGATACGGTGATGTTCGTCTCCCTGGTTTTTGTGATCCCACTGGTCTATCGGGGACCTCTCGCCTCATCGTTTCCGTGGCTGCAGAAAGCGGGTCTGGTCCTCGCGATTGTGAGCATTGCCCTGCTCGGGCTTCCCATCATTCTCATGATGAGGCGCGACTGGACCGACGCCATCGTTCGATTCCTGGCGAAATCGCTCCCGGGCCGGCTCGGTGGAAGACTCGGCACCATCACGCACTCATTTCTTGACGGGTTCATGTTCCTGTCACGCCCCGCCTCTGCGGTCCGTACGCTCCTGCTGACGCTCCTCATCTGGGGTCTGTATATGCTGTCGATGTACGCCTCGTTCTTCGGGTTCGGCCTGGGCTCGCTCGGACCCGGGGCGGCCCTTGTGACGCTGGCGATTTCCAGCATCGGGGTCGCGATGCCGACGCCGGGGGGGACCGGGACCTACCACGCGTTTACGTCCCAGACTCTGACGCAACTCTTCGCGGTAAACGGGGCAGTGGCGCTCAGCTATGCAACAGCGACCCACGCGATTAATTTCATCGGTGTGTCGGTGATCGGCGCGTACTTCCTGCTGAAGGACGGGGTGAGCTTCTCAGAGGCAGTGAAGCTGCCGGCGGAAGAAAAAGGGTGATACGGTCCGGATCTACGTTCATTGTTCTCCTCCTGCTGATAATGGGAGCGGTTCCCGGGAGATGCGTGCGAGGCCAAACCGGGGAACTGCGCCCGCGCGGAGGGGTCTCTGCCGGGATGGGCGTGAACTATATGAAACGGACCGACCTGGTCAACCTTGTCAACATGACACCCGGCGCCCTTGAGCGTGTGGCCGACTTCAAAACGGGGGCGGAGTTTTTCGGTGTGGTGCTTCTTCCCGTGGCCGGCCACTGGATGGTGAAGCTTGACTATTCCTACCAGATCGCATCTTATAACGTGCAGAGTTCGAGCGGGACGGCCGAATACACGCTGGTCGGCCATGCACCGTCGGCGATCCTGCAGTATGTGCTGACAGACCAGGGCCTATTCAACCTCAAGGTCGGCGCTGGAGGAGGGCCTCATTTTGGGACCCTCGAAGAAAGGTTTCTTTATATCGACGACTCGTTCCGTGCCTCGGGCTGGGGGGCTGTCCTCGAATTCGAAGGGAACACCGCGCTGGGCGACGACCTGTTTGTCCATCTCTCGGCCGGAGCCAGAACAGAATTTTTCGGGAGCCTGGAAAATGACTTTGGAAAGCCACCGGGCGGGACGGCGTCGGGTGGAGAAG
>DKBG01000350.1 GCA_002451155.1 Ignavibacteria bacterium UBA6906
ACTGGGGCTCTGGCTCACTGTGACGGTCTTCCTCCTGATCATCGGACTGAAGGTTGCGAAGCATCGGGCTCCGGAAATCGCCCATGTAGCCCAGACGGACAGTCCGCTGCAGATGGTCTTCAACCTGGCTGAGGCGCCGGGGGAAACCCTGGATATTTACTTCAAGCGGCCTCAAGAGGGAGGGACGAGCGTAGCCCAGAATGTCGCATTTGTCAGCTTCTACTCCCCGCGCGCGGGAATCCCCGAGCGGGTCGCAACCAATCATTATCGGTTTGCCTGGTCGGGCCAGTCGTTGTTCGACAGCATGACCGAACTTCTCTATGTCTTGAAGTACGAACTGCCGCACAAACAGATCACCGTCCACATCGGCTGGCCGTTGTCATCCTGGATCGACAGGTTTTCAATTGGAGTGATGGTCTTCAGCATCATGCGGTTTCCAAAAATGTTCCCTGAATTCACGTTCGTGATCGAGTATTTCGGGAAGAAGCATGGCTGACGTCGGTGTCGTGATTGCGGGAGGTGGACGCGGGTCGAGGATCGGGGGCACCATCCCCAAGCAATTTCTCCGGCTCGGAGGCATACCGGTCCTGGCGCGGACTGCGGCTGTCTTCGACGGAATGAGCACGGTATCGTCGATCGTCCTCGTTGTGCCGGAGGACTTCGTGCCGCGGACACGCCGGCTTGTCGCCCGATCGGGTCTGCGCAAAGTCACCAGGGTGGTGGCAGGGGGACGTGATCGGCAGGATTCTGTCTGGAAGGGACTCCAGGCGTTTCCTAACAAACCGTCCATTGTGCTTGTGCATGACGCCGTCCGGATGTTTATCCGCCCGGAGACTGTGGTCAGGGTGATCAGCAATGTTCGCAAGTTCGGGGCGGCAGTCGTGGGAGTCAGGGTCACGGACACGACGAAGGTTGGCAGTCCAGATGGATTCTATGAGTCCACGCTCGACCGGGACTCGCTCTGGGCTGTCCAGACGCCGCAGGGATTTCGATTTGACCTCCTGGACGCTGCTCACCGGGCCGCCCGCCGTAACCGATTCCGGGGGACAGACGAAGCCTCGCTCGTGGAACGGCTTGGTATTCGAGTGCGTATCGTCGAGGGTGAATACGGGAACACGAAGATCACGAGCCGAGAAGATCTCAATCTGGCCAAAATGAGGGTAAATATGCGGGTCTAGACCCGTGCCTTGCCTTTCCTTCATCCAATAGATATATTTGGTGCACTTGTTTCATTTCTCAACAAGCGGGGTGCGATGATACCGATTGCCATCATTGCGATAGTGAGTTATCTGATCGGGTCAATTCCGACCAGTATTATTGTCGCGCGGAAGGTTAAAGGAATCGATATCCGTCAGTTCGGAAGCGGGAATGCGGGTGGGACGAACGCCATTCGGGTTCTCGGCTGGAAGGCGGGGGTCTTCGTGATCCTTGCGGACATGGGGAAGGGCCTCGTGGCGACAATGGTCGTGGCCCGTCTCATGCAGGGACCCATCCCGTTTGAGAACGTTACTCCGTTCGATGATTTCACTCTCGTTCAGATCATTGCAGGGTGTTCGGCAATGCTTGGCCACATCTGGACAGTCTTTGCGGGCTTCAAAGGCGGCAAGGGCTTCGCGACAGCTGGCGGCATGCTGATCGGCATTGCTCCTGTCGAAGTGGCGGTTTCCGCTGGCGTCTTCTTCACTGTCTTCCTGGTTTCTCAATATGTCTCCCTCGGAACTCTGAGCGCCGCCGTCGCGTTTCCCCTCACGATGTTCTTCCGTGAGAACGTCTTTATGGTTGAAGTCCCGGGTTACGGCACGCTTATCTTCTTCAGCATCGGTATTTCGCTTCTGATTATCTACACCCACCGGTCCAATATTGCGCGCTTGATCAGAGGGACGGAGAACAAGATCTCCACCTCCCGTCTCTTCCGAAAAAAGGAGCCTCTCTCCTCACAGGGGGGATGACAGCAGACTACAATGCGGATTGCGGTACTAGGTGCAGGGAGCTGGGGGACGACCCTGGCCGTCCTGCTTGCGGACAACGCGCATGACGTTACCCTCTGGTCGTACCGTGAGTGCGACGCCGAAACAATGCGTGCCACGAGGGAGAATTCCGCCTTCCTTCCGGGTCTCCGAATCCCTGACTCCGTCCTCGTCACGAGCGATATCCTAACCGCTGTCGACGGCGCTGAGATGATCGTCGGTGCTGTCCCTTCTCAATTCTTCCGCGGTGTCATTGCGCCTCTTCGCAACCGCCTGCGACGCGATGCGGTGATTGTGAATGTTGCGAAAGGGATTGAGAATGGCACTCTGATGACCATGTCCCGGATGCTGAGTGACGTCTTTCCCGAACTCTCGCGCGACCGGATCGCCACCCTTTCAGGTCCCAGCCATGCCGAGGAGGTCAGCAGAAAGATTCCGACGACCGTGGTTGCTGCCTCGGGGGATCTGGCCACCGCGCGGCTTGTACAATCCGCGTTCATGGTTCCCCACTTTCGTGTCTACGCGAGCGATGACATCACGGGAGTCGAGATAGGCGGCGCCCTGAAGAATGTCATCGCCATTGCCGCAGGGATTGTGGACGGGGCCCAGCTCGGTGACAATACGAAAGCTGCCCTGATGACGAGAGGGATCGCGGAAATCGCGCGCGTTGGCGTTGCGCTCGGCGCTCATGTCAGAACGTTCTCAGGACTCTCCGGGATCGGTGACCTGATGGTCACCTGCATGAGTCGGCACAGCCGGAATCGCCATGTGGGCGTTGAGATCGGGAAGGGGAGGAAGCTCTCCGCGATCCTAGCCGAAATGGTCATGGTCGCAGAGGGTGTCGCGACCACCCAGTCAGCGCACGACCTGGCACATCGGGTCGGGGTGGAAGTCCCGATCATCGATCAGGTCCACAAGATTCTCTTTGAAGAAAAGGACCCACTCCGGGCCTGTCACGATCTGATGACAAGGGATCCCAAGGGCGAGTTGTAGGGGCCTGTCCAGGGAAAACGCAGAGCGCCCGCCCCGGGGAGACCGGGGCGGGCGCTGCTGTTCCCGACGGGCAGGTCTAGATGAAGAGCGGGGCGAGCACAAGGGTAATGGTGCTGAGAAGCTTCACAAGGACATGAAGGGAAGGCCCGGCCGTGTCCTTGAACGGATCCCCCACCGTGTCGCCCACCACCGAGGCCTTGTGCGGAGCAGACCCCTTTCCGCCGTACGCCCCTGTTTCGATGTACTTCTTTGCATTATCCCAGGCGCCTCCCCCGTTGTTCAGGAAAAGGGCCATCAGAATTCCAACGATCGTCCCCACCATGAGAAGTCCGCCTACCACTTCAGCCCCGGACGCCCCGAAGGCGGGCTGTCCGAGTGCATAGTAGAGCCATCGGAACGTCACTCCGACCACAACGGGGACAAGGACCGGAAGGAGCCCCGGAGCAACCATCTCCCGCAGGGCAGCTTTTGTCGCGATATCCACGCACTGACCGTAGTCCGGCTTTGACGTCCCCGCCATGATTCCGGGGTTGTTTCGGAATTGATCGCGGACATTGTTGATAATCGAATACGCTGTCTTCCCGACCGCTTTAATGGCCAGCGAGGAGAAGATGAACACCAGTGTTGCCCCAAGCATCGCTCCGATGAACACCTCCGGTTTGCTCAGATTGATCGCGCCGGAGAAGGAGGGCATATAGACCTTGACTTCATCCAGATACGCGCTGAACAGGAGAAACGCTGCAAGGGCGGCGGAACCGACTGCATAGCCCTTCGTCAACGCCTTGGTGGTGTTCCCGACCGAATCGAGCCGGTCTGTCCGGTCCCGAATCTCCTTCGGCTGCTTGCTCATCTCGACGATCCCACCCGCATTGTCGGTGATTGGGCCAAACGTGTCCATTGCCAGGACATAGGCCGCGGTGGAGAGCATCCCCATCGTTGCGACTGCTGTACCAAAGAGCCCCGCGTGCTGGAGCCCGGAATTCTCTCCCAGGAAGTACGCGCCGACAATCGCGGCGGCGATCACGAGTACCGGATACCCGGTCGATTCCATCCCGATCGCGATGCCGCTGATGATATTCGTCGCCGGCCCCGTCTGCGACGCTTCCGCGATGAATTTCACCGGCCGGTACCGGTAATCGGTATAATAGATTGTGATGAAGACATAGGCCAGCGCGGTCACGACGCCAACCAGGCCGCAAAGAAAGAAATTGAAGTAGTACTCGCCCCCGAGCAGCCAG
>DKBG01000235.1 GCA_002451155.1 Ignavibacteria bacterium UBA6906
AAGCGCAGCGGCCTTGATGCACCGCGAGGGCGTGGCACATCGAGCTCTGCTGCAGAGCCAATCCCTCGCGTTCACAACTCCCGAAATCCGGCCCGGTTCTGGTTCCGGCACCGGTTCCGGTTCCGGTTCCGGCTCCGGCCCGGCCGTCGGAGAGTGCTCCTCGACGACCTCCGGCGCGGCTTCCACGGGAACCGCGAGGGCGGTCTTCTCCTCGATGGAACGGATCTCGTACACCTCGTCCCCGATCCGAACAAGATTCGAAACCGGCGACTCCTCCCGCATCGCATCTCCCGCCGGAATGTTGAGTTCCCTCGCGATCGAGCGTTCCCGGATCTCCGCGCGGATTCCGGGCAGTTCCCCCCGGATCTCCGTGAGGGGGACCCGGCGCAGTTCGCAACGGCCCGGGGCGGCGACCAACGGTAGTTCCACGTCCAGCAGCATCCGCTTCTTGTCCATCCCGATGGCGGTGGCGATGGAGGTGAGGGCCACCCCCGGATCGTCGAGGGGGAATCCCATGTCGATAAGAAGCGAGACAAGGTCGTCGACCAATTCCCCGCCGGTCACTCCGAACTTCATCCCGAGGATCGCCTCCCAGGCCAGTCCAATCGCGACCGCCTCGCCGTGGAGGAGGCGACCGTACCCACCCGATTTCTCCATCGCGTGGCCGATGGTGTGCCCGAGGTTGAGGATCCTGCGAAGCGAGGTCTCCTTCTCGTCCCGCTCGACGACGGACGCCTTGAACGTGACGGCGCGGCGAACGATCCAGCGCCATTCCTCCCCTTCGAACTCCTTCCACTTCCCGCCGGACGACAGGAGGCGATCCCATAGTTCGGGGTCGCCTGCAAGTGCGCATTTGACCACCTCCGCCATCCCCGCGCGGAGGTTGCGATCGTCGAGGGTCCGCAGAAAAGCGTCGTCGATGAAGACCGCCCGGGGCTGATGGAACGCCCCGACAAGATTCTTCCCCTCGGTGAGGTTGAAGCCGGTCTTTCCGCCGACGCTGCTGTCCACCTGCGCGAGCAGTGTGGTTGGAACCTGGACGTAGCGAATCCCACGGAGAACCGTCGCGGCGACAAAGCCGGCAACATCTCCCACAACACCTCCGCCCAGCGCGACGATCAGACTGTTTCGCTTCACACCTGCATACAGCAGCGCTGTCTGGAGTCCTTCGATCACTCGTGCACTCTTCGATTCCTCCCCGGACGGAAAGTCGAGCAGAACGGCGTTCATCTCCTCGAGGGAGAGGTGGGCATGAAGCCTCCTCCCGTAAAGCCGGCGAACGGTGCTATCCGTGATAATATAGATCGTGGCTCCGCGTGCCAGCGGACTGAGAAGGGACGGCAGACGGTTCAACAGACCGGGCTGAATCCAGACCGGATAGGACCGATCCGGAGTGGACCGGAGCGAGACTTTCACTATCGATTTTGAGGTGGGCATTCCTGACTCCTCAAAGAAAATGCCCTCGCCGGCAAGAGGCGAAGGCATTTCATGATACGCCGCGGAGGCTAAAAAGTCAAGCTGGGGGCAGGTTGGAACTCCGGGCCGACTTTTGTATCTTTGGTGGGCTATTCATCCCCCCCTCATGCTCAAAACCCAGAAAACCTACGTTCGCACCCTGTTCAATTCAATCGCTGACAGGTATGATCTGCTGAATCATCTCCTGAGCGGCGGAACCGATCTCTACTGGCGGCGGCGCGCAATCGAGCATTTACGGGATTTGCGTCCCCGCCGCATCCTCGACGTTGCCACCGGAACTGGCGATTTTGCGATCGCCTCACTGCGTGTCAACCCTGACCAGGTTATCGGAGTGGATATCGCCGATGAGATGCTGCGTCACGGTCTCCGGAAGGTGAGGAGGAAGGGCCTGGAGGCTCGCATCAAACTGGAGCCTGGAGATGCTGAAAACCTCCCCTTCCCGGCCGGGTCGTTCGATGCAGTAATCGTGGCCTTTGGTGTTCGAAACTTTGAAAACCTGGAACAGGGCCTCGCCGGGATGTATCGCGTCCTGCGGCCGGGAGGGCGAATCGTTGTCCTCGAGTTTTCGCGCCCCAAAAGCTTCCCATGGGAGCAGATCTACATGTTCTATTTCCACAAGATCCTGCCCCGGATCGGTCGCATTGTCTCAAGGAATAAAGAGGCGTACCGCTATCTTCCTGATACTGTCATGCAGTTTCCTGAGGGAGACGCGTTCCAGGAGCACCTCGGAGGGGCAGGGTTCCGGCCCCTTCGGATGGAGCGACTTATCGGAGGGATAGCGACTATTTACTCCGCCGGAAAATAACGCCCCGCGCGCCCCGACAACGTCGCACGCGCAGGCCACCTCAGCAAAGCACGAAAGAATGGTCAAAGAGATGAACGATCGAATTATTCGCGTGGGCCACAGTCCCGATCCCGACGATGCATTCATGTTTTACGGACTTTCCAGTGGTCGGGTCAGGCTGGAGGGGATCCGCATTGAGCATCTCCTCGAGGACATTCAGTCTCTTAATGAACGAGCGCTGCGCGGAGAACTCGAGGTTACCGCCATCTCCGCGCACGCATTTCCTGCGGTTGCGGGAAAGTACTGGATCATGAGAACCGGAGCCTCGATGGGTGAAGGCTACGGGCCGGTCATCATCTCGAAGCACTATGGCTCCCTGGACCAGCTGCGAGGCAAGAAAGTCGCGACTCCCGGCCCATTGACCACGGCCACTCTCCTCTTCAAGACGTTCACTGATGGAATCGAGAACATCGATATGCCGTTCGACACAATCATGGGCGCGGTGGACAGCGGAGCTGTGGATGCTGGTCTGCTTATTCATGAGGGCCAGATCACCTATCCAAGCCTCGGGTACCGCAAGGTCCTGGACTTCGGCGAGCTCTGGGCAGAAGTGACGGGCGGGCTTCCTCTCCCCCTGGGTCTCGACGTGGNNAAGTTCGTGAAGATGTATGTCAGCCAGTTGACAATCGATATGGGCGAGGCCGGGCAGCGGGGATTGCGCACACTCTTCGACAGGGCGTACGAGCGCGGCTTGATTTCGCGGGTGGAAACATTTGATCTCGTGTAGCGAATGCACGCGTTCTCATCAGCGGTCAGCGCTACGCGATCGCCGTCTCCACAGGAGAGGGATATTCCTTGATCAGGTCGTACAGCGTTGTTCTCTGCGCGGCGGCAAACCCCGCATCATGGATCAACTGGATGCATTCTTCCGTGTTCGTCTTGTTTACGAAATTGGCCGCAGCGTGAACATTTTCCTCACGTAACGTCCCTCCAAAATCATCTGCCCCAAAGTGCAGAGCGATCTGTCCGACCTTCTTACCTTCTGAAAACCAGGACGCCTGAATGTGCGCCACATTGTCCAGGTAGATACGCGAAAGCGCGATCATCTGGAGATATCTCGTCGGAGTCGCATAATGGGGAATGATCTTCTCCAGCGGAGTGTTTCCCGGCTTGAAACTCCAGGGAATGAACGCCGTGAAGCCGCCATACTCATCCTGGAGTGTCCGGACGGCATCAAGGTGCTCGAGAATATCCTCGTCCCGTTCCAGGTGTCCGTACATCATCGTGGCCGTCGTG
>DKBG01000265.1 GCA_002451155.1 Ignavibacteria bacterium UBA6906
GAGCATCTGGGGAAAGACATTCGCCGACGAGCTCAATCCGGAGACCCCCAGTTACCAGAAGGGATATGCGCGGGGAACCGTGGCGATGGCGAATCGGGGACGGAACACAAATACCAGCCAGTTTTTCGTGATGCTCCGGGACCTCCCCTCCATGCCCAAGAACTATTCGATCTTTGGAAGCGTGGTGGAGGGGATGGACGTGGTCGACAAAATCGGCGCGGTAGAAATCGTGCCCGTCAGCGGACCGACGGATGGTCGGCCGAAAACGGACGTCATCCTGGAGGATGTGACGATCAGGACTGAAGAATCCAAGGAGCAGTGATCGTGCACGGGAGAGATTGATGGCCCCCCAGACCCCAACCACAGAAGATCTCGAGCGTTCACTCCGGCAGGGGCAGGTGTTGCCGCTCTACCTCTTTACAGGGGAAGAGACGTTTCTCATTGATGAGGCCCTGCGATTGATCATCAGCGCCGCTCTGGATGAGTCGGATCAGGCGTTCAACCTTGATATCCTTTCCGGTGACGATATCGATGCGAGAGATATCGTCGCCCGGGCTTCTGCTTTCCCCCTGATGGCCGAGCGGAGGGTCGTCGTCGTGCGCGACGTCGAGCGCCTCGGAGAGCGGGGACTTGAACTTCTCTCGCGCTACGTCGATTCCCCCTCTCCGACCACCTGCCTCGTGCTGATTGCCGCGAAAGCGGATATGCGCCGGCGGGTTTACGCCTCCGTCCGCAAGAAAGGCATGGCGATTGATTTCAAGGACCTCCCTGATAGCCAGCTGCCCGCCTGGATCGAGCAGAGAGTCCGGAGACGGAAAGGGTCTATTACGCAGGACGCGGCGAAACTCCTCGCTGCATATGTCGGATCCTCTCTCCGCGATCTGGAGAACGAGCTGGAGAAACTCTTTCTCTTCCTCGGCGGACGCACCTCGATCACTGCCGACGACGTTGCCGTTGTGGTCGGATTCACCCGGGAGTATAATGTGTTCGAGCTGCAGAAAGCAGTGGGGGAGAAGAATGCCCGCCGCGCCGCGATGATCCTCGAACGAATCCTGGACTCGGGCGAACGAATTCCGATGCTCATCAGCATCTTGACCTCCTACTTTGCGACCCTCTGGCGCATCGCTGATCTGCGCCGCCGCGGCGTCCCTGACAGGGATCTCGCCGCAGAAGTCAGGGTAAACCCCTACTTCCTGAAGGAGTATCTTGACGTCCTTCGCCGGTTCACCATGCAGGAAATTGAGAAGGCGTTTGAGCATCTGGTGATCGCTGATGAACAGTCAAAATCGACTGGCTCGAACCCCAAACAGATCATGCACAACCTTCTGGTTCGTCTGATTGGGCTTGACGATTCCGAGCAGGAATCTTCCCCCAGGCCCGTCCATTCAAGGCTGCCCGTCTGACCCTGGGTAACGTGGACAGGATCATGCCGACTCTGCCTCCGCCTTCACAGATCTGGACCGCACTTCTGTTTGCTCTCGCTGTCGCCTTCTTCTCCCATCGTCTTCGCATCCTGACTGTGGGAGGATCCATCGCGCAGTTCTTCCTCGGCTGGGTTCTCCTCTCATTCGGCGGATGGCAGTGGACCTTCCCTGTTCTGGTGTTCTTTGTCTCCTCAAGTGCAATCAGCCTCTTTCGACGGAAGGAACGTTCCCTGCCTGAGTCGTTCTTTGCCAAAACTGGTTCACGCGATGCGTGGCAGGTGTTTGCCAACGGCGGTGTCGCCGGCGCTTGTGCTGTTGGATGGTTCTTCTCCTCGTTGGACGGCTTGTATGTGGCATCTCTCGGTGCGCTGGCGGCTGCGACAGCGGACACCTGGGCGACTGAGATAGGCGTTGTTTCTCATGGCAAGGCGAGGCTGATAACGAATTTCAGGCAGGTGGCCGCCGGCACCTCCGGGGCGGTCTCGCTTCCCGGGACAGCTGCTGCGTTCTGCGGAGCGGCTCTGCTGGCGACGTCCGGATTGCCATGGATCCCCGAAATCGCGAAAACTGAAACGGTTCTTTCGGTGGCGGTCGCAGGACTGGCTGGTTCACTCGTGGACTCCTTCATGGGCGCCGCCCTCCAGGCGAGATTCCGGTGTGCTTCCTGCGGAAAGATTTCGGAAAGGTCCTTCCACTGCTCAATACCCGCCGTCCGGATATACGGCCTCAGTTTTGTGAACAATGATGCGGTGAATCTGCTCTGTACGATATCAGGGGGTTCCTTCTCCCTTTTGCTGCTTCGGTTTCTTCCCTTCTAAGCTTCAGCCGGGAGGCCTGGGGCAGCAGGCCTGACAGGCGACGCCAATCGGAAATTCCGCACCTTTGATTGTGACCTCTCTACTTCAATCAAAAACCGCTCAAAAAACGCCCAAAATTTTAAAAAATTCTTGACTTCCAGACTCGCAAAACCTAAATTAAGCTACTAAAGGAAGTAGGTTAAGGGATTACTTTAAGCGAACGGAGTTCGCCTACACAATGGTGGGAATGCTCACGAGAACCATGATCACGCTGGTTCTCGCACACTTTGCCCTCTTCGGACAGCCGCAGCCGGACAACTCTGAAGTCAGGGACTTCAAAGTGGCCGAGGGGCTCTTTAAGGACGGCCAGTATCAGCTCTCCTTCGAAGAGTTCCAGAAATTCCTTCAGACATATCCATCCAGTTCGCGCAGAGCAAACGCAACCTTCCTTGCCGGCGAGTGCCTGAGGAATCTGGGAAAAACAACGGCTGCCGTTCAGCGTTTTGAGGCGTTTCTCAGGGAGTATCCGGGGAGCGGGCTCCGGACAGACGCGCTGTTTCGACTCGGTGAAATCCACTTCGACAATGCTGAGTATCGTCGCGCCGCAGAGCGATTCCAGCAGGTGGTCGAACGCTCGCCTCAGAGCGAACTCGCTGGCGAGGCAGCCTACTGGGTCGGAGAATGTTCATTCAAGGAGAGGGATTTCCCGGCGGCGGTCCGGTATTATCGGGAGGTACTGGAGAAATTCCCAAAAAGCCGATACGCCGATTATGCTCTCTATTCGGTTGGATGGACATACGAACAGCTCAGGGAATATGACAACGCCATTGAGTCGTACAGGGAGCTCCCGAAAAGGTATCCCGGGAGCGGCCTCTCTGCGTCGGCCAGAATTCGCATCGGGGCGGTCTACCTGTCGAAAAAGGAGCCCGGCAAGGCGATCGAGGCGCTAAGAAAGGCGCAAACCGAGGTTACGACGGACGACGCGAAGGGAGAAGCCCAGTATCTGATCGGCGAGGCATACTATCAGCAGGGGGACCTCGCCTCCGCGCTTCAGAGTTACGAGGCATTCCTGTCCGCATACAGGGGCCACAGGCTGGAACGAGATGTCCGATACGCGAAAGCGTGGATCTTCCTCCAGGAAAAGAATTACGGCAAAGCGGTAGAGATCTTCTCTGATCTCGCGCGCGGCAAAGATGAAGTGGCTGAGGCTGCCAAACTGCGCGAAGGGCAGGCGATGAAATTGACCGGGAAACGCCAGGATGCCGCAAAAGCATTCGAGGCACTCCTGGCGATGAACCCGCAGGGGAAGTACGCGGATGACGCGCTCTACGAAACGGGACTCCTTCGCTTTGAAGAGAAGCAATACGCACAGGCGAAGCAAGTATTCAGCCGGCTGACGAAAGAGTATCCGGAAAGCGAGTTCCTTGCACAATCACACCGGATGGCTGGCGAATGCTACCTGGCGGAGAAAGACTTTGAGAACGCCGGCGTCGAGTTCAGGAAATCGAGTGAAGTCCGTGGCGCATCAGGAGACGTGATCGCAGATGCGGTGTTTCAGGAAGGATGGGTGTTTTTCAAGAGGGAGAAGTATGCGGAGGCGGCTGAACGGTTTTCCCGGTTCGTGAAAGGGAACCCAAAACACCCAAGGGTGGATGAAGGATATTTCTGGCTCGGCGAGTCATCGTACAGACTCCAGCGGTACAGGGATGCCTATACTGCGTATGCCGCGTTGTTGACGAATTACCCGGCCAGTGATAAGCGTCCGGAAGCGTTGTATGGCAAGGCCTGGTCTTCGTATAAGATGAAGGACTATGCTTCCTCGGCGAGCGCGTTCAGTCAGCTGGCTGAGAAATATCCCACCAGCGAACTTTCGTACGATTCGCGTGTACGGCTCGGTGACTCCTATTTTGCGATGAAGGATTTCTCAAAGGCTGCCGCAGCGTATCGGTCCGTCATCGACCGGTACCCCAAGAATCAACAGCTGGACTACGTCTATTTTCAACTGGCCCAGTCGAACATTCGGGGTAGGGCGGTTGAGAAGGGGATCGCGGAGTATAGAAACCTCCTCGAGAAGTATCCCCGGTCCACATACCGGGACGATGCGCAGTACGGCATCGGCTGGGCGTATTTCCAACAAAAGGAGTATTCAAAAGCCATTGAGGCGTTTTCGGTGCTGGCGAATTCTGCCTCTTCCAGCCCGCTGGCTCCGCGTGCACTGACGGGAATCGGGGATGCACGTTACAACATGAAGGACTATCCGGCTGCCATCGCCGCCTACCGCCAGGTGCTGACAAAATACCCGGCCAGCCCATATGTGACGGATGCTCTGACAGGTATCCAGTATTGCAATTCGGTGCAGGGGAACGAAGCTGCGGCCGCTTTGACGATTGAGGAATTCGTCAGAGCCAATCCGAAGACTCCCTCCGCAGACAAGCTCCTCATGAGAAGAGCTGAGCTTCTCTCATCCAAACGGGACTATGCCGGGGCGGCGGCGGCATACCTGGACGTCGCGAGCCGGTATCCCTCGAGCGAACTGGTGCCAGAGGCCTACTACCTGGCAGGGACTTCCTTCGCTGAAGCGGGAAGCGCTGATGAAGCCCTCAAGGCGCTTGCCAGAGTGCCGGAGCGATATGCAAAATCGGAGTTTGCCCCGAAAGCTCTCCTGGAAATGGGTCAGGTCCAGGCGGCAGGGGGGAGGACCGATGACGCTGTCGCAACGTTCGACCGGATCGCCAGAGAGTATCCGGGCAGCGAGGCAGCATCCCAGGCGACGTACGCGAAAGGGGCCGCGTATCTGGCAGCCGGGGACAAACAGAAGGCGAGAACGGAGTTCAATGCACTGGCAGGGGGAAAGACGGGAACAGTCCACGCGGACATGGCGAAGGTCGCTCTGGCCCGGGTTGCCTTCGACGAGGGGGACCTCGACGCGGCATCAGTACTCTTCACGGACGTCGCCAATCGTCGGACAGATGAAGTGGGGGCGGAAGCACAGTACTATATCGGTGAAATCCTGTTTCGAAAGGATCAGTACAGGCAGGCGATAACAGCTCTCGTAAGGGTAAAATACGTCTATCCCGGAGCGCCCCGGTGGATATCGAAGGCTTATCTCTTAATGGGAGAGTGCTTCGTGAAGACCTCTGATCTGACTCGGGCAAAAGAGGCATTCCAGATTGTGGCGAGGCAGTACCCGGAGTCTGAGTCCGCAGCCCGGGCGGAGAAGCGACTGAAGGAACTGCAGTGAGCGGCAGACACCTTTCGGCACTTGCGGCGCTGATCGTCGGGATGACGGCGTACCGGGCTGGGATGTCCCAGGAAAAACCTGAACCGCCGCGCAGACAGCCTGGGAGAGTGGCTCTTCCCGTGGAAGGCGACACGACAGGCATCCGGTCGGATCGGCCATTGCCTGCAATTGAGCTGCCCGAATATGATATCACCGGCACGCTCGTTCCCAGGCTCGAAGTCGCAGCGAAATCGCCGGTGGATCAGGAACGGGTGCTGGACCCGCTTGCAGGACAGGGACCGAAATACTTTGGGCCGTACGTGAGTGATCAGAGTGTCTGGAAGGATGGCGCAGCCTTTCTGACTGGTCCTCCCGCCCACTGGGGGAAGGTAACCGCAGGCTACGGATGGTATGTGTCTCCGTTCGGAGAAGCATGGTACGGTCAGCCGGGCGGACCATTCAGCTACCTCGGAGCCATCGGATTCCAGTCGAGCCAGGGCTATGTCGACCATGCCGACTATACGCGAGGGCGCGGTTCTCTCCTTTTCGGATGGGAGCTCAACGACGATTTTGGGGCTCTCTCGCGTTCTGATATTCGTCTCGGCATTACCTATCAATCTGATCGCTACAATTTCTTCGGCTCCAGCAATCCGGGACTCTCCCGAACCGTATCCCGCTTTGCGACGGAGGTCGGTGTAGCGGCAGCGACTGTGGGCGAATTCGGGCTCACGGGCCTCGTACGGGTAGGCACAACGAGCGTGAAAGACACACATTCGGTGAACGAGACACCCTTCGGATTGACAATCGCGGGCTCGAGGGATTTTGGCACATTCGACCTTGTTGGCGGTCTGGACCTCTGGGCGAACCCGTACAATGCGCCGGCGAGTTCCGGTGATCCCTTCTATGTGTCGCTGGGTGCAGATGTCAAGGCGCCGATCGCTGAAGGAATCGAGCTGCAGGGCGGTCTCGGGATGTATGTCTACCGTGGGTCGGATGTTGGTACTGCCGGTCGGATCGTACCACGAGTGTCCGTTCGCTGGCAGGCATCCGAGTGGCTGGGACTGTTTGTACGGTTCAGGCCCGGAGTGGATCGGCTCACACTCGGTGATGCCGTAAGCGCGAATCCGTATGTCACGAGCGACTTTGTGATCCGCCACCAGGACAGGTACATCGCCGGGTCAGTCGGCGCGGACATGGTTCCCTCGCGGAACGTCGAGGGGCGCGTGAGTGTGGAGTACAGCAGGACAAAGAACGCGCTGGCCTTTGTGGACACGGGCCGGGTGGGTGTGTGGGAGGGATACTATGACGGCATCACATCGATCCTGGGCTTCCGTGCCGATCTCACCTGGTCAATCACAGGGCAGGATGGATTGATCGCCTCCCTTCTCGTTCAGACGAGTGAGAATACCGTTACGGACAAGCGAGTTCCCAATGTGCCGGCCGCGCTAGCGGACCTGGCCTACGAACACCGGTTTGTGTTTCCGTTAACAATCGGAGCGGGCGCGAAGGTGGTCGGACAGCGCTATGCTGACCTTCAAAACGAGCGATCCCTGGATGCGTTCACGTTGATAAGCCTGGGTGCCTCGTACGGATTCCTGCCGGGATGGCGCGTGTTTTTACGGATCGACAATCTCTTCGATGTACGCTACGAATGGTGGGAGATGTACAGGGGCGTCCCGACACTGGGGACGCTTGGCGCGAGTTACAGCTGGTAGTCTCAATCACAACGGAGTGCTGTCCTTATGAGCCAGGAAGAGCTTGTTACCATGATCTCGGAACGGGCGGGAATGTCTCGGCAGACTGTCCTCCAGGTCATTGAGACAATCTCCGATGTCTGGGCGGAAGAAATCCTGACATCAGGCGAGCTGGAGCTGGACAACATCGGCACCTTCCTCCTCGATCATAGACCCGGACGCAGAGGAGTCGATACCGAGACGCATGAAATATTCGTTATACCCCCTTCGGACTATGTATCGTTTATGCCATCCCGCGAACTCATAGACTGGAGCAACAGAATACAGTGAACAGAGCAGATATTCTTCGCAAATGTGTTGAGCGGGGAGTTGCGGGGGAGGCGGAGGTCAGTTCAGTCTCCCGGCTTTTCTACGTCCACCTTCTCTCAGCCCTCCAGCGGGGACAGAACGTGGAGGTGCCGAAATTCGGCACTTTCGGGACCCGCGTTGCCGGTGTGAGAAAAATCAGGAAAATTCCGTACTTTGAACCGGCGGCGGATCTGGCCGAAAAGGCAAATCAGCGATTCCGGGACCTGAAGCATCTTCTAGTCGGCACGTACGAACAGGTTCCTGCCTTCGGCGAGGCGGAATTCCGGGGTAAACTCCCGACGTACGATGCCGTTGTCGAATCTGTTGGGAAGGACCGGATCGTTGACACCGGCCACGAAGTGTCGCCGGAAGAATATGATCGAATCTCCAAAGAACTTGAACTTCCATCACATGAACAGGAGGAACCTGTTATGCCCAGACTGAATCTCAGAGACGACTCGCTGGAAGAGGAAAGCGGTATATCCGAACCTGGCGGGGGAATGCCTCCGAACTTGCGTGATGTTGAGGGCGGCGGCGGCGGTCTCTCTCCCGTGTTGTTGATCGCGCTGATTGTCCTCGTTCTCGGCCTCGGGGTCTTTGCCCTGAACTACTTCAATGTCGTTCATCTCTGGGGCAAGAAACCTGCTGCCATGACGGAAACCGCGATCCCGGAGCCGACGATTCCGGAGCCGGAGGTGACCCCGCCGGTTCAACAGGAGCCCGAGCAGGCGCCCGCTCCATCGCCTACCGTGGCGCCGCCCCCGACCACCTCGCCGCAACCGAAGGTGTCAGCCCCTCCCAAAGTTTCGCTCCCTCCGTCAGGGTCGGGAGACTACACGATTCAGGTTTCTTCCTGGGCCAGTAGCCAAAAAGCTGAAGCCGAGGCGGCGCGTCTGACATCGGCCGGGTATACGGCGTTCGTGGAAGACGGTGTGGTAGCAGGCAGAACCTGGTATCGGGTCCGGGTCGGCCGATATGGGACGGAACGGGAAGCCGCCGAAGCGGCACGGGCGCTGCAGCCCGGGATGGAATCAGATATATGGGTTGCCAGGGTCGGCCGCTGAGCGGCCGATCGATATGCGACTCCAAAAGAATTGATCGGAGGTTGGTAGGATGAATCTTCTGGACATGATGTTCAGAGGCGGCGTAATCATGTGGCTGATTCTCGGCTGCTCGTTTGTCGGCGCCTACGTAATTATTGAGCGATACCTCGTCCTGCGCAAAGCCGCGCTCGATGTGGGTGAATTCATGCGAAAGCTGAGAAGCATCTTTCACAGGGGTGAATACGCCGCCGTGCTGACGTTCTGCGAGGAGAAGCGTGCCCCTATTGCGGTCATCATTCGCCGGGGGGTTCTGAAGCATTCCGCGGGGCACGAAAAGGTCCGTGAGGCAATCGAAAACGCCGGACGGGAGGAAATTTATCAGCTGGAAAAACGCCTCCCGTTGCTGGCTACGGTCTCGGGGGTCGCGCCGATGCTCGGGTTCCTCGGAACCGTGACGGGTATGATCGCCGCCTTTCATTCGGTCGAAATGCATAGTGGCGTCGTCAGTCCGGGCGATCTCGCCGGTGGCGTCTGGCAGGCACTCCTGACTACGGCATTCGGGTTGATCGTCGGGATCCCCGCGCTCGCGTTTTACAACTACTTTGTGACCCGCGTCCAGAAGTTTGTGCATGAGATGGAGGTCACCTCCACGGAATTCATTGACATGCTCGAAGGTGTCAGTGGGCAGGGGACCGGCCCCGAAAAGCCGGCGGCTGCTCGCGGGACGGCGGTCGACGACGATGAGTACTTCAGAAGAAAAGGGTAGAGTGAGGATCGAATGAAGTTTTCTGCCGACAACAAGGTCCAGCCGGCGTTCAACTACACCTCTCTGACGGACGTGATCCTTCAGCTGCTGATCTTTTTTCTCCTTTCTTCTTCGTTTGTCGTGGCTCCGGGGATCAAGGTCCAGATTCCCAGAGCCGTAACGGGGGAGACGGGGGCCGACCAGAGCGTGGTGATTACTCTGACCGAAAAAGGGCAGCTTTTTGTGAATGCCGACCGCGCGACGCTGGAGGACCTGGGAAAACGCCTCGCCGAGCTGCTTCAGGGAAACGCGGACCGCGTGGTGGTCGTCCGTGCGGACAGGAATGTGACGCTCCAGAATACGGTCGAGGTTATAGACATCGCCAAGGCGGTGGGTGCGCGGCGATTCATGATCGCCACAGAGCCCATCGTTGCACAATAAATGAGGAACAGCAGGGAACAGCGGCGGGCGATGGTCGGATCCCTTGTGGTCCACGGGGTCGTCGCGGCCATCCTCTTTCTCATCCCGTTCGGGGTGTCACTCGAAGAACCCGAGTTCATCGAGTTGAGCTGGGGGGCTTCGTCCGAGGGGTACTCACTTCACACTGCCTCTGCGGAACCTTCCTCGGCTCAGGAACCCTCGGTCCCTGTGCGTGCAGAAACGAAATCACTCCCCCTTTCGCTCCCGGAACGGAAATTTCCGCAGGACCAGGACGTGCTGCCGCTCCAGAAGCATGAAAAGCTTGATGCCGCGGAGTCTCCCGTCGCGTCGGAGCCCACCCGGAAACCTGAGGAACGATTGCAGCGGGATCGCCCGGCATCGACGAGTCCCGGCGCGCAGCAGACTCAGCCGGGCGCCGGCCGATCGGCCACAGCCGCCGGTGGGGCCGGTCCCGGGACGACAGAAGCGGGCAGCGATGGCACCGGCGTCTCGGTGGCACTCGAGTGGTCTGAAGGGGGGACGAGGAAGAAGATCAGCGGCGCCTTGCCGGCCTATCCGCCCGGAGTCAATGATGAGGCACAAATCAAGCTCGAAACTGTCGTCGCGCCGGACGGGAGTGTGAAGAGTGTGAGGCCGACGCAGCGAGGGAATTTACGGCTTGAAGAAGCGGCAATGCGTGAGGTGTGGCGATGGAAATTCGAGCCGCTTCGGGTGACATCGATTCAGAGAGACCAGACCTGCCTGATTACCTTTAACTTCCGGCTCCGCTGACCGCGTCCGCGGATGAGTTCTCCCCGCGAAAGTAGAAGTAGTAGAAGACCGCCTCGCTGACCGTGAGCAGCAGGAGAGCGGCTGCGTCCCTGTTGAGGACCTTCCCCAGGCCCTCCGGCGGGAGCGCAAGACGTACCAGAAACGAAGCCATCGCCCACCCTACGAAAAAGATCAGCGCGATACTCAGAACCGCCAGGACTCCCTCCCCGACGCCATCCTCGTTCCACCGTTTTGTGAACCCGGCGGCGATTCCTACAATATGAAGATAGAAGACGAAGAGTTCGATCATCGCCTCTTCTCGGTCGGTGTCACAACTGCCCGGAATGTACGGAGGAGTATCTTCACGTCAAATGAAAGCGACCAGTTTTCGATATAGAAGAGGTCAAACCTGATCCTCTCCGCAATTGACGTGTCCCCGCGCAGACCGTTCACCTGGGCCCACCCGGTCACTCCGGTCTTTACCCTGTGCCTGTCGAGATACTTGGGGACCAGCTGTTTCAGTTCACTGACGAAATGAGTCCGTTCCGGCCTCGGACCGACCAGGCTCATATCACCTGCGAGGACATTGAGAAGCTGCGGAAGCTCATCGAGGCTCGTTGTCCGGAGGAACTTGCCGAGACGGGTTCTCCGCGGATCGTCCCTGATCCCGAGTCCGGCTTCACGGTCATACTGATCTGCTCCCATCACCATGGATCGGAATTTCAGCATGGTAAACTCCTTCCCGTCCAGCCCGACGCGCTTCTGCCGGAACAAGACCGGACCGCGGGAGTCAAGGCGGATGGCTGCGGCGATGAGCAGCATGAGCGGTGAGAGGGCGGAGAGGAGCGCCACGGTGACGACAATGTCAAATCCCCGCTTCGTGATTCGCCCCCAGGGGGTGAAGGGGATGCCTTTGATGCGGAGAAATGGTATCCCTTCAAGTTCCATGACCCGGACGTTGCTTGTGAGGAGTTCCAGTACATCGGGGACCATCATGAACTCGACATTCAGACCCTCGCAGTCGGTAATGATGTCGAAGAGCGCAGCGTGGTCCTGCGACCTGAGCGCGACGAACACCCGGTCGACCCGTTCCCGCTCGAGGAAGGAGGAGACTGACGACAGCGGTCCGAGATGCGGGGCCTGACGCAGCTGCAGTTCTTCATGCGCCGGCCGATCCGCGAAGTATCCGAGGATCCTGCACCCGAAGACGGGGTGGAGGTGGAGCTTCGAAAAGACCTCATTCGCAAGAGAATCCCCTCCCACAACAACGCCCTGCTGAAGGTTATGCCCTTTCCGGTACGAGCGGCGTTCGAGAAAGAGGAGAATGCCCCTCCCCGTCAGAAGCAATGCGATGGAAAACGCCCAGAGCAGAATGAAGACGAGGCGGGAGTATGAAAAATCCCTGTAGAAAAAGGCGACGCTCATCACGATCAGCATCCCCAGACTGGCTACCCGGACGACGTTGAAAAGCTCGTCCGTAAGGGTTACGTCCCTCCGGAGAGAATACAGCTTTCGGCCGTTGAACAGGAGAAGCCAGATGAGAATGATGAAGAGGGAGCCGAGGAGATATCCTGCAATGGGAGGTTTGCCTTCCTGCAGGAATCCGAGCCAGTCAAACAGGCTGGTCTCGAATCGGAGGTAATAAGAGAACAGAAACGCTCCTTCAATCGCCAGGGCGTCTGACAGGACGGTGAGGAAAGGAAACCAGAATTCACCGGAAGGGCGCTGGTGTGTCGGGTTATCCATACATTTCGCGCTCGACCAGTCCGCATATGATGTGGCCGATTGTGATCTGACCCTCCTGGATCCGCTGGGTATCCTCGGACGGAACCACGATTGCGATGTCGACCAGGGCCTTTGTTGTTCCACCGTCCTTGCCGAGCAGACCGATCGTGGTGAGACCCTTGTCCCGGGCCTTTTGCACCGCCCGGTTAATGCTTTCCGACTTGCCGCTGGTGCTGATGGCGATCAGGATGTCCCCTTCGTTCCCGAGGCCTTCCACCTCACGGGCGAAGACGTTGTCATAGCCGATATCGTTCGCTCCCGCGGTCAGTAGCGAACTGTCGGTTGTCAGCGCAATGGCAGGGATGGCGGGGCGAGTGATGGCGGGGTTCATCCGGATCACTAGCTCCGTTGCGAGGTGCTGGGCGTCCGCTGCGCTCCCGCCATTTCCGCACAGAAGAATCTTCTTCCGGCCGTTGAGAGCACGGATGATCGCATCAACAGCGCGCGTTATCGAATCGGTGCATTGTTCGATGATACGTTTCTTGGTTTCTGCGCTGGAGGTCAGTTCATCTTTGATGAACGCCTGCCGCGCGAGGATGGTCAGCGGGAGATGGGCCATGGAGCGTCCGATGATGCAGGGGTTTCGGTTCTTTATTGGGTCTTCGCGAGTATTTCCTTGACAGTCTGAGCAGCGCTGGAAAGGGCGTCGTCGAGCTTTGCCACGTCCCTCCCGCCGGCGGTCGCGAGGTGGGGCTTGCCCCCGCCTCCTCCTCCCACGATCTTTGCAGATGCCTGGATGATAGGTCCGGCCCTGAGCGCTCGTTTCGCAATAAGGTCGTCCGTAACGACGCAGACGAGACTGACCTTTTCTTCAATCACAGAGCCGAGGAGTCCGACCCCGCTGCCCAGTCGTTCCCGCAGAGCGTCAGCCATGCGTTTTAGCTCGTCTATCGAATCTGCCTCAACGCGTCCCGAAACCACTGTGACCCCGTCGACCTCCGTCGCCAGAGAGAGGAGGGCGTCGAGGGAAGATGTGGCGTTGCGAACCCTCTCGACGGAGGCCTCTTTCTTGAGCGCGGCTGTCTCCCCGGCTAGCGTGTCCTGTGTCTCCTCACGTGTCCGGATCAGGGCTTCGAGCGAGTCAAGGCCTTCGCGGGTGCGGGGCACCCCGCCGACCGGAATTGCGCCAAGTGACTCCCGCGTCCGATTCCGTTCCGCCGGCTGCCGGCCAAGGAGGCGTTCGAGTGTCTCCTTCTCCTCGCGCAGGGCCGCCAGATGGTCATCGAGCGAACCGATTCTCCGCACCTGCTCGTCGATGTATTGGCCGAGTCCGTCTCCTGTGACCGCCTCGACGCGACGGACGCCGCTTGCAATGCCCGACTCCGCGATGATTTTGAACAGGCCTATCTCATCAGTATTGCCGACGTGAGTTCCGCCGCAGAGTTCGACAGAGAATTTCGGATCGATTTCGA
Source organism: Ignavibacteria bacterium UBA6906 (assembly GCA_002451155.1). Classification (GTDB taxonomy): domain Bacteria; phylum Bacteroidota; class Ignavibacteria; order UBA10030; family UBA6906; genus UBA6906. The sequence goes on from DKBG01000265.1 coordinate 13,660, forward strand.
CGATGCGTACGCGATCGCCGTACTTGTCGCCGAAGAACATCTTGACGTTCGGGTAGCGGTGCTTGGCCTCCTCGATGGTCAGCCACTCGTCCGGGTCGTTCAGCGCGTTGACGGCTACCTTATCCGCGATCTTTTCGTTGACCAGGTCCTCGATTGCACGAAGCTGCGAACGGGAAATCCGTTCGAAATGGTTGAAGTCGAAACGCAACCGGTCAGGGGCAACCAGGGATCCCTGCTGGTGCAGGTGTGAGCCAAGGATCTGGCGGAGTGCTTCATGCAGCAGATGTGTGGCGGAATGGTTTCTTTCAATGTTCAGTCGCCGCCGCCGATCCACGCGCGCGAGCACCTGGATGCCGCTCCCCGAGCTGAACTCCCCTCTGAGGAGGCGAACTTCATGGACGATCTTCTTTTCCTGGCGGAATGAATCGATCACTTCTGCGACAAAATTTTCGCCCTCGATGATTCCTGTGTCGTCTACCTGTCCGCCCGATTCGACGTAAAACGGCGTCCGGTCAAGGGCGAGGTACCGGTCCTGAACGACGCGGTCGAGGACAGCGTTGGTCTCGGTCTCCACGTACCCGACGAATCGCGAGTCGTGAAACTCCCCGCTGACCTTGAGCATGTCCGCCACGGGGAGGTGTGGCCCGGTCTTCGATGCCCCGCGGGCGCGGTCTCGCTGCTCCTCCATCAGAGTCGAGAACTGGGCCAGGTCGACTTTTAGTCCGCGCTCCTCTGCCATCAATTCGGTGAGATCGATGGGAAACCCGTAGGTGTCGTAGAGCTTGAAGGCATCCTCCCCCGGAAACACCCGGGAATGGCCCATGCGTTCGACCGCCGCATCAAACATCTGCAGGCCGCGGTCCAGCGTCTGGTTGAAACTCTCCTCCTCGCCGCGGATGATCTTCTCGATGTGTGTACGCCTAGCGATGATCTCAGGGAATGCGTCTCCCATAGCTGCCCCAACCGCTCCGCTGATCCGGTAAATGAATGGATCGTTCATCCCGAGATTTCTGCCAAACCGTGCGGCCCGTCTGAGGATCCGCCGCAGGACATAGCCGCGCCCGTCGGGCCCGGGAATCGCGCCGTCCGCGATGGCGAACGTGAGCATCCGGATGTGGTCAGCGATGACCCTCATTGCGACCTGGTTTGCCTCTCCCTCGTACGGCCTGCCCGTGACCTGAGCGATCGCCTCAATAATCGGCGAGAAGACGTCGGTGTCGTAGTTTGACTGCGTCTGCTGCAGTACCGCTGTAACTCTCTCAAACCCCATCCCGGTGTCCACATGCTTTGCCGGGAGGTCCTCAAGGTCGCCATTCTCGCGCCGGTTATTCTGAATGAACACAAGGTTCCAGATCTCCATGACGCGGGGGTCTCCGGCATTGACCAGCCCGCCTCCGGAATAGTCGGGTGTCAGATCAATGTGTATCTCCGAGCAGGGTCCGCATGGGCCCGTTTCGCCCATCTCCCAGAAATTGTCTTTCTTCCCGAAACGTAAAATGTGGTCCGGGTCAATATCCGTTTCCGATTTCCAGAATCCAGCCGCCTCATCGTCGGTTTCATAGACAGTCGCCCACAGCCGGCGTTTCTCCAGTTTCCAGACGGCTGTCAGCAGCTCCCACGCCCAGGCGATTGCCTCCTTCTTGTAGTAGTCGCCGAATGACCAGTTCCCGAGCATTTCGAAGAAGGTGTGG
>DKBG01000323.1 GCA_002451155.1 Ignavibacteria bacterium UBA6906
ATCCTCCACCATCACTCTGCGAAGGATGGTGACAAAGAAGATCCCGACTACCCCGCCGAGAAGCATAATGATCGTCGCCTCGAAATAGTGCCGGGCTGACCAGAATTCCGTCCAGACTCCCGAGATCAGGAACGCGGGGAGGGTGAAGATCGCGCCAGCAGCAACCGACTCACCTATAGATCCGACGGTACGGGCAAAATTCTCCTCGAGGATCGAACCGCGAAATATCCGGAGTGCCGCCATACCGAGCACCGCCGCCGGATAGGTCGCAGCAATCGTCATCCCCGCTTTGAGGCCCAGGTAGGCATTTGCGGCCCCCAGGACCACACAAAGGATCAGACCGATGACCAGCGCGCGGATCGTGAATTCCTTCATATCCGTGTCAGGAGGCACATAGGATTTATGCGCTGGCGTGCCCCCGGGAGTGTTGACGGTGTTCATGCTGTCTCCTTCCTGACTAATGGACTGGAACCGCCCTCATGTGTTTCGCGTAAAAAGGGCGCGGAATACATATCCGGCGATCTCCGGATTCTCTTTGAAGCGACGTATTGAATACCCGTACCAGTGCTCGCCGAACGGGACGTACAGACGGACCTTGTGTCCGTCCCGGACAAGCTTGCGCCGGAGCTCGGGACGGACTCCGAGCAGCATCTGAAATTCATACTGATCCTTCCGCAGACCGAGATCCCTGATCATTCGCGACGCCTCATCGATCAGCAATGAATCATGCGTCGCTATCCCCACGTACGCCCCCGCCTTCAGCATCTGATCCAGGAGCGTGAGAAAGTTTCGCTGAACCTCTTCCCTCCCCTGGAAGGCAATGTCCTCATGCTCTTTATAGATACCCTTGCACAGCCGGAACCCCGCACGCTCGGTGAGCAGATCCTGCACGTCCTGCCCCGTCCGCCGCAGATATGCCTGCACCACGATACCCGAATTGGGATACTCCCGATGGAGAACCTTGAAAATCTCGATCGTGTCGGTGGTGCAGGTGGAGTCCTCCATGTCAAACCGGACAAAGGTGCCATACCCGGCGGCCACCTTCAGGATTTCCCGGACATTTTCCGCGCAGAAGGTTCTGTCAATTTTCAATCCCAGAGAGGTCAGCTTGATTGAGAGATTGGAATCGAGTTTCTCCCGGGCAATCGTATGCAGGACCTCGTTGGACTGGGTGCGGGATGCGATCGCCTCAGCCCGGGTGGTGATGTCCTCGCCAAGGACATCGAGTGTCGCGCACACCCCCTCGCTGTTCAATTGCCGGACGGTCTGAATCGCGTGCTGGATGGTCTCCCCGGCGATATATCTTCCTGCAAAATACCGCACCACGGGCCGGGGCACAGCGGGAAGCGTCGCAACGACCAGCTTGTTCAGGAGATGCATAGATGAAACCTTCTGGGTTCACATTCAGCATTGCGCACTTCGCACGATCGGCAGCGGTGCGACAGGGCGCGGTCGGGAAAAGATGGATTCACGTCCGGTTGAAGGGCGTCATGAAGGAACGGGGCAACCCGGTTCAGGAAGTTCATGCGGATGCTCGCCAATATACCGACGAACCCCTGAAAAATCAAGGAATTGCTCAGCTAAACAAGAGATTGACGATCCACACCGCGGCCAGCATCCCGGCTGCATCCGCGATCAATCCAACAGGCACAGCGTGACGCGTGTTTCTGATGCTCACCGACCCAAAATAGACCGCGAGGACGTAGAACGTCGTCTCAGAGCTCCCGTACATCGTCGACGCCATGATCCCGATCAGCGAATCGGGACCATGCGTGGTCATGAGTTCCGTCATCAATCCGAGAGACCCGCTGCCGGAAAGCGGTCGGAGGAGCGCCATCGGAAGGACTTCCGCAGGCATGCCGATGAGCCGGGTTGCCGGGCCGAGAACCGTCGTAAGGAGGTCGAGCGCGCCGCTTGCGCGGAATATTCCGATCGCGACCAGCATCGCAACGAGATAGGGAATAATCTTGAGTGCGACCGAAAAGCCGTCTTTCGCCCCTTCAACAAACACTTCATATACTTTCACTCGCCGGACAACCCCCCAGAGAAGGAACAGCAGGATGATGAAGGGAATTGCGACGACCGAGAGCAGGGTGATAATCGTTCTGAATAGTTCAGCCATGGTCCACCTCCATGGCTTTCCTGTAGCGAGGGAGACGCTGCAGCAGTTTCGACGCCACCACCCCGGCGATCGTGGCGGCGGAGGCCCCGACAATCGAGGTGCCGATGATGATCCCGGGATTCGCGGATCCGGCCGCCGCCCGGACAGCCATTGCTGTTGCCGGGATCAGGATCAATCCGCCAGTGTTGATGGCGAGGAATGTGACCATCGCGTTGGTGGCAGTCCCTACCTTCGGATTGAGTTTGTTGAGTTCCTCCATTGCTTTCAGCCCGAGCGGCGTCGCGGCGTTGCTCAGCCCGAGCATATTCGCAGCGATGTTCATGATCATTGCGCTGACCGCAGGGTGATCGGGCGGGACGTCCGGGAAGAGCCTCATTGTGACTGGCGTGAGAATGCGCGTCAGGGCACGCAGGAGCCCAGCTTCCTCCGCCACTTTCATCACGCCGAGCCAGAGCGCCATGATCCCTACCAGCCCGAGAGCAATCGTCACGGCCGTCGACGCGAAGTCAAACGCGG
>DKBG01000022.1 GCA_002451155.1 Ignavibacteria bacterium UBA6906
AAGACTTGGAGCGTTGGGGGATCTTGATCGTGCCCTGGCACTGGCGGATATCCAAGGAACTGGAAAGGAATGATTCATGGATGCCACGCGCGAGTCTGTGAGTGAGGGTCGGCTCGATGAACCCGGTGTATCCAATTCCGAGGGTGGGCCGGAGTTCAGCGCGAGGGCGATCCTCGTCGGCGTCCTCCTCAGCGTGCTTGTCGTCGCCGGCAATATGTACCTGGGACTGAAGATCGGATTCACTGAAGGATATGCGATTCTGTCGGCAATCCTCTGTTTCGCAATCGTGCGGGCCTTCGGCGGCAGGCTGACGATTCTTGAAAACAATATCGGTCAGACGCTAGCTTCAGGAGCTGCGACCACCGGGGTCATGGTCAGCGTGATCCCTGCGCTGGTTATGCTCGGGGTTCCCCTGGGGACATTTGACACGATGGTATGGATCTTCCTGGTAAGCATTGTTGGCGTGCTGTTTGCGATCCCCCTCCGCAGGCAGTATGTCGTAATGGAAGGACTCGCGTTCCCGACCGGCACGGCGTGCGCCGCGACGATCCGCGCGATGCACGCCAAGGGGGAGGGGGCGCTGAAGCAGGCTCGAATGCTCGGCATTGCCGGACTGCTCGCAGGTGTCTTCACATGGTTCCGGGATGCAGTCCCGTCGATCTTCCCTGCAATAACGATGCTCCCCTTTCAGCTTGCAGGAATTCCGGCAGGGAGATTTACTCTCGGGATGAACTGGAGCCCGATGCTTTTCGGGATAGGATTTCTTGTCGGTCCGCGCATCGGAGCAAGTCTCCTCATTGGTGGAATCGTTGGGTCGGCGGTTCTCGGTCCCCTTCTCGTGTATGCGGAGATCATCGAGGGACCGGGCCATTCGACGATCACGCACTGGACGATGTGGTTCGCCATTCCCTTGATGGTCACCGCGGGTTTCATGGCTCTCCTGATGAATGGCAGGATCGTGTTGAGAGCGTTCCAGTCCATGAAGGAGGCTGCAGGAAAGGGGAAGATGGCTGGTGAATTGTCGTTTGGGGTCTGGTTTTGGGCGCTCCTCGTCACTGGCCTCGGTACCGCCGCGGTGATGGATCTTTTTTTCCAGGTACCGTTCTGGATGGGCGTGGTGGCTCTCATTCTTTCGTTTCTTCTTGCTTCGATTGCCGTTCGTGCGTACGGAGAGACAGATATCAGCCCGATCGGAACGATGGGCCATACGACTCAAATCCTCTTCGGTGGTCTCGCGCCGGGACAGATTCTGACGAATGTCATGACCGCAGGGATTACATCCGGGTGTGCAAACAGCGCGGTTGATGTCATGCAAGACCTCAAGGCCGGCTTTCTTCTCGGTTCGACTCCGCGGAAGCAAATCTACGCTCAGTTCATTGGTACCCTGGTGGGTGCCATTGTTGCAGTGCCTGTCTTTAACGCTCTGGTGTCAGCCTATGGATTGGGCTCAGAGGCGCTTCCGGCACCTGCCGCGGTTCTCTGGTCCGGCATGGCGAAACTCTTGTCTCATGGCTTCGAGACGCTTCCCCCGTATGCGGGGTACGCTATTGCGGCTGGCATGGGACTGGGAGTTCTTCTGACGCTGTTGGAAACCGGGCGGTGGAAGAAGTATACCCCTTCGCCGATGGGGATAGGAATCGGGATTGTCGTTCCTGCATTCTTCACCATTACGATCTTTGCGGGGTCTCTGGTGGGGAGGGGACTTGGCCGCCTTTTCCGGAACTGGAAGGAGGAATATGCCTTGCCCGTCGCGTCAGGGGCGATAGCGGGTGAAGCGATAGTGGGAGTCATTATCGCTGCTCTGACGGTGCTTGCGATACTCTAGCATGGCGGCGGGATTGGATAAGGGGCTGGGGGCCAGGGGTCAGTTGTCAGCATATTGCGTATTCCCTTTCCCTCATCTCCTATTAGCCGACCCGGAAGGTACGCGCCGGGGAACCACCTATCACAACGCAAGTTACAGTTACGCTCCAGGACCCAGGCTCTAGTATTCAGACCTTCCGGTCGTCAAGTGTCGATCGTCAATAGGCTGGTGTCGGCCCAGCGGGGCTCCCCCTTGATGATCGTTCGCTGACTACTGACTTCCGACCCCCAGCCCCTTTTCCCTGATCTCACTCGCCAGCAGCCGCGCAAATTCCTCATACCCTGTACTCGTCAGGTGAATCCCGTCCGCCGCGAAGAGGCCGGTCCCGAGACTGCCATCGGAATCCAGCATTGCTGACGGAATCCCCGAGTGGACAACGACTCTCCCGTCAGCCCATCGGTCCATCTCCTGCTGGACTACCTCGAACTTCCTGCGGAATGATGATCCGGGCTCCCTCGCGGGCAGCGGGCCGATGAGAAGTATTTTCACCTGCGCGTCCTTATGTCGAATGGCATCAAGGATCGCGCGAATTCCTTCCGCGATTTCCTCAGCCGTATCATCCGGGAAATTGTTCACCCCGATCGTCAGCACGATGAGCTGGGGAGACAGTTTCTGCCAGTTACCATGAAGCACTCTCCAGAGAACATGTTGAGTCCTGTCGCCTGAAATTCCGAAGTTGAACCAGCGGTATTTTGCCAATGTAGCGGAAAAGACGGAATCCCCCGGGGTGAAGACAAGCGACCGGCCGGTCCGTCCGATTCCCTGAGTGATCGAGTTCCCGAAAAAGAGAATATCACACTCGTCTCCCATCTCCCCAAACCGGTTCATTTCGTCAAAGAGACTGTGCCATTCCATCCCCTCGCTCCACCCGGCTGTCCCGCGATATTCATTGCCCGGCGTAGGTATCCGGGCGAAATTGATTTTCCGGTTCGTGGCCCGGAGAATGAAATCGACGATCGGCTGCGGGTTGGGAAGACTGTGCGGGTGATGGCCCACTCCCGGCTTTCGAATAACCGTGATCCGGCCTCCCGCCTCGAGGACCTTCCGTTCGAAGATATCGGTGTTTTCTTCGATGGGGACGGTGACGTCGGCGTCTCCGCACACGTGCAGCATCGGAAAGCCCGCGTGTGCGAGATCTTCCGCCAGATCAAGGGGATTCCCTTTGAACGCTAGAGCCTCTTCTTCCGAGGTCAGTCCGAAATTCTTCTTGAACCTCTCCCATTCCTCCAGGTTCCCGTGACCCTTCCCCTTTCCTCCAGGCCAGCTCTTGAAATCCAGGACAGGGGCATCCGCATAGACGCAGGCGACTTTTTCGGGATTGGCTGCAGCCCAGCGGTACATATAGATGCCTGCGCGGCTGAAGCCCTCCAGAACGGTTTTCGCAGAATATCCGATCCCGGTGAGCATCGCGTAAAACCGGTTCCATGTGTCGATCGCGTCGTCATTTCCGAACAGCTCGGCGACGTCACAATACACGAGATGAAATCCTCGTTCGAGAAGCGCGATTTCAGCTTGCGGCTCATGTCCCCAGAATCTCGCTCTCCAGAGCCAGGGTGTGCCTTCCGCCGTCAGGTGCGGGCTGACGATCTTCGCGCTCCTCCCCAAAAAGATGAAGTCAAGGCAATCATACCCATAGTAATTGCTCCGGACACCGGTGGCCCGGGCCTCCGCCGGGGGGATTGGCGGGTCGGCAACTTTCATTATCGCAGCCTCATACAGCCGTGCGGCGATCATACCGGCTCCGATGGCGGAGGGGAGGATCTGATCTAGGAAGCTGGCGGGGCGATCGAGGAGCGTGCGGTACAGATCGATGATCTCGCATCCCCTCGAATACGCAACCGAGCGTATGGCCGGGACGATCACTTCACGAATGGCTGCATTGTTGATTGCTGTCGTGTCATCGGACGAGACAGGCGGAGGGATCAGCAGGATGATTCGGGGTTTCGTTTGTATCTGCTGGAACGATTCGACCAGAGCGGCATAATCCGACTCGAATGATGCAAGGAGATTCCGGCTTTCCGACGCCGCGTCAAATGTCCCAAATTCGACAAAAACTAGGTCGGGAGCGGACTCCAGGGCCTCCCGGTATTCTCGGGAGTCGAAATAGGACCGGTTCCCCTTCCGGGAGGCTGTTGCACCCGGGAGTCCGAAATTCCGTACCTCAAAATTCTCACCGAGAATGGCCTGAAGCTGGGCGGGGTAGCTGTTCAGCTCACGTCGGACAATACCTTCCCCGTATGTGATTCCTGTGCCAACACAGGCGATCCGCGTCCTGGAATCGGCTTCGGACGAACACGCGAGGAGAAGAGAACAGACTGTCAGGATTACTGTTCGGCCCTGTTTCATGCTGGAATCCGACGGGTATGAGAGTTAGGCCAAAGGCGCACAGCGTACGCAAAAGAGAAGATACTACAAAAATGGAATTTGCGCACGTTGCGGTCTGTGCCGCCATTGCGTTCCTCGCGCGTGGGCCTGTTGAGATTGCGGAGCTGTTGTCGTAGATTGACTCCTGCTTCATCTGGCCGCTCCTCCATGGGAGATGATGGTATCTCTGCCGGACTCCATTCTGGCTGAACAGACACGGCAGCGTTCCTTCCACGGCCACCCGAACCCACATCAGCGCAGAAGGATATCATGGCCACCATTAGCCTCGGCGTATTCGACTGGCTCGTCATCGCGTCCTATTTCGTCTTCGTCCTCGGCATTGGCTACTACCTCAAACGGTACACGAAAAGCGAGAACGATTTCTTCCTCGCGGGCAGAAAGAACAGCGCGTGGGTTGCGGGTCTGGCGTTCCTCTCCGCGAATCTCGGCGCGCTGGAACTCCTCGGGATGACCGGGAACACGTTCAAATACGGAATGTACGTTGCCCATTTCTACTGGATCGGTGCGATTCCGGCTATGCTTTTTCTCGGCATTTATATGATGCCCTTCTATTACAGCAGCAAGATCAAATCCATTCCGGGGTATTTGAAGCTCCGGTTCGGCGAGAAGACACGTGTCCTGAACGGCATCGCGTTCGCGATCATGACGCTGCTCGTCTCCGGCATCAATCTGTACGCGATGGCGCTGGTCCTTCGGACGTTTCTGGGCTGGGATTGGGATGTCAGCATGTGGGTGTCAGCCCTGACGGTCGCGGTCTACGTCACCATGAGTGGGCTGATGTCGGCGATCTTCACCGAGATCATCCAGTTCTTCCTTATCTGGTTCGGCCTCTTTCTGGTGGCAATTCTGGGAATCGGTGAAATCGGGAGCATCACAGAGATCATGAACCGCCTGCCCGAATCGTTCAATACGCTCTGGTCAACCTCCGGAGATGCCGCGCGTAACGGCATGGAGGTCACCTGGCCTGCGATCGTTCTCGGGCTTGGGTTCGTTCTCTCCTTCGGTTACTGGACGACGGATTTTCTCGTCGTGCAGCGCGCGTTCTCCGCGAGAGATTTGCGGGCAGCGCGCATGACCCCTATCATCGCCTCGTTTTTCAAGATGGCGATTCCCTTTATTGTCATCCTCACCGGTCTAACGGCGATCGCTCTCTCGAATGACCCAGGGAGCGGCTTTTCCCTCTTGCAGGACGGGGGACAGGTCAACTACGATTCCGCGTTGCCCCTCCTGATTGCGCGGTACTATCCCACGGGCCTAATCGGCCTCGGCGTGACCGCTCTCCTCGCGGGCTTCATGGCCGGGCAGGCAGGCAATATCAGCGCGTTCAATACGGTGTGGACCTACGATATCTACAAGTCGGTGATCAACAGGGAGGCTTCGGACAGCCACCTGCTCTGGATGGGACGCGTCGCGACGCTCGTCGGCGTCCTGATCAGTATCGGTACCGCCTACTGGGCGAAGAGCTTTCCCAGCATTATGGACTACATGCAGGCGATCTTTTCCTGGGTAAATGCCCCGCTCTTCGCCACGATGCTCCTCGGCATGTTTGTCCGCTGGGTGACTCCAAACGGGGCCTTCTGGGGGCTCCTTGCGGGCATGGGATCCTCATTCTACATGTTTCTTGCGGTCAAGTTCCAATGGTTTGAGGCGAAGATCCTGACACTATCAAGTGTCCAGAGCGATATGGCAGTGAATTTTTGGCGGGCCTGGTGGGCATGGCTGATCTGCTTTGCGGTGACAATCCTTGTCAGCCTGGTTACGAAACGACAGGAGGAAAAGGATCTGGTCGGGCTGGTGAAGGGATTGACGGAGGAAACGCTCGGACGTGAGGTTCCATTCCTCAAGAGACCGGAATTCTTCGCACTGCTCTCTCTCGTAGCCCTGGTCATTCTCAATATCCTGTTCTGGTAAGGAGGCTCGCGATGGCGTCAGAAGTCCGTGAAATGAAGTCAATCTGGTTTTTGGTGGGACTGGTCCTGCTTGTCATGGGCGGACTTGTGCTCCTTGCAGGCGTCGTCGAGTTGTTCTCACCTTCAGAAAGACAAACGGTTCTTGCCGATACGCACCCGGGAATCTGGTGGGGAGCGGTCATGCTTGCTGCCGGGTCTCTGTTCTACTTCAAAAACCGAAAGTAGGAGAGGCGCCACTCCACCGAAGGCCCGGGAGCCGGACCCTCAGTGGCCTGTCCGGAAAGATTGTCCTATGTGACGCGACCGAGAGGCGGAGGAATGAATTCCGGCTTCCCGAGGGGGAGGACAAGAGACGAAGCTACTTCCGTACGAGCGTGCCGATCCGGTCGATTTCGGCGGCGTACCGTTCAAGAAGATCGGCTACCACCAGAATCTGCTCGTTCGCGAGACTCCACTGCCGCAGCTCGATCGCTTCGCGGACGGCAGGTAGAGTTTTTACGCCGTATCCTGTATACTGGCCGGGAGCATAGATCTGATGGACGTACCAGGGCCGTCCGGGGAGCCCGGCAGGCAGTGTAAGCAGATGTTCGAAATTCATAAGCGCCCGGTTGAGCTCTTTCGCATCGCGGACATGCACCTGCCCTTCCGCTCTCGTCTTCTCCAGCGCTGTGGCGCTCTCGTCCAGCTTTGCGCATGCATTCTGCAGGGGCGCGAAATTGAGGTAGGGGACAGGGGCCTTTGGGGAGGGAAGGACCAGCACCCCTGTAGGGTCTGCGGCCCAGCGCAACGTATGCTCCCGGATGCGGCGGTTCGTTTCTTCGGTCTCCTCCCTCATGGTTTCCGTCAGTTTGCTCACCTCGCGCAGGAATTGTCCGATCGTCGCTGAAAATCGACTGAACTCGAAGGGGAGTACTGGTGCGTTGGCAAGCCGGAGCGTCGCTCGTCCTGTCGTCTGCGCGAATGTGACGCCATAGGTAAATCCAGGGTCGATGAACCGGGTGTAATAGTCGAAGGAGTCGTAAATCGAGTGGTATGAACCGCCCTCACCTTCACCCCCATACCCGATATTCAGGGCAGCAATGCCCAGGTGCTGGATGAAGGGGGTATAGTCCGAGCCGGATCCGAGGGAGCCGATAGGTATATCGCCCAATTCGCGGAGCTCCTTCAGATCCTCTGCCGGGCCGGTGGCAATCCGCTGTGCCCGCAGGCGATCGGCGACGCTGATGGAGTAGGAGGGATCCACCACATCGCGCGCCACCTGGTTGACGAATCGTTCCAGCGTGTGTGATCCTGCAGCGCCAAGGAACCCTCTCCCGTAGCCATCCGAGTTGAGGTACACGACAGCCTTTCGTCTCAGCTCCTCTGCATGGGTTTCGACCCACTCGGTTGATCCGAGGAGACCTTCCTCTTCGCCGTCCCAGGCGCAGTAGACGATCGTCCGCTTCGGC
>DKBG01000283.1:0-5877 GCA_002451155.1 Ignavibacteria bacterium UBA6906
GGATATATGATATCGTCTTGGTTTCATCCGCTCTGCTATCCCAAGGCCATATTTCACATTTGATATTAGATATCTGATATGGTCTATCTGATATATGCTATCTGCTATAGTCCATATCCGATATCAGATATTTGATATTCGATCTCGTCTGCGCTTCCCGCGACTGAATTTCCCCTCTGCGCCGCCGCCCAGGTGACCACATTTCTATACGTCCGCCCACTTCTTAGTACACCATTCGCCTTATTTGACCTGATTTTCCCCTGTTTCCGGCTCTCACAGCCCGGTCTCCTGTGGCATGCCCTTTGCCCTCTTCACACCTGTAAACAGTAAGCACAAGGAGACAGGAGGAAACCATGAAGCGCGTACTCGGGATCGTTGCACTCGCCGCCGGGCTGGCGCTTACCGGGTGCCACCAACATGGTATCGAGCCAGACTATCAGCCCCCGCTGCCGCCGACAGGTCTCTGGACCTCAACAGGGGACAACTTCATAGAACTCTTCTGGAAAGACAACTATGAGTCGGACCTCGCCGGGTATAACGTCTTTGTCAGCTCAACCGCGGCCGGGCCCTACACGCTGATCGGGTCAACCCGGGATCCATACTTCCTTGATAACGGAGCGAGAAACGGTATCTCCTACTACTATGCAGTATCTGCATATGACTTCGAGGGTAACGAGAGCGCGCTCTGCCGGGACGTTGCCTATGATATCCCCCGCCCGGAAGGCTATGATGTCCTGATCAACGATTTTCACCTCTCACCCAATACGGCTGGCTATGATTTCTCCGACTACCTGGTTGTTCCGTATGACGATCTCTACGCGGATATCTGGTACGAGTACTATTTGGGTGGGTCCTATATGGTGGTCTCGGATGATACGGATATCCAGGATATGGGGCCGACGAATTCCATCCTCGATGTGAAGATTGCTCCTGCAAACGGATGGTCGCCCACTCATGATGTCGTGCTCCGGCCCGGCCATACCTACGTGGTCTGGACCTGGGACGATCACTATGCCAAGTTCAGGGTTACGGCCCTCTCACCGGGCAGGGTGGTGTTTGATTGGGCCTACCAGCTTCAGGAATCCAACCCTCTCATGAAGCGCAGCGTAACGGAGAGAAAGCCGCGTGTGCTGGGGAACGCTGTTGAAGAGAGAGGAGGTACCCTGTCCCGGGACTGAAGGGGAGAACCGTGCGGGTGGACAGGGAAAGGCCGCGGTGGAATATCGATCGTCGTCCGGTGGTGGTGATGGTGGGTGAAGGGACGGGATCGAATTCCATCGGCGGCCAGGTGTTTTTCCGGAGGGCTCGCCCCCGGATTGCATTTAACGCGGGAGGCATGTAGCTTTCATCAATGCGCGGACCGGTAATCATAGCGCTGCTGGTGCTCTGTGGGGCAATCTCGCCCCCGGTGCTTGGCCAATCCCGTGACGAGAACCGTGACCCCAGAAAATCGGGCGCTCCTCCTTCCCGCCCGCCGGCACGGTTCCCCCAGGAGATAGGCCGGGTGGGACCCGACCAACAGGAGAAAGAACAAAAACCCGGGAGACTCCCGCCACCCTCCCGTTTTCCTCTGGTGGCTCCCGACCGCGTCATGCAGGAACCGGGTAAAGACCTGGCCGACGCACACCGGAGAATCTTCACACAGGTAAAGGAGGGCCTCGCCTCTGGAGATGTCCGCTCTTTCTCCTCCAATTTCGGTTCCCAGGTGTATATGAATCTGCGGGGTGGAGAAAGCGGCTACTTCAGCTCCAACCAGGCGTATTATGTGCTCGAGAATTATCTCAAGACTCGCAAACTGGTGAATATCAGCTTCAGCACGACCGGTGAACTTGAATCACGTCCGTATGCGACGGGAAGTGCGGCCCTGATCGATCGCGGGAACCGGGAGATCGCTCAGGTCTATGTGTCACTGGCCCAAGTGGGGGAGAAATGGATCATCACCCAGATTAACATCTACTGATCCCGCATGATCACCCTGTCGGCAAGGGTTCGGACTGCTCTCTCGCGTGCCGGTAGGCCCTGGGTACCGACGGTCGTCCTCATTCTCCTTCTTCTCCTGCTCCTCTCCGCTCTCTCGGAATTCCTCATCCTCCGGTATACATCATCACGCTGGCCTGAGCTGGCGCGATCCCGTGCGCAGGAGACCCTCGAGGCCGCTGTCGGGGATTTTGCCGCGGTGCAGAATTCAATCTTGCGCTCGGCAGAAGACGCGGCATCGGACGAGGAGGTCATCCGGTACCTTTCAGGGAAAGACCAGGACCGGGTCATGCTATTCCAGCGGCTCGGACGGGCGATTGAGGACCAGGGGAGCGGGGTGGAAATCTACGACAGGACCGGATCGCTGATCGCGTGGTCGGGACGCAGCGGACCCCTCCAGGGTCGTGAGGTTCGGATTGCGCTGGACGGCCGGCCGACCTCCTACGCGATGCAAAACCCGGTCTCCTCTCAGCTCTTTGTTACAACGCCCGTCAGGCTAAACGGGGATATCATCGGCGCTGTCCTGTTTCGTAAAACCCTTGAGGTCTCCTTTCCGTTCACTAACAGGTACCTCGACAGAGAAGGGCTAACCGAACGCCTGACCCGGCAGCTTGGTGTCGAAGTGCGGTTTGACTTTTCCGAGGGGGCGGAGCCAAGCAGGGACGGAAGGTTCGCGTCGACGGCCCTCAAGGGAATCGGAGACAGGACGGTCGGGGTTGTGTCGGTCATGCACCCCACACCCTCCCTCGCGGCCGAATCGATTAGTGCGCGGTTCCACAGCCTGAATGCGTTCCTTGTCATCGCCCTGATCTTCATCCTGCTTACTGCCGCGTGGAACTCCACCAGGGGCGTCGGTCCGCTGAAACGCGCGTTCACCCTGACGGTGCTTCTCTGGACCTTCCGGTATCTGCTCCTCTGGCTCGACATCCCCTCTGGGTTCGCGATCAATGGGATCTTTGACCCGGCATTGTTCGCGTCTCCCTTCGGGAGAGGCATCGCCAAGTCGGTGGGCGAACTGACGATCACCATCGTTGTCCTCGCCGCATCCACCGGATTGCTGTTCAATGGTCTTGTGCGGAAAAGAGAACCCGGGCCCGAAGGAAAGGGACGCCCCGGCCGATTTCTCCTGCTCATCGCGCTGGCTGCGTTGCTCGCCGCCGGGCTCGTCTGGAGTCTCAGAGGATATGTCGCTGTGGTGCGGAGCGCGGTCTTCGACTCTTCCCTCGAGTACCTTGATCCGAGAGTGCTCTTCCCGCCAGTCGATGCTTCAATCATGCTTCTCAATCTCATCGTGCTTGCTCTCTGCATTGTCCTCCTCGGCACCGCCCTGACGCGGACGCTGCTCGACAGGTTCCAGCGCGTTGGGGGTCCCAACGGAACCCGGCTTGGCTGGATCATCATCGGAGGTGCCTTCGGCCTCGCTGCCATCCTGTTCGGACTCAGCCAGGCTCCGTTAGTTCCACTTCTGTTTCGACTTACGTTCGGTGCGGGTATTCTCGGCCTTACGCTCCTGCTGCGCAGGCTGCAGGAGGCGGGGCACCCCGCCGTGCGACGGACCACGCTGATTGTCTCTCTCCTCTTCGCCGCCGGGATGCTTCCCTCCCCGCTCGGGGAATTCGTGGGGGAACATGATCGGCGGAGAATCGAAGTCTATGCGCAGGATTCCGTCCGTCCGGCCGATACCTGGTTCTCCCTGGTCGTCCTTGATGCGTTGAGGGACTTCACCACGCCGCGTGTCGTGCGGATTCTAGAGGAAAAGAGCAAGGCCGGGCTCGCACGGCTTGCGTTTGCCGAGTGGGCGCAAAGTCCTGCCTGCCGTGAAGGCTATACCTCAATCTTCACCGTCTTCGATGAGCAGGGAAACCGTGTCAGCAGGTTTTCGATCGGCGGTCAGGTCGGGCAGGCTTCGACTGTGGACACCAGCATCATCTTCGATAATATCATGGAAGTGTCAGTGCGCGATATCGGCTCAGGCGGGCAGCCCGTAAAGGTCTACACCGGCCTTACGTCGATCCAATCAGACGACGGAACGCTGATCGGGTTTGCGCAGGTGACAATCGCGGCAGGGCAACAGACACCCTTTAGAGGCGAAACGCCGATCTTTCTCCGCGGAACTTCGGAAGGAAGTCTTCAGACATTCTACCGATCGGTCTCGGTATCCGAGTTTTCCGGGGGGAGACTGCGCCCCGGAGAGACGGAAGTCTTCCCGATTGGCTACGAGCTGCCAGGGGACATCAGGCAACGGCTTTCCCGTTCAGATGCCGGCTGGCTCTGGCGCGTCCACGCGTTTGCCGGGCAGGAGTATGAGACCCTGTTCATCTCCCGCAAGCAGACCGGTGAAGATCTGCTCGCCTTCAGCCTGCCGCTGCCCGGCTTGGGAGGTGAACTGGTCACGCTGGTCAAGCTGGGCCTTCATGGCGTCTGCCTTATCCTGCTCGCCATCGCGTTCGTTGGGGCGAAGAGCATGCTCCGGGGCGGAATCGCACCGAAAACGTTCCGGGCAAGACTTCTCGTCGCGCTCGTCGTGACCGCGCTGGTGCCTCTCGGGATCCTCTCCGTGTACGGGCAATACATGACCCGCCAGCGCCTCCTCGATGAATCGGCGCGCGTCGTCGACGAGACGACACGGAAAGTGGAAGCCTACTTTACCACCTCCCCGGCCGGGATCACTGATCCTGTGATGATCTCCGCGGTCGAAGGGAAGGTCGAACAGATCGCCGCGGAGACTAACGCTGATTTCAACCTCTACGTCGGAAGAAACCTGTTCGTCACCAGCCGGCCTGAACTTGTTGAGCTTGGAATGCTCGATACACGCATCAGCGGGGGTGCGTATGCAGCGCTCGCGGTCACAGGCGAGCGCTTTTTCCTCGAAACGGCGAGCGTTGGGAAATACCGGTATACCGTCGGGTACCGCCCGCTCCTGGACAGGACAGGATCATATTCCGCAGCCGTGTCCGTCCCAACACTCTTCCGCGAAGACAGACTGGAAGAGGAGAATACCAGACGGAATGCCTTCCTCTTCGCGATCTATGCGGCCATTCTCGTTGCGCTCCTGGTGATCGCTGCGCTGCTGGCCAACCGGATCGCCCGCCCGATCCTCCTCCTGACGGAGGCGACCAGGAAGGTTGCTGGCGGAGACCTGGAAGTGCAGGTAGAAGTGCCCCGCGCCGATGGGGAAGTCAGGGATCTTATCGATTCCTTCGACGCGATGACCCGGGATCTGAAGAAGAACCGGGATGAGCTGATCCGCTATGAACGGGAACTGGCCTGGAAGGAAATGGCCAGACAGGTTGCTCATGAGATCAAGAATCCTCTGACCCCGATGCGCCTTTCCGTTCAGCACCTCCGCCAGGCCTATCGGGACAGGGTCCAGGACTTTGACCAGCTGATGAGCACCATCAGCACAACCATTATTGACCAGATCGATACCCTGAGCCGGATCGCGTCGGAATTCTCCGCATTCGCCAGAATGCCCCGCCCGAAGCTGGAAAGCTGCGACGTGAACGCCATTGTGACTGAATCTATCGGTCTCTTCAGCCAGGATGCTGCTCTCCGCTTCGAGATAAATCTCATGACCAGTCTGCCCTCTGTCCTGGCAGACCGGGAAGAGCTCCGGAGGGCGTTCATCAATATCATCCGGAATGGCATCCAGGCGATGGACGGAAAAGGAACCATCACCGTCATGTCCCGCGTTGTAGAAGAGGGGATGGAGGTGGTTATCCGGGATCGCGGGAAAGGAATTCCTGAAGAGATGATGGAGAAACTCTTCCAGCCCAATTTCTCGACGAAAAGCGACGGGATGGGGCTGGGGCTCGCGATCACGAAAAAGACCATCGAGGCAGTAGGTGGAACCATCTCGATCGCCAGCACCGTGGGGGAGGGCACAACCGTGACAGTCTT
>DKBG01000283.1:5900-10903 GCA_002451155.1 Ignavibacteria bacterium UBA6906
GGCGACAACCGATTGACGATGGACCATTGACGATCGACAACAGACACCAGAAGTATCCGATCACACCGTTCAAATCAGAGACCAGGCATCTGAAATCATATATCTCATGACTACCCCCTCGGTTCTGACGCCCTCCATCTTTGAATCCTTGCCCGCCGTCGTTGCTGCCATTTCCACCCGCCGCAACGGTAAAAGCGCAGAACCATTCGGGATGAATCTCTCTTTCCGCGTCGGCGACAATCCTGACCATGTACGCGAGAACCGGGAGTTTTTCTTCGGATCGCTCGGGATAGCTCTTGATCAACTCGCAGTGCCCGAGCAGGTGCATGGAACGACAGTTGTGACCGTCACAGCCCCCGGAATATACCCCGAATGCGACGCGCTGATCACATCGGCACGTGAGGTCTATCTCTGTGTAACGGTGGCGGACTGCGTCCCCATTCTACTCTGCGATCCCCGTGCCGGGACGATCGCCGCGGTTCACGCAGGATGGAGAGGAACGGCGGGCAAGATTCTCCTGACTGCTGTTCGGCGAATGCGAGAGGAATTCGATGTCCGAACGGAAGACCTCCTGGCGTATCTCGGTCCGGCCGCCGGAGGGTGCTGCTACGAAGTGGGCGGAGATGTCGCATCGCACTTCGAGCCGGAGTTTGTTGCCAAAAACGGTGGGGGCTTTTTGCTCGACCTCAAAGCTGCAAACCGGCGGCTCCTGACGGACGCGGGGGTTCCGCCGGAAAATATCGAAGTCTCCAATTCCTGCACGATCACCGATTCTGCCCTTTTTCACTCCTATCGGCGAGACCGTGAGCGCTCGGGCCGCATGATGGGGGTGATCGGGCTCCGCGGCACCGCCTCTCTCCGTTGATTCTTAGGCCCGTTTTGGTTAGGTTTTTAAACATTCGCAATTTCCGCTCTTTTTTGGGGTACCTATGTGTGGAATCGTCGGGTATATCGGGCCGAAGAACTCAGTCCCGATTATCCTCGAGGGTCTTCGCCGGCTAGAGTACCGGGGATATGACTCGGCGGGAATAGCCATCGTAAATAACGGTTCGTTCTTTGTAGAGAAGAAAGCCGGTAAAGTCGCAGAACTTGCCGCGCAGCTGGGGCAAACCGGCGGCTCTGTGGCCGGCAGCCCCGGAGTGGGACATACACGCTGGGCCACCCACGGAGAGCCGAGCGATCTGAATGCCCACCCGCACTTCGACGCGGACCGCGGGATAGCGGTGGTGCATAACGGCATCATTGAGAATTATGCGGCCCTCAAGATCATGCTCGAGCGGAAGGGCTGCCGATTCGCCAGCGAGACCGACACGGAAGTCCTCGCCCACCTCATTGCCGGCAGCTATCGGGAGACCGGGGACCTCGCGTCAGCCGTCCGCCTGGCGCTTACAGAGGTGGATGGGACGTACGGCCTTGTTGTGCTCTCTGCCCGCGATCCGGATCATATGGTCGTGGCCCGAAAGGGAAGCCCGCTCATCATCGGCGTTGGCGACGGGGAGAATTACGTTGCCTCCGATGTCTCGGCGATCGTCGAACACACACGGAAGGTCGTATATCTGGAAGACGGCGAAATCGCGGAGGTCTCCCGTGACGGGTTCCGCACGATGACCATCGACGACGTGGCAGTTGAGAAGGAGGTCCAGCACGTTACACTCGAACTCTCCCAGATCGAACGGGGCGGGTTCGAACACTTCATGCTCAAGGAGATTCACGAGCAGCCCGAAACAATCCGTAACGCGATGCGTGGCCGGCTGCTGGTGGATGAAGGAACCGTAAAGCTCGGAGGTCTCCAGAATATCATGGGGAGACTCCTGAGTGCAAGGCGGATCATCATCACCGCCTGCGGAACCTCATGGCATGCGGGCCTGGTGGGCAAATATATGCTCGAACAGATCGCCCGCGTTCCGACGGAGGTTGAATACGCATCCGAGTTCCGTTACCGGAACCCGATCGTCAATATCGACGACGTGGTATTCCTGGTCAGCCAGAGCGGGGAAACGGCGGATACGCTTGCCGCACTGCGCGAGGCGAAGTCGAAGGGTGCGACAGTTCTCGGGATCGTCAATGCCGTCGGCGGCACCATTGCTCGCGAAACGGACGGGGGCGTATACGTCCACGCAGGTCCGGAGATCGGAGTGGCGTCAACGAAGGCCTTCACGTCGCAGTTGACGGTTCTTGCCCTCATTACGCTCCTGCTCGCGCGTGCGAGGGGAATGACGATGGAGAACGGACAGGTCCTCGCCAGGGAACTGGCCTCGCTGCCAGAAAAGGTGGGAGAGATTCTGGCTGACACGGAGAATATTAAAGCAATTGCTGAAGAATTTAAGGATAAACGGAACTTCCTCTACCTCGGCCGCGGGGCCAACTACCCGGTGGCTCTCGAGGGAGCCCTGAAGCTAAAGGAAATCTCGTATATTCACGCGGAGGGCTACCCCGCGGCGGAAATGAAACACGGGCCGATCGCCCTCATCGACGAAAACATGCCCGTGGTGGTCATCGTCCCCCGGGATGCCATTTACGACAAGGTGATCAGCAATATCCAGGAGGTCCGCGCGCGGAAAGGACGGATCATCGCGGTCGCCAACGAGGATGACGATGAAATCGGCAAGCTGGCGGAATTCGTTCTCCGCGTCCCGAGAACCTATGGGTTTTTTGGGCCGATCCTGAATATTATTCCGCTCCAGCTGCTGGCGTACTATATCGCGGTCGCCAGGGGAACGGACGTTGACCAGCCGCGGAACCTGGCGAAGAGCGTTACCGTCGAGTAATCTCTAACGCACGAATTGGTATCTGATGCCTGACCAGGAGAATGTGCCTGGAAACTGGTTGCGGATCGTGAACATTTCAGCCGCTCCGTTCGTTCGAACGAACCGTCAACCCTCATCTATGACCTGTTTCCCTGAGATGACACTATGAAAACGGAACCTCGCTTCAAACCGAATGAGTATGCTCTTATCCTCGGTGCCTCCAGCGGTTTTGGAGGGGCGGCAGCGGTCGAGCTTGCGAAGCACGGGATGAACATCATCGGCGTGCATCTTGACCGTCAGGCCACGATGGCGAATGTCCAGCATATCATCCGGGACATAAAACATACAGGCCGCGATGCGATCTTCTTTAATATCAATGCCGCGGACGCGATCAAACGGAATGAGACGCTCGACGATATCCAGGAACGGTTCCATGGCAGCAGTTCCAATACCGTCAAAGTTCTTGTGCACTCCCTCGCCTTCGGCACGCTCAAGCCGTTCTTTTCGAAGAAGCCTGAGGAGACCATCACACAGGCCCAGATGGAGATGACGATCGACGTCATGGCCAATAGCCTGGTCTACTGGACACAGGGTCTCCTTTCGCGCCACCTCATGAAGAAAGGGGGGAGGATCTTCGGCATGACCAGCTCGGGAGGCCATACCTCCATCCCCTTCTACGGCGCGGTGTCGGCTGCAAAGGCGGCCCTGGAAGCTCACATCCGTCAGATTGCCATGGAGCTTGGTCACCTGGGGATCACCGCCAATGCCCTCATGGCCGGCGTGACTGACACGCCCGCCCTGCGGAAAATCCCCGGCTCAAACACCATGCTCGATGTCGCCCTCAGCAAGAATCCGGCCGGACGGCTCACGACCCCGGAGGACGTCGCCCGAGCGATCGTCCTGCTCGCGGACGATTCCGCCTACTGGGTAAGCGGGAATACCATCGGGGTGGACGGAGGCGAAGATGTCGTTGCGTTCAGCGGCCTGAAAGCACGTCCGGAGTGACGATCAACAGGAATAATCAACACGTATCTACTCATCATTCGACCAGTCGTTGAGGCATTGCTATGTCCGTATTCCCTTTTACCGAAGAACAACTCATGCTCCGGGATATGGTTCGCGACTTCGTGAACCAGGAAATCAAGCCTGCTGCCCAGAAGATCGATGAGGACGAGAAGATACCACCCGAGCTGATCAAGAAGATGGGCGAGCTGGGTCTCCTCGGCGCGGCCTTCCCGCCCGAATACGGCGGAGGAGGCTTCGGTGAGATCGGCTACTGCCTCATGCAGGAGGAAATCGGGCGCGGCTGCCTCTCAACGGCGACGTTTATCGGTGCGCACCAGTCGATCGGCGCAAATGCGATCTTCATCGGCGGCAGTGAAATGCTGAAGAAGAAGTATCTCGTGCCTCTCGCAGAAGGACGAATGATCGGCGCGTTCGCGCTCACGGAGGTCCTGGCCGGGTCGGACTCCTTTAACCTGCGCACGAAAGCGCAGCGGAACGGGGATACCTGGACGATAAACGGCGAGAAGATGTGGATCACCAACGGCGGCATCGCGGACGTCGTCTCGCTGTTTGCCCGGACCGAACGCGGGATCACCGGCTTCGTGGTCGAGACGAAGATGGCTGGCTACAACGCCGGCCCCCCGGAGAAAAAGATGGGAATCCGGGGAAGCACGACAAACGCCATAACGCTCGAGAATGTGAAAGTCCCCCAGGAGAATATGATCGGGGATGAGGGCCGTGGCTTNNCTCGGCGCGTCCAAAGAACTGCTCGAACTTTCTACGAAGTACGCGAAGGAACGGGTCCAGTTCGACGTCCCAATCTCGCAGTTCGAAGCGATTCAGTTCTACCTCGCCGAAATGGCCTGCATCATCTACTCGATGGAGTCGATCGTTTATCGAACCGCCTACGATTACGAAGAGGGGAAGCCGATTTCCAGACAATCCGCGACGGTCAAATACGTCTGTTCCGAAGGACTGAACCAGATTGTTGACATGGCGGTTCAGATCCATGGTGGGATGGGATACTCGCGGGAAATGCCGATCGAGCGATTCTATCGGGATTCGCGCATCAATCGGATTTTCGAGGGAACGAACGAGATCCAGAAGGTCGTCATTGCCCGGGAAGTGCTGAAGAGAAACGGCAAGTTGATCTGAACACCTGGCAACTATAGCGGCTGGTACTCAGGATCCAGTTGTCCGTTTGGATACGTCGTTCCAGTTCTTCCGTAGTCCATATCTCATATTTGATAT